>CAZWFJ010000165.1:0-10029 GCA_964633135.1 uncultured Puniceicoccaceae bacterium | reverse complement strand
CGTCCGGTTCGGAGGGAGGGGTGGCGGTTAATCCCGCCATCCCTACCCCTATCTTATCCTGCATAAAAAATTGCGCCTGTCGAAAATGATTCAGGTCGGCACTGAAACAACCCACCTACTGTGGGGGATGGTGTTACGCCCCAAGTCCTACGAACCGGAGAGTCTGTCGAGAGGTTCTGGACTCACCTTGCGCCGGACTGTGCTCTGCAGTTTGCGGATTTCCGCCTCGGCGGCGCGAACAGATGCTTTGGATTCGAGAGTTTCGACGGCGAGTCGCGTGGTGCGGGATTCGCGCAGCGGTCTCAGGCGGCGGCATCACGTTCTCGACGGAGTTTATCAGGATGCGGTTTCGCGGGCTGGCAAGAGAGCGGAGAACTCTCGTAATCATAATCATAATCGTAATCGTAATCGTAATCGGGATCAGGAACATCGAACATCGAACATCGAACGTCTGTGCTTCGCAACAGGAGGGGAATTTTTGAGGACGCTATTGGCTCAGGAGTTCGAGGAGGCGGTTTACCCCCTGTTCAATCGCTTCTTCCTTTGATGATTTTTTATCGTCAGGGCTTTCTTCGCCTTTTTTCTTTCGTTCTTTCTCGAGATCCTTGGCACTCATTGTGGCCGCCCGCTCGACGGCACTGAGGACCATGCTCCACAGGTTATCGGCATTGGGTGAGGACAATGTGCCTGTCATCTCAATTGTTTTCTTCCACTCCCGGTAGCCCTCCTCGTTTACCTGTGGGCCGAGAAGGTCGAGCACTTCCAGTGGTTCGGACAACGGAGGCTTGCTTCCGAGTTTGAGGTTCATCTTCATCGGGGTGACTGGTATTTGGTCCAGGTCTCCCTCCTGGATGGTGCCAGATCCCTGCATGGAAAAATATTTCCCCTTGAAATGGAGGTTATCGATTATGGTCTTTCGCTCTTTGGTCCTCTCGAGACTGGCCGTCAGTTCGTGAAAGGGAATTGCCTTGAATAGATCGGTTACCTGTCCGAGGGCGGTGACTCCGGGACGCTTGAGAGTCGCCCCGATGATGGATCCGGCGATAGAACCTGCACTGACGAATCGCGTTACCCGGGCCTCGGGTTTCAGAGAACGAATGACCCCGTTTGTGACTTGAATCTCCAATGTTCCCGCCATCCAGTTCGGCAGGTCCGCCAACGACTGGGCTGAGCCGTCGAACGAGAGCCCCAACGAGGCGAGTCCCTCAATTGAGGGGGTTTCTTGGGGATTGATGTCTCGGAGAAGTTTGCCCATGGGCAGGGAATCCACTTTGGAATTGATCGTACCTTCCACCGTTTGTCCGGACTGAGCCAGTCTTCCCTCCATGGTCATGGAAGAGTCATCGATCCAAGTGCCGGAGACTCGGAGGGTTGCCTGTGTGGTATCGGCGAGAACCCGACCGTCCAGCGCATTGAAGGCGGGAAGATCTTTTGGGATCAACTCAGCAACGGCAAAGCTGCCATCAATTTTAAAGGGCAAGTCGGCTAGCGGCCAGGACGCAGTACTCCCGGAATCCGCAGTATCCTGACCCGACTGGGTGGACTCCGGCGTGGCACCGCTGCCCCAGACTTTGGCGAATCCTTCGATTGCCTCCATGTCTAAACGACTTCCGGTCAATTGGAAGGTTAACGACTCGCGCATGTTTCCTTTTGCCACCAGCGCAAGATCGCTTTGCTTGTCTTTGGCGTCGGTTACGACAAGGGTTGCGCTCCCATCCAGTGGCGAGAGTGATGAGACCCTTCCGTCAAGGCTCACTTCGTAGCTCTCAAAACCGTCCAGAGGGGTGAGTGCAGCGATTCCCATTTGTACTCTCAGCTCATTCGGCAGCAGGGAGGCCTCCCCCTTTACGCGCCCGGTCGAGACATTGGGGATGAGCACACGCAAAGGGGATTTCAGCCAATGGGCAAAATCGCTTTCAAAACTTGCGTGCATTTTGTCGTCTGCAAGCGACGCCCTGAGGGAAGCGAGTGGGGGGCCTTCAGGTGATGCCCGGACTTCCAGGCGGAGGTTGTCGTCGGGTGAACGCGGGGCGTAGGTCAGATCGCCGTGAACGTCCATCGCCTCACTGCCCAGTGGCGCATCCGTGAGGACCAACTTCGCGCTGATTCGGGAGAGAATGCCGGTGCTGTCGAGTCGCATTTGCCCGGCCAGCGAACCGCTGACCACGTTGTTGCTTCCATCGGCATCGACCTTGATTGAAAAAGTTCCCTCTTGCGACGGCAGAAGATCGGCGGCCGCAACCTGAAATCGGCGATCCCCATCGGGAAGAACAATCCGCCCTTTGAGGTCGACTTTGCGGATATCCACCGGGAGGCCGGGCGGATCGGTCAAGACTCCAAGGCTACCGGGATTCGGGAGTTGCGGGGCGGGCTTCTGCGCCTCGGTTGGCGATACCTTCCCGGACTCTTTCGTCGCAAAGCTGCGAGGATCGACGACGAAAACGCCTTCCTCGGCGGAGAGTGCCCAGCGGCCATTCTTCTGTTGGTCGGCGGTCAGCCTTAGTGCCGAGACCGAGCTGGAGCCATCTGCAGTAGTCCAGTCTACAGCGAAGATTCCAGAGCCGGAGACCTGGTCCTTCCGCGAGAGCAGAAAATTCTTTACCCGCAACTCAGCGTCGCCCGATTCAAGCGAATCCATTTCCAGTTGCTTTAGGGCAAGGGAACCGTCCAATTGAATCTCCTCGCCAACCGAACCTTTCCAGCTGGAGTCAATCGTCCCGGTGGGAATCTTTGCAGAAGCCGGGGCGAGAGGCACCAGGGCCGCGAGGTCTCCCGAGAGCGACAGCTCAAACGAAATCTCTTCGAAGTTGGTCTTCTGTGTCTCGCCGGACAGAACCGCCTTCAGGATTTTTCCCGAGTCGGTCATCTCTAATTCGGCCGTAGCTGCGGTCTTTTTTTCGGTATAGGAGAAAGTCGGTTCGATGGCCAGTTCCACAGTTTGCGCAGATGGCGTGTTCCGGCTCATGGATACCGTCCAGGGGTCGGATTTTCGCAGGGAGATTCCTCCCTCGCTGCCCGCCAGATCAGCCGCGCCCTTGAAATCGGAGAATTTCCATTCACTGGTCAAGGAGTTCAGAAATTGCGCGGGCACGAACAGTTCTATCGCCGCGAAGCGACTTTGGGGAATTCCAAGCGACTCGGTCCCCTGAAACACTTGCGGCTCCAGCAATTGGAGTGCCACCCAGGCCCGGGCGTCCTCGGGGGGAGCTACCGAGAGGCTTAACTCATCGAGAGAGAGGCGATTTCCATCTCCGGTCGAAATTCTTAGGTTTCCGTCCGCCCGAATCGGTTCCCCAAATTCCGGAAAAGCTCCGGCATCGGCATCGAACCGGAAGCTCAAACTCCCCGCCCGGAATCCCCGACCCGGCTCGAGATCAGTTTGCCCTCTCACTACGAAGGAGACGGGCGGTAGCGGCTCTGCGACCATCGGCTGTAGAAAATCCAAATTCTCCCCCCGCCCGGTCAATTCGAGATCGAGCTGTTTTGGGGTCTTTTCGAAATTCCCTTTGAGGGCGATCACCCCTCCGGCCAGTAACTCCTCGGACGTGATATGGACCTGGTAGTCCTCTCCCGTGTCGGTCTGCACCACCGAACCTTCCAAATTCAGGACTCCCCGGGCTGCCGACATTCGTGAATGGATCTCGCCCTCCAGTTGAAGGCCGGTGAGGATCCCTGCCTCGCTCACCGGGATCTCAAGCGAGAGTTGAACCGCTGGAATTGTTTCCGCCGCTTCTTTCGAGGGATCCAGCGAAAATCTCAGCTCTCCGGTCTTCGCTGGAGCGATGTCCTGCCCTTTGATGGCAAACTCAAGCTCATCGCCTCCGGGAACCGCGAGCCGGCCATCCACCTCGAGTCGCTGGATTGTAATCGGAAACTCCTGGCCCAAAAGCCCCTGAAAATCCTCGGGAACGATCACCTCGTCGCCCGCTGGATCCTCCTCCTCCGGCTCCGCTCCAGACTCGCTCATTCTGACGAAAACATCCTCAACGATAAAATCTTCGATCCGGAGTTGTTTCCTGAGCAAGCCGGTCCAGGAAAAACCGATGTTGGCGGAGGGAATCCGCGCCAAAATCCCGTCTGCGGCAAACTCCAGGTTTCGAACCTTCAATCCTCCCGGACCGAGGTGGATATATTCGACCGAGACCGATCGATCACCGCTTGCTGCCAGCTGCAGAAACAATGCTTTCTGCACACCGGGGATCAGAAGCACCCCCCCCAGAAGAGCGAGAAAAAGAAATCCGAAGACTACCCAGCGAAGAATCCGGCGCATCGTTACTCCTCTTCTCCGCCCTGATTCACGATTCGGTCCAGAATCTCTGTCATGTCATCCACTTTTTCCATGACCTCTCGATCGACAAAAATTGGCTTTTTCAGCTGGAGGGCCAGCACAAGCGAGTCGCTCGGGCGCGCATCAATCTCAACCAGCTTGGTGTCCACTTCGTTCTCCATTCTCAGAATCATCCGTGCGTAGTAGGTGCCCTCGTCGACATCATTGATAACGATCCTCTCCAGTTTGATCCCGAAGCCCTGAAAAACGTTCCCGATCAGGTCGTGAGTCATCGGTCGCTCTTTCTTTACGTTGTTGATCGTCATCGAGATCGTATTCCCGATTCCTTGGTCAACGTAGATCACAAAGACCTTTTCATTGTTGCCAAGAAAAACCGCGCATCCGTTCGCCGTAGGCATGACTCCCTTCACCTCGACCGCAAGAACATCATTCTTCATAGAAATACAGTAGCAAAATTTGGCGGACCGCACAACACCGGGAGCAACACAAAGTCGAATCTCTCCTTGCGGAAATTTCTCATTCCTCCATCGCGGTCAACTCCTCCCATCGGGCGTAGGCGTTCAGGATTTGTTCTTCGAGTCGGGCAAGACGCTCTGCATCGGCTGCCGGATCGCTGGCCCGATCCTGGTAGTAATCCGGTGTCGACATCAGCGAGGCCAGTTTCGCGTGGTCGGCCTCCATCCGGTCGATCTGTTCCGGGAGGACCCGGAGAGCCTCCCGCTCCTTGTTGAGCAGCTTTCTTGGCTTGGAGCGATCCTTTCCCGGTGTGGAAGGGGGTTGTGGGGCCTTGGCCTTTCGGGCGGATTGTCGGGCCTCCTTCACCTGCTGTCTTTTCTCAAAATCATCCAGCCATTGGATCGTCCCCCCGGCATACTCCCGCACCCGTCCGTCGCCCTCCAACGCCAGAGTGCTGGTGGTCACGTTATCGAGAAACGCACGGTCGTGGCTCACGAGCAAGAGGGTTCCTTCAAACTCCAGAAGCCGTTCTTCGAGCAGCTCTACCGTCTCCATGTCGAGGTCGTTGGTCGGTTCGTCGAGAACGAGGAGATTTGCAGGCTGCAGAAAGAGGCGGGCCAAAAGCAACCGTGCTCTCTCCCCGCCGGATAGCTTGCGAATCGGAGCACGAGCCGTCTCCGCCGTAAAGAGAAAATCTTGAAGATAGGAAAGAATGTGCCGATTCCTTCCGTTAAGCGTCACAGTATCGCCTCCCGGAAAAACGTTATCGGCTACGGACAAATTCGGATCGAGCTGCCCCCTGTGCTGGTCGAAATAGGCAACCTCCAGGCGAGTACCGTGGGTCACTGTCCCCTGATGCGGCTCCAGTTTGCCCAACAGAAGATGGAGGAGAGTGGTTTTCCCGGATCCATTCAGCCCGCAGATCCCAATCTTGTCCCCGCGCCAGATCGTCGTCGTGAAATCACGGATCAAGGGCGAATCGCCCCAGTGGAAATCCACCCCCTTGGCCTCAATCACTTTGCGCCCCGAGAGCTGCGCCTCGTTCATCTCCAATTGCGCCGCGCCGCTTTGCTCGCGGCGACGGGCACGCTCGATCCGCATTTGTTCCAAGGCGCGCACGCGTCCTTCGTTTCGGGTGCGCCGGGCCCGGATTCCCTTGCGGATCCAGATTTCCTCCTCCGAGAGCTTTTTGTCGAAATTTTCGTTTCGCTTGCTTTCTCCGGCCAGCCAATCGTTCTTGCGCTCCAAATAGGTGTCGTAATCGCAATCCCACCGCATGAGCCGTCCTCGGTCAAGGTCGAGGATGCCATCCGCCAGTCTGCGAACAAAACTGCGGTCGTGCGAAACGAAGAGGAGCGCGATGCCGGTCTTGCGGAAAAATTCCTCCAGCCAACGAATCCCGGGAATATCCAGGTGGTTGGTGGGTTCGTCCAGAAGAAGGAGATCCGGCTCTGCGACCAATGCCCGGGCCAGGAGAGCACGGCGCTTGTTTCCACCCGAAAGCGATTCAAACAGCCCCTCACCGCTCAGTCCTACTCGGTCGAGAACCATCTGCACCTTGCGGTCCAGTGCCCAGCCATCGGAATGATCCAGCTGGTTCTGTAGGGCGTCCAACCGATCGGCTAACACCGTATTCGAACCATCCTCCGCATATTCCCTCATCGTGCGGTGGTACTCGGCAATGACCCCACTTGCCGCTCCCAGTCCAGCTGCGGCCACTTCGAAAACGCTCTCTCCCAAGATGCTCGGAATCTCTTGATCCAACTTGCGCACGCAAAGCCCAGGGCGGGTCTCGATCTCTCCCTGATCGGGAGTCACCGTGCCGTCCAGAATTCGCAGCAAAGTCGATTTTCCCTCCCCGTTTCGACCCATGAGGCATAAACGCTCCCGCTCCCCAATCACCAGCGATGCATCATCCAGCAATTTCGGTCCCCCAAAAGAGACGGTCAGATTTCGATAGGTCAGAAGAGCCATGAATACCGAACAGAGATGAAGGCTTGGTCACGGGAAAGCAAGACACCTCCCGTTTTCCCAGTCCGAGGGGAGTGGCAGAATCCAGTGGTATTCGATCACCTTTCGATCAAAGATAGAGCCAGTTCTATTCGTTCCTCGACCAAACCGAAAATCCGATACAAGTAAGCAAGTAATTTTAGGTCTGGGCTATAATATTCGAAAAATGGTAAAATGATATTTTCTGTCGCGAATAAAATCTACTTCTTGTCGAAGGGTTACCGGTTGGATGCGGCCAATTTTCTTCTAGCCTGTCTAATAATTTCTAACCTGGTTAAAGCTGACCCTCGCCCAGAGCTATCGCTGTGGTGCGACACCAAGGACGCCCCGGCCGTCCCCCTCGACCCCCGTGCCGATTCGCCGGTCGAGTTCGAATGCCGCACTGATAAGCGACAAATGGGTAAAGGCCTGGGGAAGATTGCCGAGCGACTGCCCTTCGGAGCCGATCTGCTCTGAGAAGAGTCCCAAGGGGCTGGCGTAGGACAGCATCTTTTCAAAATAGTGCCGTGCCTGCAATGTCTGTCCACTGCGGGCCAGGCACTCGATAAACCAGAACGAACAGATCGAGAAGGTTCCGTCCTCCCCCTCCAGGTGCTCGTCAAAGGCCTCGTTGACTTTATAGCGGTAGACAAGCGAGTCCTCCGTAAGCTCCCGCTGGATTGCCGCCAGGGTTGACAGCCATTTCGGATCGGTCGGGCTGATGAAGCGGACCAGTGGCATAATCAGCGCACTGGCGTCGAGTGCCTCCGTTCCCCTAAATTGAACGAAAGATTTCTTGTTCTCAGACCAGAACTCCTGAAAAACACTCTCGTAAGCGGCATCGCGTTCCTTAATCCACCGATTCAACGGAGCCGGACGACTACGCTTCAGTGCCAGGCGCACCCCCCGGTCGAGCGCTACCCAACTCATGACCCGAGAGTAAAGAAATTCACGCTTGCCGTCGCGAATCTCCCAAATCCCCATATCCGGCTCTCGCCAGTGGTCGGCGACAAACTCGACCAGCTTGCAGATTTGCTGCCACAGTTGATACGAAACCGGAGATCCGAATTTATCGTAAAGGTAGAGCGAATCCATCAGCTCCCCGTAAATATCAAGCTGGAACTGGTCATTATTGGTCGATCCGATCCGAATCGGCTGCGAGTGACGATACCCCTCCAGGTGGTCCAGGGAAAACTCTCCCTCCACTGCCGATCCATCAATGCGGTACATCACATTCAAATGACTGCCGTGCTCCAGCTTCTCGACCCGTCTCTCCAGCCACCCCATGAATCCTGCGGCCTCGTCAGTGAAACCAAGCCGCATGAAAGCGTAGGTCGTGAAGGCGGCGTCCCGCAACCAGGTATAGCGATAGTCCCAGTTGCGTTCTCCGCCAGGAAAATTTGGAAACCCGAACGAGGGTGCGGCAACGACCGATCCATGCCTCCGCGACGTAAGAAGCTTGAGAGCCAACGCCGAGCGTTGGACGGTCTCCCGCCAACGACCCTCGTACGAGCAGCGTGAGAGCCAGTTCCGCCAAAAGTGGGCTGTCTCCTTGAACGCACGCGAGGAAAAGTCCGCCACCGACTCGGGAAGCTCGTCGCACTCTGCGGACTCCAGAACAAAGCTCACGCTTTCACCCGCCGCCAGACGAAACCGAACAACCACATCCTGGCCATCAATCTCCATGGGCAGATCCGAGCGAATTCGCAGGGAAAGATCAGGAGAGGAAAACGCAAACCCATCTCGGATCGCCTCAACGCAGTGTTCGGTCCGGGCATAATCAAAGCGAGGGGCACACCGCATCTCGAATTCCACTTCGCCGTGAACCGCCTTGGCCCGCCGGACCAGTGCCTGCTTCGACTCCTCCTCATGGACCACCATCAGGTCCGTCACCTCGGCGATCCCTCCCTTCGACAGAAACCGCGAGAGAAGGATGTTCGTCTCCGGGAAGTAGATCTTCTTCTCCGTCGATTCCGGCAATTGAGGGGTGATCGCAAAACAGCCCCCTTTCCCCCGGTCCACATGGGCGGCAAAAATGGACGGAGAGTCGAACTCTGGAAAACAGAGAAAATCGATCCGCGCTCCCGGTCCAACCAGGGCCACCGTTGAGAGGTCGCCAATAATTCCGTATTCTTCGATCAGGGGATAATCGTCCAAATCCATCCCCCCGTCAGCATTTGTCGGGGTGTTCATGGCGGCAAACCATGCCATGATTCGAGACAGCGTCAAGAGTCCCCATCCCTCAAATCCAAGCGCACCCAAAAGCCAAACCGAAGTGATATTTTGTAATCATTCACGCGAAAAAAACAAAAAACCTATTCACCAAGACCAATCTTCCAGTTTTCGATAAAATCAAGCAAAATATTATAGCTCCGTCCCCTTTTTTATAAACCAGGTTAACAAAACCATTGTTCCTTTGGGGGTGTTCGCGGGTGTTGTCCGATGGTGGTGATGGAATAGTTTTTTAGTGAAGGCGTCGGAGCGTTTTCACCTCGGGTGAGTTGGATGGTTCTTGTTTGGGGTAGGGGGGCTTCATGGAGTGAATCTTGACTTGGAGAGGGGAGGGGTGGATCGTTCGGGTCGGATGGCTACTGCGATGACAGGGGGGGCTGAGTGCCCGAATCTTTACCTGACCGGTTTTATGGGGACGGGTAAAAGCTCGATTGGGCGGGAGGTTTCGCGTGCGTTACGATTTCGATTCATTGATTCGGATCGCTGGATTGAGAAAGATGTGGGGATGAAGATTCGACGGATTTTTGAGACGAAGGGGGAGGAGTTTTTTCGGGAGTGTGAGCGTCGATTTATAGAGGAGGGCCATCCGAGGGAAGCTTGTGTGGTTGCCTGCGGCGGCGGGCTGATCGTCCCGGAGGGAATGAAGGAGTTGGTGGAGAGTCGCGGTATACTGGTGGCGCTGTTTGCCTCCCCGGAAACGGTATTGGCCCGAACCTCGCGAAACAAGAACCGCCCCCTTCTCAATGTGGAGGATCCAGAAGCCCGGATTCGGGAGCTTATGGCGGCCCGCGATCCGGTTTACCGCAAGATTGACCTGGGGGTGTCAACCGACGGGCGCTCATTTGGGGAGGTGCGGGACGCTATTTTGCGGATATACCGGAACCATGCCCGGGGATGATAGGGTGTAAGCAGAAGTGCGGGGACCTCTCGAGAATTCGTGGAAGCGGGTTTATCTCGCGATATCAGAGGCCCGAATGGGGCATCGCCGCCGGAAATCGGGGCATAAAGTCCCTCCCACTCCCCGCAATGGCACTCGGTTAAGGCCTGAATCGAAATCGCTATCG
>CAZWFJ010000164.1:0-10072 GCA_964633135.1 uncultured Puniceicoccaceae bacterium | reverse complement strand
ACCCCCGAGAAATCGGCCACCTGCCAAATCATCTTCCGCAGCACCTCCTTCTCCAATTCCCCAAACAAAATCTCCCCATTCACCGTCCGACTCATCAGGTGAAAACAGGCCGTATTATCCCGAGCAGTGAAACGCTTTTTTCTTTTCATGTCGCCAGCCAACAGGACAGGACCCACCTCGTCAAGCCATATCAACCAGAGAAATCAAATCCGGTTCGATTCGTGTAAATTGGAAACATTGTCTGCCGTTTTTACTATCATGTTTCTCAAATTTAAATCTGCGGCCAGAAACTGGTCGAAAAGCACACTTATTATTTACCTGGTCTACAGGAGAAGGAGGACAGAATTCTGGCTGGTTCTTTTGCTCAATGGCGGCGTTGCTCCTTAGTCACAGATGGCAATATGCTCCATCGCCGCGCCTTGTCAGCGAACAAAATACCGTTGGCATATCGCTATACTTATTTTCTTCCAGGCCCTTAGCATTCGGGACGGAGACTGGCCAAAACGCTCCCGGGGCTAGCGGGCCGGGTGCTCGCGGGATAAACCGGCGTTGCGGGCGGTCTCGCTTATGCTGGCTGGCTCATGGAAGCCTCCGTTTCCTCGAAATTTTTAGCTCAGTTCTATTATTTACTATGTTTCTTTGCGGAATCCGGGAACTTTCCAACGAAGTGAAGTGATCAACGAGCGATTGCATGGAATCGTACCTTCTATCATCCAAGGGCCATTGTGGCTTCCAGTAGAGTAAACCAGGTTTATTTTTTGGAACTTAGTCTGTGGATCCGGAGAATGCGAAGATTGCAGGGGTAATTACGGAAACATACCGGGGATAGAGATGATTATCATTCAGGCTGAGTTATAGGCACCTGACACCTTGGAGGGAGGATTCTGCTGCCCCCTTACTTATCCACTATTATTCTTTATTCAGCTGTAATGCCACGACTGCGCTCTGAGCGTGCGGGGGTCGACTTTGGGGTTATTTATTGGGGGGCTGTTGACTGTGGAGCCATCGCTTCAGGGATCTTGGATCATTGAACCCGGTTGCGCGGGCGACTGTGTCAAGTTCGAGTTCGCCGGAAGCGAGGAGGGCGCGGGCTTCCCGCAGGCGGAGTTCCCGGAGCATTCGGGACGGAGACTGGCCGAAACGCTCCCGGAAGCAGCGGGCCAGGTGCTCGCGGGACAGACCGGCGTCGCGTGCGATCTCGCTTACGTTGGCTGGCTCGCGGAAGCGGCTGAGGATGCGCCGGTAACAGGCGGCCACGGCGTCGCCCCGGACGGCTTCGTCCTCCGCCTCGCGGTAGAGGGCGGCGAAGAACTGGAAGAGGAGGGCCGACTCCTCCCATCGATCTCGAAAAGAACGGTGGATAAAACGCTCGCTGATCTCCCGGAAAAAAGAATGGCATTCAGGCCGTCTGACCAAGTTAATCACTGGCCCGAATCGTTCTCGGAAGGCCCGAAGAAGTCCGCAAGCATGCGCGCCCTGAAGAACGAGGTAGAGATTTTCGTAGGGGAGTCCCTCCCCTTTGTCCCAATAGCCGTAACGGGTGCGGCTCGGAACATCGGTGAGAAACGCGTACCCGGGCTCCACTATATGGGACCCTTCCGGCGACTCGAAGTAGCAGGCACCTCCCAGCGTGAGTTGCACGATGCCATGTTCCGACCGATCCGCGTTGTCCCACTCGTATCCGGAGTCTTCCCAACGCTCCCGCGCCGCCAATCCAATCCTTAGCTCGCGAAAGGACTCCGGCATGACAGATATCACGTTTTTGCCAACCATGTCATGGATTTGAACTTATCTTGTGGCAATCATCCAGCCAAACATCTTCGGTAAACATCACAGAATAACTCCACCTTTCAAGAAAAATGAGCGAATCAGAACAAAACCTCGGGCACGCCGCCCACAGTCAAAAGGCCACTGAAAAGGGTCTTGCCGGCACAATGCCTCGCCCCGTAAAAGTCGTCTTTCTCGGTGCGGGCAGCTTTTTCTGCCTTCAGATTGCCAAGGATCTGATGCTGATGCCCGGGAATCAGGGCGGAGAGATCGCGATGGTCGACATCGACGCAAACCGGCTCGAGCGCATGCGCAAGCTGGTGGAGAAACTCCGGGGAACGCTCCCGGGCGGCGAGGGGTGGACGATCTCAGCCAAGACTGACCGCGAGTCTGCGCTCCCCGGTACCGATTATGTGATCAATTCGATTGAAGTCAGTGGGCTGGCTTGCGTTGGCTACGACAACGACATCCCCCTCAAATACGGCATCGACCAGTGCATCGGCGACACGATCGGCCCGGGCGGCCTAATGAAGGCCCTGCGCACTGGTCCGGTCTGGCTCGACATCCTCCGCGACATCGAGCGACTTTGTCCATCTGCCCTCGTCCTGAATTACACCAATCCCATGAACATGCTCTGCCTGGCGGCTTTCCGGGCCGTGCCCAATGTGGAAGTGATCGGCCTTTGCCACAGTGTTCAGGGGACCAGCAAGCTGCTTGCCGAATACGCCGGTGTCGACTACGCCCGGATGGATTGGGAATGTGCCGGGATCAATCACCTCGCCTGGTTTACGAGGCTGAAGCACCAGGGCGAAGACCTTTATCCCAGGCTCTTCGAGAAGTTCCGCCCCGAGGTTGAGGGGCACTTCCGGGAGCGCGCCAACGAAGAGGCCGAAAAGCGCGACAAAGACATTGTCCGCAAGGACATGGCCCTCCATTTCGGTGCCTTTATCACCGAGTCGAGCGGCCACCTCTCGGAATACCTTCCGTACTACCGGACGAACCCGGAGACCCGCAAACACTATACCCGCGAACGCTATGACGGTGAGTCCGGTTTTTACTCGCGCGAGTGGCCGACCTGGCGCAAAACCGCCGACGAGGATCGCGACAAGATGATTGCCGGTGAGAAGGATTTGCCCTCTGAGCGGTCTTGGGAATACGGAAGCTGGATCATCGAAGCGCGCGAGAAAAACGCGCCCTTTCGCCTGCATGGCAACGTCTACAATCAGACCTGCGGCGGTGGCACCTTGATCACGAATTTACCCGCCGACGGCTGTGTTGAGGTCGCCACCCTTGTGGATGGCAATGGCCTGCAGCCCTGCCGCTTTGGTGCCCTCCCCCCACAGATGGCGCACCTGTGCGCGAGCAACATGGCTATGTTTGACCTCGGAGCCAAGGCCATAATCGAGCGCAGCTTCGAAGCCGCCGTCCACTCACTCATGCTCGACCCGCTGACCTCGGCCATACTTTGCCCGGTCAAGATCAAACAGATGGCTGAAGAACTCTTCGCAGCAGAAAAGGACTACCTGCCCGGATTCGCTTAAACTAGTGCGCACCCTCAACCGGGCTGGTTCCTCCGGCGCAAATTATGGACGGTCACCTCCGCCGGAGAATTCAACCGATACGGCAGCTTGCACCCCCCGCAACCGTTGGAAGTGTAGCCCTGAAGCCCCAAATGGTGCCAGCGGCCCGAGACCATCCGGCGGGGGCATTTGAACCGGCTCGAGAGGGGCACCTTACCGGGCAGGCAGATCTGCCCCCCATGGGTGTGCCCGCAAAGCAACAGATCCACCCCCCAAGCCGCCGCTTCCGGGAAAATCTGGGGTGCATGGGCCATAAGGACAACCGGACGATCGTGAACCGCTCCCCCGAGCGCGCGCTCGAAGGAATGAGACTCATAGTGCCGTGGGTCATCCACTCCAGCGAGCAGAAGGCTTTGTGGACCCTCCCCGAGCCTTTCAGATTCGTTCATAAGCACCCGCACGCCCAAGTTTTCCAATTCCTCCGCCACGGCAAGAATATCGTGGTTGCCCAGAACTGCATAAATCGGAGCAGAGAAGAGGCCCACTAATTCTGCGAGCAAGCCATGATCGATGGCTTCGGACTCAAAGACCAAGTCGAAGAAATCCCCGGTCAGGCAAACCGCGTCATAGCGAACTCCGCGCACCACCTCCCGCAGTCGCCCCACCAAACCAGGGTCAAAATCGAGATGAAGGTCCGACACCTGCAGGAGCCGAAATCCCTCCAGGCCAGCCGGAAGCCCGCCGATCTCCCAATCTTGTTCCACAAGTTGCACATCCAGGAAGTTTCGTCGCGCCCGTCTGGAAAATCCGGACGTCCGCACCAAAAAATCCAGAACCCTCACCGGAAGTCTCCGATCCGCCATTCCATTTACGTTGCGAAAGAGTGGCGCCATCCGGGTGCGCAGGATTTCCTCCCTGGCCAACCGATCGCGCACCGCCGCTTCCCCCATGCGCTCGGCCAGTTTTGCATACCAGGACGTTTTCGGAATCACCGTCGATTCCAGCTCTTTCTCAGTTGGTTTTAACGTAAGCACACGAAAAATTCGGTTTTTTGATGGACAATGGCAAGCGTTTGGACAACTGCATTTACTTTAAACATATGCGAATTCACCTCCTGAAATCGAAAATCCTCCGTGCAATCGTTACGGATTCCTCTCTCCACTACGAGGGCAGTTTGGAAATCGACGCCGCCCTTATGGATCGCGTGGGATTGGTGCGCTATGAGAAAATTTTGGTCGGGAATATCGACAATGGGGAGCGGTTTGAAACCTATGCCATCCCGGCGGAAAGCGGTTCCGGTAGGATTTCCCTGAATGGGGCCGCCGCCCATAAAGGCAAAATCAAGGACCGCCTGGTCATCATTTCCTTCGCTGAAGTGGAGGCGGAAGAAGCCCCATCCTTTAAGCCGCAGACCATAACGATAGGTGAGGATAATTTTACTATCATCAAATCGACAAACACATGAGCTATAAACTTTTCATCCCTGGGCCGATACAGGTCTCCGAGAAGACCTACCGCGCAATGACCACCCCCGTGGTCGGCCACCGAAGCCCCGACTTCGTCGCCCTCTATGAATCCGTCCAGCCGGGCCTGCAAAAGCTCATGGGCACTGAGGATCCGGTTTTCCTCAGCACAAGCAGTGCCTGGGGCGTTATGGAAGGTTCCGTGCGCAACCTAACCAGAAAAAAGGTACTGAACTGCATGTGCGGTGCCTTTTCCGACAAGTGGTTTGATGTGACTCAGAGATGCGGCCTGAACGCAGGCCCCCTTTCCGTGGAATGGGGATCCCCCATAGATCCGGAAGCCCTGCGCACCGAATTGGCAACCGGAGAGTACGATGTCGTAACTCTCGTACACAACGAAACCTCGACCGGGACCATGAATCCCCTCTCTGATATCATGGCCGTCCTCCGGGAGTTCCCCGATGTTTTTTCGATTATCGATACCGTCTCGTCCTTCTCCGTTGTCCCCATCCCAAAGGATGAAATGGGCATTGATGTCCTACTGACCGGCTCTCAAAAAGCTTTGGCCCTCCCCCCCGGTCTGGCCCTCCTTTCGGTGTCCAAACGCGCAATGCAGAGAGCAGAAACCATCCAGAACCGCGGCTACTACTTCGACTTTCTGGAGTTCCAGAAAAACCATGAGAAGGGCATGACCCCGAGCACCCCCGTAATCCCCCTGATCAACGCCCTGCGCTCGAAACTCGAGGACATCGAGGAGGAGGGCATTGAGAATCGCTACCAGCGCCACGCGGATCTGAACGCCTTGGTCCACCAGTGGGTCGCCCAAAATGGTTTCGAACTGCTGCCCGAGAAGCAGTATGCCTCGAAGTCCCTCAGCTGCATTCGCAACACCCGTGATCTCGATCTCGCCGCTATTAATAAGCGCCTGAAGGACGAGTTTCAGATGGTGATCGACACCGGTTACGGCAAGCTGAAGGGCAAGACCTTCCGCATCTCCAATATGGGCGACGAGACGGAAGAGACCATGAACGAGCTGCTCAATAATCTCGACACCATCCTTTCCAGCCTGTCCTAACGGCTCGGCCACCCCCCTCCCGGCATGAAGAAACTTGTCATTGCAGAGAAACCTTCCGTAGCCGGCGACCTGGCCCGGGTGCTCGGTCGAGTCCCGAAGACCGGCGACTTTTACGAGAACGACGAATGGGTAATAAGCTCGGCCCTCGGCCACTTGGTCGAGTTGAAGATGCCACAGGAAATCGATAAGGCCTACAGCAAGTGGACCCTCGATAACCTGCCCATCATCCCAGAAAAGTTCGCCACCAAGCCCGTCGAGAAGACGAAGAAGAAACTTCAGGAGCTAAAGAAACTCATGAAGCGTCCCGACGTGGGGACAATTATCAACGCTTGTGATGCCGGTCGCGAGGGAGAGCTGATCTTCACTTTGATCGCCGAACAGGCCAAGGTGAAGAAGCCCGTCCAACGCCTCTGGATGATGTCAATGACCCCGGACGCCATTCGCAAGGCCTTTGAGAAATTGCGTGACGGTGCCAGCATGCAACCTCTCCAGGACGCAGCCCGCAGTCGCCAGGAGGCGGACTGGCTGGTTGGCCTGAACGCCACCCGCGGTGCGACCGTGACCTTTGGTCGACGGGGTGGCACCGCAGCCAATGTCGGTCGGGTCCAGACCCCCACCCTCGCCATGGTCTGCGACCGCGAGGTGGAAATCCGCAATTTCGTTCCTCAGACCTTTTGGGAGATCGTCGCCGAGTTTTCGCTCGAAACCGGTGTGTACCAAGGCACCTACCAGCGTCCCTCGTTCAAAAAGAGCGATTCCAATCCGCACGACCGCGCCTCCCGTCTCTGGGAGAAGCCCGAAGCCGAGCGCATCGCGGCAGAAGTGCGCAATGGCGGCGAAGCCTCTGTCACCGAGAAGAAGAAGCGCTCCAGACAGGCGGCCCCCCGCCTCTACGATTTGACCACTCTGCAGCGCGAGGCGAACAATCGCTATGGATTTTCCGCTGCCAATACCCTCTCCATCGCCCAGGCACTCTATGAGCGCCACAAGATGTTGACCTACCCCCGAACCGATTCCCGTGCTCTGCCCGAGGACTACGCAAGCTCTTGCCGGGACGCCCTGGCACAACTTCCGGACACCTACAAGGCTCACGTCGACTACATCCTCTCCGAGAACCGTATCAACCCGAAGGATAAGAGGGTTTTTGACGACAAGAAGATCAGCGATCACTTCGCAATTATCCCGACCGACCAGAAAGTACGCTCCCTGAGCGATGCCGAACAGAAAATCTATGATATGGTCGTGCGGCGGTTTCTGTCTGTCTTCTATCCACCCGCTGAATACGACATCACCACCCGCGAGAGCGTGGTCGCCGATCACATCTTCCGCACCGAGGGAAAAGTACTGGCCGAAGCGGGATGGCTCGCAGTATACGGAAAGAGTGGTGGTGCAGCCGATACAATTCCAGCCCTGCCAAAAAATCAGACTCAGCCAGTACCCGCCGGAGTCGAGTCCGTCGAGATAAAAGAGGATCAAACCCGGCCCCCTCCACGATACTCCGAGGCCACCCTTCTCTCAGCGATGGAGAACGCCGGGAAGCAGGTTGAGGACGATGACCTCGCCGAGGCCATGCGGGAGCGCGGACTCGGCACCCCGGCCACCCGTGCCGGTATTCTCGACAATCTGGTTTACCAGAAATACCTGGAAAAGGACGGGAAAGAACTCCTGCCCACCACCAAGGGTGAGGCACTAATCGACTTCCTCCGCGCCTTTCACATCGAGCACCTCACCAGCCCGGCGCTCACCGGCGAGTGGGAGTATCGACTGAAACAGGTGGAGGAAGGCCGACTGGGCCGTGACGAGTTTATGAAAGGCATCGAGGAGGTGACCCGCCAGATCACCGACGCTCTCAAGAATCCTCCGGCCCCGACCCCTTCCTCCCTTCGCTCCATCACGAACGATGAACCCCTTCTCGAAAACTTTAAAGCGTTCGTCTCCAGCGACTCCGTTTCGGTCAACAATCGCCAGATTCCCGCCCTGCAAGTGAACAAAGTCATCGGAAATCGCCCGATCACGGAACAGGAAATCGCCGAACTGCTCGAGAAGAAACAAATCGGACCTCTCGATGGCTTTCGCTCCAAAATGGGCAAGTCATTTTCCGCCCTCCTCAAACTGGTCCAAAAGGACAACGGATCCTGGCGGGTGGAACTCGACTTTGGGGATTCGGGTGGTGGCGATTCCGGCGAGATCGACATCAGCAATTCCGAAGTCGTGGGAGAATGCCCCATCTGCGGTGCCCCGGTTTACGAGACCCCTAACGCCTACATCTGCGCGGAACGGGCCAAGGACCGGGATAATTGCGACTTCCAGTTTAGCCGCAATATCCTCGGCGTCACGATCGAGCGACCGGTTTTCCAGAAATTGATCAGAGAAGGAAAAACCGACCTGATCGAGGGCTTTCGGTCCAATCGAACCAAGCGCAAATTTGACGCCTTTCTGGTTTTGAAAGACAAGGGAAAACTCGGATTCGAATTTCCAGAGCGGACCCGCAAAACGGCCAGGAAAACCGCCAAAAAACAGGCGAAAAAATCCTGAATGCCGGAACAGCGGAAGCGTGCTGATTGGACATCTCGATAAAAAACTCGGCCCGGAACCGAAAAATGCCCTCGTCAGGCGAGCCATGACCCCCTACACGTCAGTTCTCCATGTCGAAAAAAGAGAGAACCGCAATTGAACCCACCCGGGCCGAGAATTATCCAGAATGGTACCAACAGGTCATTCGGGCAGCCGATCTTGCCGAGACGAGTCCCGTGCGTGGCTGCATGGTGATCAAACCGTGGGGCTACGGGCTGTGGGAAAATATCCAGAAAGTCCTCGACCGGATGTTCAAGGAGACGGGGCATGAGAACGCCTACTTCCCCCTTTTCATCCCGCGAAGCTTCCTGCAAAAAGAAGCAGAGCATGTCGAGGGATTTGCCAAGGAGTGCGCTGTCGTCACCCACTCCCGCCTGCAAGCAGACGAGAACGGCATCCTGCAACCCGCAGGGGAGTTGGAGGAGCCCCTCATCGTCCGCCCGACTTCCGAGACCATTATCGGCGAGATGTACTCGAAATGGGTCCAGTCTTACCGCGATCTTCCCATCCTGATCAATCAGTGGGCGAACGTCGTCCGGTGGGAAATGCGCACCCGCCTCTTTTTGCGGACCACTGAGTTCCTCTGGCAAGAGGGCCACACCGTGCATGCCACTCAGGAGGAAGCCGTCGAGGAAACCCTGAAAATGCTGGATGTTTACGAGACCTTCGCCAGAGACTACCTCGCGATGCCAGTCATCAAAGGGGAGAAAACCGCTGCTGAGCGATTTCCAGGAGCCGTTTCGACTTATAGCATCGAGGCGATGATGCAGGACCGCAAAGCTCTCCAGGCTGGCACGTCACACTTTCTCGGGCAGAACTTCGCAAAATCCAGCGGAATTACGTTCCTGAATTCCGGGGGCCAGGAAGAATTTGCCTGGACTACCTCCTGGGGGGTCTCGACCCGGCTCGTCGGCGCGATGATCATGGTACACAGCGATGATGACGGCCTGGTACTGCCCCCGAAACTCGCTCCCCGCCACGTCGTGATCGTCCCCGTCATCCCCAAGGACGAGCACCGGGTCGCGGTCACGGAATACTGCCGCAAATTGCGGACCGAGCTACTCGATTGCCAGTACGATGGAGAACCCCTTCGGGTCGAACTCGACGAGCGCGAGATGCGCGGAGGAGAAAAGGTATGGGGCTGGGTCAAAAAGGGCGTCCCGATCCGCCTCGAGGTCGGCCCCAGAGATGTGCAAAATGACGTCGTCTTCCTGGGCCGGCGCGACAAGCCCGCCAAAGAACGCCAGACCGTTCCCCGCCAAGAACTAATTGGCTCTATCGATCAGATCCTCGGAGACATCCACGACTCCCTCTATCAACGCGCTTTGCAGTTTCGAAGTGCGAACACCCAGCGCATCAAATCGAAGGACGAATTCTATTCGTGGTTTGGGAACGAAGAGCAATCCGGCTTCGCAACCTGCCCCTGGGCGGGCGGAGCAGAGCTGGAGAAACAGATCGCCGCGGAAACCAAAGTCACCATCCGTTGTATTCCCATGGATGAAGAAGAACGCGGCACCTGCCCGTTCACCGGAACTCCCGATGCTCCCCATGCCGTTTTTGCCCGCTCCTATTGATCCACGTCCATAGCTGCGGGCGGAGCCGAGGAGAGGAATGGGGGAATGGCACTCGGTTAAGCGATGATTTCCGGGTAGAGCGGTCGGTTGCCCGACCGC
>CAZWFJ010000163.1:0-10139 GCA_964633135.1 uncultured Puniceicoccaceae bacterium | reverse complement strand
GACTTACGTAAAATATACCCTAAAACAGCTTAAGTCGGGCTAGTATCTTGTAACAAAATCAATTTCGTATCAAAGCGTAGTCGGGTGGCCTTGGCCCCCGGCCCCCAAAGCGATGATTGAGCCGAAAGGGATCGGACGGCAAGCCGGTCCGACTACGAAAGAAAATCTGTTACAAGATACTAGGAATAACACTGCCTGTTGTCACCTGGTGAGTCGGACGGTGAATGGGGAGATTTTGTTTGGGGAGGGGGAGAAGGAGGATTTTCGAAAGATGATTTGGCAGGTGACCGATTTTTCGGGGGTTCGGAGGCCAAGGAGGGAATCGGTTCAGCTCATAGCCAGTCAGACTGCTATCGTCATTTTCTGCGGTGCCTTAGGGCTTTGCGCGGGTTTATGGGAACACCTGACGGACGGGGGAGATCCCCTCAAAAAACGAATCGGTCTGGGCGGCAGCACCGATCCAGAGGCAGATGCCGAAGGTCGCCAGAGCCAGGAGAGGGGCCACAGCAATCCCGGCCCTGCGGATTGAGTTGGCTCCGGAATCATCGTTCTGAGTTCTCCGGTGAAAGACCCAGGCCACCCACAACGCGTTCAGGGCAATGCAAAGGTAAAGTCCGAAAAAGGCTGCGTCGAGGGCGAGTAGGTAGCCAACATCCGGAGTGAGCCGCCGGGTGCCGAGATAAAATGCGATCGCGGCAAAGATGGACGCGGTGCCAAAGCGCGAGGCCGGGCTGGAATCCTTCCAGAAAAAGCCGAGGTAGCTGAAGGTCCAAATGACCAACATGGGAAGGAAGATCGCCACAGCTGCATAGGAGAGGTTCCGATCCACGGCAATTTCCCAAGCGGCAAACGCAGGGTGGTCGTCGTCAACCAGGATCGGGGTTGAATGCCGAAACTGCTCTGCCCCGTCGTGAAAGCCGATGCTGTGAACCTGCCAGCCCTCGATTCGCACGGGGAAGGCCGGTCGGAGGTCGAGATTCTCCGGCGATGAAACAAAGTGGAGCTGCGACGGGGTGAGGGAACGGCTCAACAGGACGATACCCAACTCATGGGAATCGAAGGGAAAGCCCCGGAAGTCGTGATATCCCTTGAAGATTCCCTCCACCAGCCAGAACTCTCTCTGGCCCAAATCGGGTCCGGGATTTTCGCCCGCAGCCCCTTTGCCCTTGGGACTCACCTTTTGTCGGGAGGCCTCGCCGGACACGTTATAGAAGAAAAGATCCTCGAATGGATCCCAATCGGGCCGGACCGAGGGATCCCAGGAGAGGCTCACCCGAAATCGCAGGTGGAAAAAGTCGGGCGAATCCTCCTCCATCTGCAGCTCATGGAGAGTAAAGCTCGTCCATACCTCCAACGGTTTTCCTTGTGGCTCCGCCGCATCTTCCGCCAGTCCAATAGTTGGCAGGAAAAAACCGAGCACGAGCAACAGAAAAAAGCCAGAGAACACGGGCCGCCCATCGTCGCCGAACGCAAAAAAGAAAATCCGTCTCATTTCAACGCACAAGCGACGGAAATCGAAGAAGGGCGTCAACGACGAAATTACCCGGGATCGAAGAGGCTACTCCTCGCAGGGGCAGGCCAGGAAATCATGTAATTTATAGCGATTGAGTGTGCGGCGGGCCCAATCAAGGGTTTCGTTCACGGCCCTTTCCTTGACGGCCACCCGGTCACCGGGAAGGACGAGCCGTTTTGACCACACGCCGGACGGGGAAAAATGGGCGGCGTAGACGGTTCCGACCGGATTCTCGGCCGTGCCTCCACCCGGACCGGCAAAGCCGGTCACGGCAAAGGCATAGTCGGAGCCGAAGCGCTCTGCGGCACCGGTGGCCATAGCGACCGCCGTCTCGGCACTTACGGCCCCGTGCTGCTGGAGGATGGGTTCGGGAACATCCAGCATCTGGACCTTTGAGGCATTGGTATAGGCCACGACACCGCCACTAAAGACCTTGGAGGCCCCGGGCACGTCGGTAAAGGCGCTTGCGAGAAGTCCGCCCGTGCAGGACTCGGCTACTGCCAGCGAACGCTCCCAACAGCGAAGCTGCAGGATGAGGATCTTCGCCAGGGAATCGTCGCCGAATCCGAAAAAGTTTTCCCCGAGCATCAACCGGCACTCCTCGCCGACTTGATTCACCGCAGCGGTATCGGTTTGCGGGGTAGCGGGCGAAAGCCTCACATCCACAATTCCCGCATGGGCGCAAAAGGCAAAGTGAACGTTCGGGCGGTTCTCCATTATCGGAGCGAGCCGCGTTTCCACGGTCGATTCCCCCAGCCCGGCCGTTCTCAGCTGGAGCCACGAGGAGCTTTCGCAGAGGCAGCCCTTCGACTCGAGGTCGGGCAGAACCTTCTCCTCCAGCATGGGTCGCAACTCTGAGCGAGGACCTGGAAGCAGGTAGACGAAACAATCCTCGCGGTGTATCTTCAGCCCCGGTGCAGTTCCCCACTGATTTGGGATCACCTCTGCCTCCGGTGGGCGCAGGCACTGGCGCAGGTTGTTCTCGGACATATTCCGGCCCAGGGATTGAAACTTTTCCCGAATGGCTTTCTCAATTGTTGGGTCATGAACCAGCTTCGACCCGAGCACCTTGGCCAAAGCTTCCTTGGTGAGGTCGTCCGCCGTCGGCCCCAGCCCCCCTGTGACAAAGACGATGTCGGCCCGGTCCATCGCGATCGAAACGGACCCGGCAATCTCGTCGACATCGTCACGGACGACCTCGGCGCAGACCAGCTCCCCTCCCCTCCTCGAGACGAGTTGACCGATGTACCCCAGGTGGGAATTATCGCGGATACCCAGCAACAGCTCGTCGCCTACGTTTACTACAGCTACGGAAAAATTTTGGCTCATTTGTGATTCGGGATAGCTCTGCCACTCATTTGACAATGAGGAACGATACAGGGAACATCAAGAATTGCGAACTTCAGAGACAGGTAAATTCAAGGAAATTCTTCGCCAGCTCCCGCATCGGCCCGGAGTCTACTTGATGAAGGATCGACTCGGGGAAGTCATTTACGTCGGCAAAGCAAAGGATCTGAAAAAGCGGGTGTCCACCTACTTTCAGCCCGGACGCTTCCGCCAGATCGACCAGCCGAAGATTCGGACGATGGTGACCCTGGTACATGACCTTGAGACCATCGAGGTTCGCTCGGAGGCGGAGGCACTGCTGCTGGAGGGACGCCTGATCAAGGAGTACCGGCCCCGCTACAACACGGATTTTACCGACGACAAGAAATTCCTCCTGATCCGGGTGGACATCCTTAATGAGGTTCCTCGCTTCCGCCTCTCCCGCAACCGTACCCAGGACGGCTCGTTCTATTTCGGACCCTTTGCCCACGCCGGGCCGCTCCGCCGGACTTTGGCGGAAATGCGCCAGAAATTCGGGATTCTCCTGGCCGACGCCTCCCCCCGGATCCTGCCCGGTGGACGAATCCGGCTCTACGACGACGCCCGATCGGAGATCTACGGCCACGAAAACGAATTGACCGCTGAGGAATACCACGGGAGGGTGCGCAAGGCCTGTGCTTTTCTGGAGGGGAAGAGCCGTGAATGGCTCCAGGAGCTTGAGACCGAGATGCGGGAAAAGGCGGAGCAGCATCGATTCGAGGAAGCGGCCACCCTGCGGGATACCCTGCTCGCCCTCCGGCAAACGATCAAGCAGACCCGCAAGTTCACCCGCGCCCTGCCCGAGCACAATCTGTCCAAAAACGGCTCGGAACGGCTCGCCGAGGTTCTCCAACTCGATGCGAAGCCGGATTCGATTGAATGCTTCGACATCAGCCACATATCGGGGAGCTTCACGGTAGCTTCCATGGTGCGGTTTGTTGGGGGCCGCCCGGAGAAAAAGAACTACCGCCGCTTTAAGATTCGGTCCTTCGAGGGCAATGACGACTTTCGTGCCATGGAGGAGGTCGTCGGGCGTCGCTACCGCCGGATGGCGGAGATGGGGAGTCCTTTTCCGGACCTGATCGTAATCGACGGGGGCAAGGGCCAGGTGACCGCCGCTCTGCGTGCCTTTCTCATTCTCGACCTGGACCCTCCCCCCATAATCGGCCTGGCCAAGAAGGAAGAAACCATCATTTTCGGATCGGAGAGAGCACCGCTGCGGCTACCGCTGCACGACCCTGGGATCCGCTTGCTCCAGCGAATCCGGGACGAGGCGCACCGATTTGCAAACACGTTCAACGCCGAGCTGAGGTCGAAAAAAATCCGCGAATCGGTCCTCGACGACATTCCCGGTCTCGGCCCGAAGCGGAGGGAGATCCTGCTGGGTGAATTCGGCTCCATTCACAAGCTGCGCCATGCCACGCTGGAGGAGATCAGCGGTGTCAAGGGAATCGGCCCGAGCTTTGCCCGGCAAATCCACGACCATCTCCATCGGATCCAGGCCGGAAGACCGGAGGATCAGCCTTGGGGAGAATGATGCTCGTCCTTTTCATCCTTTTCCTTCTCATCGGCCTCGATCGCTGATTTCAGGGCATCGACGGAGGTCTTCTCCCAGAGCGGCACCCCGCGCCGATAGGCCGCCAGCCCGAACACCTGGGCGGCGATCGGTGCCGTCAGGTAGAAGAAGCCGATGATCAAAACCGCCATCACAGCCGCCCGGAAGGTTCCGAAATGGAAAGCCGCCGCCAGCACGAGCAACGATCCCCCGAAGGCACCTGCTTTCGTCGCGGCGTGCATACGCATGTAGAGGTCTGGCATCCGAAAGACCCCAATGGCCGCCACCAGACAGAACGCCGCCCCGAGTACCATCAAGAGGGAAACCACGACGGTCATCGCTCCCCTCCTCTATCCAGGTAGCGCGCGAGGGCGACGGTTCCGAGGAATCCCACCAGGGCAATGATGAAGGCCACCTCCAGGAAAACGGGTTCATCAAAGCGGATCGACAGGGTCACAATGATTCCGAGGCAAATCCCGGCGAATAGATCGAGGGCCACGATCCGGTCAAAGGTGGTCGGCCCGCAGATGATCCGGTAGATCACCGGAATCATTGCTGCGAGAAAGAGCGTCTCGGCAACGATCCACGCAAGGGAAAGTACGGGGTTCTCCGGGTCAAAAAACACTTTTCACCCTCCTTCCGTAATCCTTTTCCAAGGACCGCGCCAAATCTTCCGTCGAGCCGTCGATGTACATTGCGTGGATAAAAAGCGTGCGGTGGTCGCGGCTCACGGTCAGCCCCAGTGTGCCGGGCGTCATGGTGATCAGGTTCGCCATAAAGAAGATTTGCCAGTCGGTGAGTTCCGAAACATCGACCGAAATGATGCCCGGATTCATCCGATGGCGTGGTGTCAGCACATCATGCGCCACCCGGAGGTTCGAGAGGACCACCTCTTTCACATAGAAGAGAAGCAAATTAATCGTGGCGATGATTCGTTTCATGGCGTCTCAACGACTCCTGCCTTGGGCAATACAGTGGAAATATATTCCCGGTTGTCGAACAATTGCTCGGCCGCCCGCTCCGAAAAGGCGAAGAGGCTGTTCCCGAAGAGACCGATCAGTAGCGTGGCCACGGCCAGCAAAACCACTGGCGCGACCATCCACATCGTGGCCGGGCGATCCGTTGCCGCAAATTCCTCGCTTGGTTCCGGCTGGGCCTTCCAAAACGCCTCGCCCCAGATCTTGGTCATGGAAAAGAGGGTCAGGACACCTACCAACAGCGCCGCGCCCACTGCGATCCAGGCTCCCACCGCAAGCCCGCTCTGCACGACGGCGAACTTCGCCCAGAATCCAGACAAAGGCGGGATCCCCCCGAGCGAAAAGGCCGGGATAAAGAAAAGCGCGGCGAGCCACGGCGCAGACTTGTAGAGTCCACCGATCTGCGCGAGGTCGGCGGACCCTTTCTTGCGCATTACAATACCGCTGACCAAAAACAGGTTCGTCTTCACGATGATGTGATGCACGACATAAAAGATCGCCGCCGCAAGTGCCAGGGGCGTCATGAATGCCAGGGCGAGCACCATGTAGCCGATCTGGCTGACAATGTGGAACGAAAGAATCCTTCGCATCTCGAAATGCCGCGCCGCGCCCAACACCCCGGTCACCATGGTCAGCACCGCGAGTCCGATCAGCAGCACCTGCACCTCGTCAAAGATCGGACGAAAAATCAGAGTCTGGGACCGGATCAGGGCATACACCCCCACCTTGGTCAACAGTCCGGCAAAAATCGCCGAGACCGCCGCCGGGGGCGTGTGATACGCTGCGGGCAGCCAGAAGAAGAAGGGAAACACTGCCGCCTTGATACAGAACGCCACGAGCAAGAGCAAGGAGGTGCTCACGATCAGGTTCACCTCCTCGTAGTTTGCGATCTTCGTGGCCAGATCAGCCATGTTCAGGGTGCCCACCTCCCCGTACAGAATCCCCACCGCAGTCAGAAACAACACCGAGGAGAAAAGGTTCAAACTGACATACTTAATCGCCCCCTCCAGCTCGTCCTTTTCGCCGCCCAGCGCAATCAGGACAAAGGAAGCGATCAGCATGACCTCGAACCAGACATACAGGTTGAAAAGATCGCCGGTAAGAAAGGCTCCATTGACACCGAAAAGAAGGACAAAGAAGACCGGGAAAAACTTCTTCCGCACCCGCCCCTCGTCGATGTCAGAGATGGCAAACAACCCGACCGCCAGGCCCATCAGTGCGGAGACCGCGACCATGATCGCCGAGAGGCGGTCTGCCACCAGAGTGATCCCCCACGGGGCGGGCCAGTTCCCGATCTGGATCGCGATGACCCCTGCGGCATCCACCTCGGCCAGGAGCCATCCGGCTGCTCCCATCAGCAACGAGGATACCACCACCGACCCCCCTCGCTGGAAGCCGATCGACCGCGCGCCCGCCAGAAGGACCACCGCCCCGAACAGGGGAATCAGTATGGGTAAAACAAGGACCAGTCCGTTCATGTGTCCGTTTGGTCGAAAGAGTTAATGTCATCCGCACCCACGGCCTCATGGGCGCGGTGAATCAGAGCGACGAAAAAGGCGACCAGCCCGAAGCCGATCACGATCGCGGTCAGTACCATCGCCTGAGGGAGGGGATCCGCCACTGGCCCCTCCGGCACCAGGGCTCCCTTGGCCACCAGGGGCGGGCTTCCGGCCAGAAGACCGCCTGCGGTGAAGACCAGCAAATTCGCCCCCTGACTGAGCAGGATCAGCCCGATGACCAGCTTGACCAGGCTGCGGCGCAACAAGCAGTAAAGTCCGGCGGCAAAAAGCAAGCCGATGAACAGGGCCAGCATGATCTCAATCATTGTGCATCCCCCTCCTCCGGCTCGGCCAGGGTGGCGAGGCTGAAAACCGTTTCCAGCGAGAACCCGATGACCGCAAAGTAGACCCCCACATCGAACAACAAGGGGGTTCCCAGGTGTACTCCCCCGAGAAGCGGCAGGTGAAACTCCGGCAGCCAGAGGCCATCCATGAAGCTTTTTCCTGCGAAAAATCCCGGGACGCCGCTCAGAACCGCAATGGCAAGGCCTGCGACAAGGAGGGTCGAGGGCTCAACCCGGAGCCGCCGGGCAGCCTCCTCCATTGAGATGCCGAGACCGAGCAGGATGAATGCACCAGCGGCAATGAGGCCGCCGATGAACCCCCCTCCCGGCAAATTGTGCCCGCGGTAGAGTTCGATGATGGACAGCACCAGAAGGGCCGGAAACAGTAGCTTGCCCGCTTGCTGCAAAATAAACGAATTCATCGTCCACCCTCCTTTTTCCGGCCTACCCGCCGCGAGATCATCGCCGCGATGCCGAGAGCCGCCACCGAAATCACCGTAATCTCACCCAACGTATCCAGGGCACGGAAGTCGACCAGGATCACATTAACAATGTCCCGCCCATGCGCCTCCGAATAACTCATGGCCGAGAGTTTTTCCGAAATCGGAAAGTCGACCTGAATCGCCGTTGCGGCCAGCACCAATCCGGCGATCAGGCCTCCGAATACAATTGAGAGCACCGCATCCCTCGCCCGGGTTCCCTTCGAGGAAAGGAGCCGCAACGCCGGAAGTCGGCAGATCGCAAACATCAGCAAAACCACCGTGAGCGTCTCCACCAGCAGCTGGGTGATCGCCAGGTCCGGTGCCCCAAAATAGACGTAGAGCAGGGCGATTCCAAAACCGACGACCCCGAGATTAACCAGAGCCGTGATCCGGTTCGTCGTGAGCACCGCAGCCACGGTGGACAACATCAGGATGACCACCAACCCGCTGAGAAGCAACTCCGGCAACGGCACCTGCTCTGGGAACGCGGGCCAACCGTCAAAGGCAAAGAAGCCCCAGGAAAGCAACACAACCGTGGCCGAGGCGATGATGAAGACGTAGTTGTGTAGATAGCCCGACTGCAAACACCGGGTCTGAAATTTGGCCAGGCGAATCGTTCCGTCGAAAAGCCAGTCGTATATCGCCTCAGCCCCGCGCGGACGCCAGAAAGAGTTGAATGACTCGTGCCGATGCCAGAAAAACCTCCGCCCGGTGTAAAGGAGAATCCCGGCGGCAAGGGTCACCGCACTGATGAACAGGGCCACGTTCAAGCCGTGCCAGAGCTTGACGTGGATCTCCAGCGGAACACCGGCCACAGCCGATACCGCCGGGCCGACCAGACTGTGGGAAACGATCCCCGGAAAGAGGCCGAACACGAGTCCGAGGACCCCCAGCAGGAGCGGCCCAGCCCACATCGACCAAGGAGCCTCGTGGGGATGCTTGGGCAGGTTCTCGGCAGGCCGCCCCCAAAAGGGCGAAACCCCCGCCTTGAGTGCCAGTGCCATCATGGTGAAATTGCCCACAAACGCCACGGCCAACACCGCCATCGGCAGCCCGGTAAGAGCCAGGCCCGACTTGTAAACATATTCCTTGCCAATGAATCCCAGAAACGGAGGAAATCCCGACATCGACAGGGCCGCCAAAAACGCCGCGACCGCCGTGATGGGCATCGCGCCCCGAAGCCCGCGGAGGATGGTGACATCCCGCGTACCCGTCTCGTGATCAATCGCACCCGAAGTCATGAAAAGGGCGGCCTTGTAGAGCACGTGGCCAAAGAGGAAAAGCACCATCGCCTCGAAGGCCAGCTCGGTTCCCAGCCCGAGGAGCATCGTCAACAGGCCGAGGACTCCCAGGGTGGTGTAGGCTAGAATCTTTTTCAAATCCGGCTGGAAGAGTCCCAGAAAAACCGCCAGCAAGAAAGTAGCACCCCCGAATCCGGTCAACAATCCGTTCCAAAGAAGCGTATCGCCCAGCGAGGGCGTCATTCGGGCCATCAGGAACACCCCCGCCTTGACCATCGTGGCCGAGTGCAGATAGGCACTCACCGGGGTCGGTGCCGCCATCGCGTTGGGCAACCAGAAATGGAAGGGCACCTGGGCACTCTTGGTAAAGGCGCCCAGCAGGACCAGAATAACAATCCCGGTGTAAAACGGAGACTCGGTCAAGATCGCCGCCATCCCTCCCAGCTCGGAGATCCGGTAAGTCCCCGCCTCCATGCCGATAAGGATAAACCCGGCCAGCATTGCCACAGCACCCCCGCCCGTCACGAGCAGAGCCTGCAGCGCCTTCTTCCGCGCCCCCTCCTCTTCATGATTGAAACCGATCAACAGGTAGGAGGTGATGCTCGTGAGTTCCCAGAAAACAAAGAGCAGAATCAAATTGTCGGAGAGCACCAGACCCAGCATCGACCCCATAAACAGGAGCAGAAAAAGCCCAAAACGCCCATACTGCGCATGCCCCTTCATGTACCCGGACGAATAGATCGCCACCAGCACCCCGATCCCCACCACCAGCAAGCCCATCAGCGCCGACAAGCCATCAAGCCGCAAATCCAGCGACACCCCGAAAGCCGGGAACCACTCCCATGAAAACGCCAGCGCCTGCCCATGTTCCAGCCCAAACCAGGCCCAGACCAGCATCCCAAATGAAATCATCGGCGGCACCGCCAGGAAAAGCGCCCCCAATCCCAATCCCCGACGACTGATCCCCGGTGCCAACAGGGCACCGACAAAGATCACGAGAAGACTGAGAAGAAGAATCATAGAATAAGGAAAGCCGTCTATAAGAAGACGAACCGCGACCGTATCAAGAAAAAGTTCAATCCACCCCCAAACTCCCCGCCCTCCCCTCAAAAAATTCCCATCCTGTTGCGAAGCAATAGGAGGCGGGGACCGGCGGCAGCCGG
>CAZWFJ010000162.1:0-10182 GCA_964633135.1 uncultured Puniceicoccaceae bacterium | reverse complement strand
TCGGGCAACCGACCGCTCTACCCGGAAGTATGATTAAGAGTAAGAGGTCGATCTCGACTTAAACTAGTGCCATTCGCCCCGCGGGCAATGCAGGGTGCATAACAAATTTTTTCCAAAATTGAGTAAATATCCAAGCTTATTTTCGGACAGGCGCAGGTAGGTCTGAGTTTGTTCCTATCGTATTTTCATCCATCCACTAAAACCTCTGCGCCACTGCGCCCAATGGCACTCGGTTAAGCGATGATTCGCTATCGTACCGAGCGGAGCGACATCAACAAATCGGGATCGGGATCGTACCGAGCGGAGCGACATCAACAAATCGAGAATTATTAAGTAATTGCTTAGCAACAGGTAATAACAATCGAAACCCGATAGCGATTTCGATTTAGGTCTTAACCGAGTGCCATTGTAGCCTGCCAGGGTCGGGATGGTTCTACAATCGGAGTGGACATGCTATTTTTTTTGGAATTATTCTAAATTTTTTCATACCACGAAGGAAGATGGCCGTAGGATTATTTCAGGTAGTGGTATCTCATCTGAAGGAATGCCACTCCTTGGTCTGTGATCTTGTATACGATTCTATGCTCTTCCGTGATTCTCCTGGACCAGCATCCTGATAGATTGTGCCTTAGGGCTTCGGGCTTGCCGATTCCGTCGAACGGACTTCGCCTGATGTCCTTGATTAGTTCATGGATTCGCTTCGTTATTCGCTTGTCCGTTTTCTGCCAATAAAGGTAGTCCTCCCAAGCTTCTGGAGTGAAGTTCAGGTTCATGCCTCAAGATCAATATCCTTCGTTTGAATATTTCCTTTCTCAAGGTTTTCGAGCGCGGAGACCAGCCTCTTGGCGTTTGCCGGACTCCTCAGGAGGTAAGCCGTTTCCTCAAGTGCTTCGTAGTCCTCAAGCGAGATCATGACGACCGACTGGCTTCGCTTGCGTGTGATGATCACCGGATCCCTATCATTGCAGACTCGGTCGATAGTAGATGCGAGATTCTCTCTCGCTGCTGTGTAGGTGATGGCGTTCATATGGACAGGAAGATGTCCAATAACGCTGAGAAGTCAATGTTCAATTGTTTTCCCTCGCCAGGAAGACAAGATAGGCATCGGTGATTTGCCGATGACCGATGACACCCCCAATTGCCAGGAACCTCCCTCGATCCGATTCTCTCGGCAGAACGCTGCCGGGCGTAAGGCTCTTTGGCCTACGCTTATCCACGCTTGGCTCCGATTGATTCAAAGAATCTGTCCCGGGCGATAATTTTTCCATTCTGGAGGAAGCGAATTCAGAAACTCCGCCACCCGATTCTGGAAATCATTGACCTGCTCACGCGCGGCACCGATAAGCTGGGCCGCACTGGCGATCGTTTCTTCGATGGTCGCTGTGTCCAGCGGGAAAGCAGGGTCTTCCCCCAGCCGCCGGGCGAAATCGTTTACCGTAATGACTCCCGAGCGTAGGTCTTTTACGGTCGCAATCGCGTGTTTCTTGATCGCTTCGTGGGCTGCTTCACGCCCCGCTCCCGTGCGAACCGCCTCCATCAGTAGGGTGGTGGAGCTGAGGAACGGGAAATAGGCTGCGTTCTCGCGGTCGATGACTGCAGGGTAGACTTCCATCTGCTCCAGCACGGTCAGGAATGTCTCGAAAAGACCATCCATCGCAAAAAAGGCGTCAGGCAGGGCCACCCGGCGAACCACCGAGCAGGAAACGTCGCCTTCGTGCCATTGGTCTCCTGCAAGAGCCGCAGCCATGGTTTCATAGCCGCGGAGCAGGACAACGAAACCGTTCACACGCTCGCACGAGCGCGAGTTCATCTTGTGCGGCATCGCAGACGAACCTGTCTGACCCGGCGCAAATCCTTCCGATGCGGTTTCGTGCCCTGCCATGAGGCGCAAGCTGCGGGCAAGATTGGAAGGGCCAGAGGCAATACCGACAAGAGCGGCGATAACCTCATGGTCCAGGCTGCGGGGATAAACCTGCCCCACTGCTCGCAGTGAATGGGTGAAACCGAGATGCCGGAGAACTTTTTCCTCAAGTTGCTCAACCTTCTCCAAATCTCTGTCCAGTAGGGTTTTGAGGTCGAGCTGGGTCCCCACTGCCCCCTTGATTCCGCGCACGGGATAGGCGGATGCGGTTTGCGCAAGATTGTGGGCAGAGTGGAGCAGTTCTTCCCCGTACATCGCCAACCGCTTGCCAAAAGTAGTCGGCTGGGCCGGAACATTGTGTGTCCGCCCGGGAAAGACTTGTCCGGCGTGCTCCCCGGCCCTCCGAGCAATCCGAGCCAGGCTGGCAGCAGCCTTTTTCTGGATGATTTCAAGCGAGCGGGCCACTTGAAGTTGCTCCACGTTCTCCGTCAGATCACGGCTGGTCATGCCCCGATGAATCTCCTCGAAACCAGCCAGCCCGCAAAACTCTTCGATCCTCGCCTTAACGTCATGGCGACTTTCCGCTTCCCGCTGGCGAATTGACTCCAAATCTATTTGGTCCATCACCTTCTCATAAGCCTCGATCGCTCCGGGCGAGACCGGAAGTCCCAGCTCATCCTGCGCCTTCAGGACCGCAATCCAAAGTTCGCGCTCAAAGCGCACCTTCCCCCGAGGCGACCAGATGCTCTGCATCTCCGAAGAGGCATAGCGTTCAGCAAGAATATTTGGAATCATGGCAAGTCTGTAAATCGATCGAATCTTAGAAAACCAGCTTACAAGATCAACTGTAACAAGTCACCCACCTCCGCAAACCACGCCCGAACGGGTTCGCCGAGCCAGAGCACATAAATGGCTGCGGCGGCGCAAAGCATCGGACCAAAGGGTACCGCCGTTCCAAACCCAATGGGTTCCTCTTCCCCGGCAGGCTGCTGCGACTCTCCTTCTGCGCTCCCCTGGCTCGGTGTCACCTCCGGGGTAACCGCTTCCCGACCCTTGAGCCGCTGCCAAATCAGCACTGGCAGGAGCAGCACCGTTCCGATGACCGCTCCGGCAAAAAGGGAAAAGACGGCTCCCTGCCACCCGCAAAACGCACCGAAGCACCCCGCCAGTTTCACGTCGCCCTGCCCCAGGGCCTCCTTCCGAAAGACGATTTCAGCCAGAGCACCGAACCAATACAGGACGGACGACCCCACCAGGGCACCGACCACGGCGGTCGAGAGGCCCGAAAAGGTGGCGATCCCGCCGGGATTTGCGAACCCGTGCAATTCAGGGACCATAGCGGAGAGGAAGATGCCGAGAAACATCCCTCCCACCGAGAAGCGATCCGGGATAATAAAGTGGTCCAGATCAATAAAGACCGCCGGTATGAGGAGCGAGAAAAAGACCCAGAGGCAAAGAGCCACCGGAAGGGGATGGCCGATCCATGCAAGCAGGAAGAGCACTCCGGTCAAAAACTCCACCAGGGGATAGCGAATGCTGAACCTGCGACCGCAGCAGCGCGCCCGTCCACGCAGCAGTATCCAACTGAATACTGGGATGTTGTCATACCACGCAATCCGGGCACCGCAAGCACAGCGCGACCCCGGGAATATGACCGACTTCCCCTCCGGAATCCGGTAGATGCAAACGTTCAGAAAACTCCCGACGATCGTACCAAAGACGAAAGCCAGCAGCCAGCCAAACCAGGGGAAACTCTCGAACACTGGGAGCACAGAAGACATCTGAGCCGATAACCTCAGTGAATCACCTTGTTGAGCGGGTACTCAATGATTCCTTCGGCACCTTTGTCCTTGAGCAATGGAATGATCTCCCGGACTACCCGCTCGTCCAGAATCGTCTCCACTGCGACCCAGTCATCGTCCGTTAAGGGCGAGATCGTGGGGCGCCGCAGCGAGGGAAGATTCTCGAGGAGGTCGGTGAGCCTCGCCCGTTCGACATTCAGCTTCAGGCCCACCTTGTTCTGGGCTTCGAGCGCAGAGGTGAGCAGGAGGGCGATGTCCTCGATCTTTTTCCGCTTGAACGGGTTTTCCCAAGCCAGCTTGTTGGCAATCAACTTGGTGTTGGTGTAGAGCAGGGTGTCGACAATGCGCAGATTGTTCGCCCGCAGTGAACTTCCCGTCTCGGTGAGGTCCACGATCGCGTCCACGAGGTCCGGGACTTTCACTTCTGTGGCTCCCCAGGAAAATTCCACCTCTGCCTTTACCCCGTGCGTCTCAAGGAACCGGCGCGTCAACCCCACTACCTCCGTGGCGATCCGCTTGCCCTCCAGATCCTCGACCGTTCGGATTGCCGAAGATTCCGGCACCGCCAAAACCCACCGGGAGCGGGCCGCCGAGGCCTTGCTGTAGATCAAGTCACAAATTTCCACAATGTCCGAACCATTCTCCTCAATCCAGTCGAGACCCGTGAGGCCGCAGTCGAAGAAGCCATGCTCCACATAACGGCTCACTTCCTGTGCCCGAACAAATCGGCCCTCAAGCTCAGGATCATCAATCGACGGACGATACGAACGGGGATTCACCTGAATGCGGAAACCAGCCATTCCAAAAAGGCGGATCGTAGCGTCCTGGAGGCTCCCTTTGGGCAGGCCAAGATTGAGGATGGGTTTTGAATCGCTCATTGCCCCCAGCATAAGGCTCTTCGCCTTAACTCAAGAGAAAATGAATCGGGTATTGAAAAAACCAAACAGAGATTGTAAAAATCACGGGATTCAACCAAGAGTATTCTTCCTTTCTCCCCGATAATCGCATCAAAACACCAAATATGGATACCACCGCCAAACCCCTGATCCTGATCGTCGAAGACGACGAAGACATTGCCAACGTTACCGCAGAACATCTTGCCGAGGCCGGGATGCATGCCCAGATTTTCAACCGGGTGGACCGGGCCGAGGAGTTCCTGAAGAAAAGTCACGTCAATCTGATCCTCCTCGATATTAACCTGCCCGACGCCGACGGATTCGCTTTGCTCGACAGCGTTCGCAGCAGCGAGACTTCTGTGCCTGTCATCTTCCTTACCGGGACCGATTCCGAAAGCACGAAGGTCCGGGGACTCAATGTGGGAGCCGACGATTACGTGACAAAGCCCTTCAGCGCCAGTGAACTCGTGGCAAGAATCCGCGCCGTCTTGCGCCGCACAGACACCCGGCACGATTTGAAGCTCACTCCCAACCTGACGGTTTCGGAAGAACCCTTCCAGTTTCTCGGTTCCACGATCGACGGCTCCCGGATGGAGATCATTTTTCCCGATGGCGATCGGGAGAATCTCGGTCGCAAGGAACTCGGAATTCTCGCCCACCTCGCGGCAAACCAAGGGAAAATTATCCCCCGTAAAAACATGATCCACGCAGTTTGGGGTCCTCACGCCAACGTGAAAAGCCGCTCACTGGATCAGTATATCGTCAAGGTGCGGGATTTCTTCAAGCGCCACGGTTGCGAGGATTCGGCCTTCCGCACCGTCCACGGGATCGGCTTTATCTACGACCCCGAAGGCAAGAATAATTGAGGGACCCAATCGGATCAAAGTGAATCCGGCAATAGGGTCGTAGCATCCCGCCGTGAGGCGGATGACTGTATCAATTCCCAAATCGCTTCTCCACTGCGGTGAGGGTGGATTTCATGTCCATCTCCTCGAAGAATTTCCTGAGTTCCGGCACATTTGGGTCGATTTGATCGAACGCCACCGGGTGCCCACAGTTCAGGCGCGTTAGCCTTTGATTGCGCAAGAGATTCTCCTTTTCCTCGCCCACTTTCGACTGGAATCGCGGTGGCTTGAGCCGCCCGGAGTTCTGGATGATTCCCTCAAGGGACCCATAGGAGCGCAGCCAGTTGGAGGCAGTCTTCGGACCCACACCCGCCAGCCCCGGTATGTTATCCGAGGTGTCCCCGACCAGGGCCAGATAATCCGCAATCTGGTCCGGGCGCACTCCAAACTTTTCCTGTACGGCCTCCTCATCCAAAGTCCTCCATCCTAACTGCGGGTTGGCTGTAGGGGGCGGGAGTAACTGTGACACTCCCGGTCGCACGCATTGGGCCAAATCCTTGTCGGCACTCACGATGAAGACCTCCTCGCCCCTCTCCGCCAACGCCGAGGCCGCTGAAGCGATCAAATCATCTGCCTCGACCCCGGAAGAGTCGACGACCCCGATTCCCATCAAGTGGGTTACACGCCGAATTTCCGGAAACTGCAAGCGCAGCGACTCCGGCATCTCGGTTCGGTTTGCCTTGTACGCTGGCAGCAGTGCCTCGCGCTCGCGATCCCCGTGCAGGTCAAAAAAGGCGATGACCCGCGCGTCCGGATACAGATCCTGCAAGCGCCAGATGGTTTTTACCCACCCGTGCAGCGCGTTCGTCGGAAATCCATCCGCTCGCGATAATTCCGGCACCGCGTAAAAACTGCGGAACGCCAGGTTGAATCCGTCCAGAAGAAGTGTCTTGTCCATCCATGACGACAATGGCCAAACAGGAACGCGGGGCGATCGGAAAATTTCCCAGCATTCCAATCGAGTCCGCCGATAAAACATCCCCCCTCCGTTCGGGTGCAATTTTTGTGCGGGGTAAGTAGAAGCGGCTTCCACCCGCTTTCGCTCCATAGCAAGCGGCAAGATGCCGATTCCACCTTGCAGAAACCTCGCATAAAAAATTGCGACCCACTCCGTTCGGAGAGCACGAAAAGCACTTGTCTCCGCTCAAAATCCGAACACGATCCCTCTCGCTATGAAACTCACCACTTTCTCTTCACCTTCCCGGGGATTCTCGATCCTGAAATTCCTTCTCGGTCTCGTTGCACTGCTGATCGTAGCGGTCCTTGCCTTCCTGACCTTCTTTCTTTCGCCGACGGCGAAGTGGGCCGCGAACTCGCAACTTCCCGGCCTTCTCGGAACCGATGCCTCTGTCGAAACCCTTACGATCAATTTATGGTCGGGGGACGTTGAGCTGGGCGGGGTCCGCATCGCTGACCCAAGCGGAGATCCCGATAAGCCGCCACTGTTTTCATTGGGGCGACTCATGATCGATATCGATCCAATGTCCGTTTTTTCGGATACAATTCTTATCCGCGAAGTAACAGTGGAGGCCCCGGAGTTCAACGCCAGTCGGGATGAGAAAGGGCGTTTGTCGCTGGAGGATCTCAAAGTGATGCAACCTTCCGCCGAGGAGGAACCCGCCGGAGAGGAACCCGAGGACGATTCCGACACAAAGGGTCCTTCGAAAGGCATCCGCATCGATAAAATCTCGGTCAGCAAGCTGGCCGCCGCCTTCGCGGACGCCAGCGATCCGGCCGCCCATAACGAGTATTCCATTAAGGATTTCAACTTTTTGGCTACCAACCTGACCGTGAACCCGGGCGAAGCCGTGAGCCACCTTCCGTCCGGAGTGGAGTTCGCGTTGATCCAGCTCTCCGATGCCGTTCTCGAATACCGCACGAACAAGAATATTCCAGGAACGGATCAGTCGCAGGACTCCTCGAAGAAGAAAAAGGAAGACGCAGCGGGCACGGTTGCCGACAGCGAGGAAGCCTCTGAAACGACTGCAACCGCAACCGCCTCCACTGGCGCAGAGAAGCCGACCGCAGGGAAGACCGACCCCGTTTACGTCGAAAAGTTTTCCCTCAAGAATTTTCGTATCCATTATTTGGAAACATCCAAAGAGGAGGGAGAAAACCCTCTGGATGTTACTCTGACCGACTTTTACCTTACGGCTGAGGACATTGCCTTTGATCCCGATGGTCTCTTGGCACAGACGGTGGATCAGGTGTTGACCGCCACAATGGGCTTCAAGATCCAGCAAACGGGGGAGGGGGTGAGTCCGGCCAATTTTACCGCCGTGGCAAAATCAACCGTCATCGGTTCGGGGCTTCCCGTGATTGCGGGGTCCGTTCAACTCACCGGGTTCGAGCTGGAAACGGTTCGTCCGGTCCTTCCCAGAGGTGTTCAGAGCGCGATCGGAGGCCCCGGGTTCGACCTGTTTGGGAAGTGGTTTGTTTCTCCGGACAAGCTGGAGGGGGATGTTCAGATCACCAGCAGTGCCAATGTCGTGACGAACGTGACCCTCGGAGGCACGCCGGACAATATTACGTTTGAGGGGGGAGAAATGCTGATGAATGTAATTGGCCGCCCAGGCCAGTTACTGAGCAACCTCGCAGGCAACGCCTTCCAGGGAAGCTTTGAGATTGTGTCGGGTGCTACCGACGCCGCCGGTCAACTCGCAAAGGGCGCAGGGGAGACCGTAGCAGGCTTCGGCAAAGGACTGCTGAACACCGGAAGAGGACTCTTGTCCGGAAATCTCAAGGAAGCCGGGAAGGGACTGGAGGAGGCGACCATCGGATCCGTCAAGAAAGCCGGCGATACTGTGGGTAAAACGGCTGAGTCCGCTGCAGGAGGCGTCGGGGGTGCCGTCGATGCCACAACCGGCGGTGCCCGGCAAAAGGACTGGCGCCTCTCGAATGAGAAACGCCACCAGGAATTTGAAGCCGGAGCGCAGCAGTGGTTGAAAGAAGGCAAATTCCCCCCAGAAGACGTGAAGACGGTGAAGGAAATAGAGAAAGACGCAACAGGGGGAGGAATGCAGGGCACTACCAGCCCCTCTGCCGAGAGCATATCAACCGGAAAATCCTCCGAATCAGAGTCGGACGCCAAGAGTTCTGCTCAGAAATGAGTTCGGATCTTTGGCTGCCGATTTCCGTCACCCTCCTGCTTTTTGCCTCGGGGGTCATCCTCACCATTCTTCCGATCTTTCCCGGGCCAGTGCTCGTCTTTGCCGGGGCGGCTCTCTTTCATTTCTGGGTGCCGGAATTTTCACCCGGAATCCTGTTTCTCCTCGTCGCCCTCGCTCTCACCCTGCTTACCCTTATTCTAGACTTCTTCCTCTCAATCATGGGAGCAAGACGCTACGGGGCGACCTGGAAGGGTTCCGTCGGTGCCCTCATTGGCGGAATTGTCGGGATTTTCATGCCCCCGCCCCTCTTCTGGATCTTTGTTGGCCCGGTTGTGGGTGCCATCCTCGGAGAAATTCTTGGCGGGAGGGGGGTGAGAGACGCAGGCCGCGCCGGGTGGGGCACGTTCCTCGGGGCCATGGTGGCTCTCGCTACCAAGCTGGCCGTCTGCTTTTTCATCATTGCTGGATTTTCCATTCTCCTTATCCGACAACTCTACCATGGCTGATAATGACATTTGCGTCGAAGACTGGGGCCGCACCGCCTACCGCGAGGCACTCGAAAGACAATTGCAAACCCTGCAGGAGCGGCGCGATGGTGAGCGCCCGGACACGCTCGTCTTTACCGAGCACAATCCTGTCTTTACCCTGGGCAAACGTCGGGGTGCCGAAGACCACCTGATCGCCAATGATCAGTTTCTCAGCACCCACGGCATCGAGGTCGTCGAGACCAACCGGGGCGGCGACATTACTTACCATGGCCCAGGACAGATCACCGGCTACCTCTTTGTCGACTTTTCCCGGAGTCGCGATTTGCACCGACTCCTGCGCACAGTCGAAGACATGATCATCGCGGTTGTCTCCTCCTACACGCTGACCTGCGGCCGACGCCCCGGCCTAACCGGGGTTTGGATCGGCCCTCGCAAAGTCGCCGCCATCGGAATGGCCGCCCGCCACTGGATCTCTTTTCACGGCTTCGCCCTGAACGTGAGCACCAATCTCACCCATTTTCAAGGCATCGTCCCCTGCGGAATTACCGACGGCACCGTTACCTCCCTCGAGAATGAACTAAACCGTCCCATTCCCATGGACGAGGTCCGAACCCGCCTCTCAAACCAGTTCCACAAGGCCTTTGCCAGCTGGTGAATAAAAAGTGGTTTTTCAGGCAAATTTCATTATACACCTTTCCATAGTTCCTTCTATCCAGAAATATCAAGATTTTTGCTAGTATCTTGTAACAGTTTTTCTTTCGTAGTCGGACCGGCTCTGGACCTTCGTAGCCTTGGCGAAGTCGGTTGCCGTCCGATTCCTTTCGGCTCAATCATCGCTTTGGGTGCCGGGGGCCAAGGCCTACCCCTATCGCTTTGATACGGTAGTAGTGACCAGGTTACATCTAAACAGCGAAATGATAGAAGGAGTTTTTGCTATAGATATTTTGTATTGGTTGTTTCGTTATAATGACTACACTGATTTTTTTTTGGTCAACAAAAGAGTAACCTGGTTGAGCAAGCGGCTGCGCCATTTTATGAATATTGCTACCATGAGCCTCCTCGCAAACAGGGCTTTTTCATTTAGCGGCTGGAAGCCGCCAAACGAAAAGAAATCGCATAA
>CAZWFJ010000161.1:0-10215 GCA_964633135.1 uncultured Puniceicoccaceae bacterium | reverse complement strand
CGGGGACCCCGGTTCGTCGGCCGAAGGCTTGCTTGCGGAAGAGGTGAGGTTCGAAGAAGCCTATACTGTTCGGGAGTAAGCTATGATGAGTCGCGCAATGCTACAGAGCGAGTGAAGACTGGTCGGCTCGTATTCATGCGAGGCATTGCCACCAAGGGTGATAAGGGCGGTGCGGATATCATTCCCCGGATCAAGTTCTCTCCATGCGCTCGTCCGCTAAAAGCTTTACGCTACGAAATTGCCATCATTTTCCGGGGCGGATAAAATTGGAGATTGCGGTAGCGGTTTCCTTGGGTGCTTCCCAGTGGGGGGCGTGGCCGCACTTTGGGATGACGGCGTGTTGTGCGGATGGCAGTTTCCGGGTCATGGCGTGGGCTATGGTTTGAAACTTTTCGTCATTTGCGCCGGTGCAGATCAGAACTGGCACGGTAAGATGGGGGAGCTTCTCCCAGAGGGAATCCAGGGCACCAGTTCCGTGATGCTGGAGGGAGCGGACTAGTCCTTCCGGGGAGTTCTGCTTTCTTCGGAAGAAGAGTGATTTGGACAGCTCGGGGGGCAGGTACTTGAGAGTGCGGAGGACCGGTTGCTCCCACCATTTTTCGAGGAACCCGGTTATCGCCTTCTCCTGCAGGAGGCGAATCCATTTTGCATCGGCCCTGCGCCGGGCGTCTCGTTCGGACGGGGTAGGGAGGCCTGGGCTGGCACTGATGAGAACGATGCGTTCAAATGCGGAGGGATTTCTGAGTGCGAGGTGTAGGAGAATCCGCCCGCCCATGGAATAGCCGACTCCGATTTTATTTTTGGGCAGGGGATGGAGGAATCGTGATTCCAGATGTTCCCACGAAAATTCCTCGGGACTGGCGTTGGGAAAATCTCCGTGTCCGGGCAGGTCCGGGCAATGCCAGCAGCCCCCCACCAACGAAGAGAGGGCGGCAAAATCCGCCCCCTCTCCGGTAAAACCATGCAGCGCGAGAATGTGCGCCGTCGATGGGATTGGTTGGATCAACCTGCGTGCTTTGCGGCGGCTTCGACAATTCCCACGAATGAGCGAGCCACAAGGGCCGCCCCTCCAATGAGGCCGCCGTCGATATCGGGCTGGGCAAGGAGTTCGTCGGCATTCTCGGGCTTCATTGATCCGCCGTAGAGAATACGGATTTTCTCGGCTTTTTCGTTTCCGAGGGTTTCGGCGAGCACTTCACGGATGGACTGGTGGACCTCTTGGGCCATCTCCGGGGTGGCGGTTTTGCCAGTGCCGATCGCCCAGACGGGTTCGTAGGCGATGACAACACTCTCGGCCTGGTCTGCGGAGACTCCCTCAAGTCCTTTGCGCACCTGATCGGAGACGATTTCGATGGTTCTGTCGGCCTCGCGTTCTTCCAGGGTTTCGCCGACGCAGAGGATGGGCTTCAGGTTGTTGGCCAGGGCGGTGAGAACTTTTCGGTTGATGAATGCGTCGTCTTCGTGAAAGAGGGCGCGGCGTTCGCTGTGGCCGAGGATTACGAAGGTGACGAAGAGGCTGCGAAGCATTTCGGCCGAAATCTCGCCGGTAAACGCCCCGGAACTCTCGGGATTCATATTCTGCGCACCCAGCTGTAGGTTCGACTCCGAAATCGCCTTCCCGACGCTTTCCAGGGCGGTGAACGGCGGGCAGATGGCGACGCTCACGGACGTCTCGGATCCCAGTTGGGAGACGATATCTTCGGTCAATTCAACACCTTCACTGGAATTTTTATTCATCTTCCAGTTTCCGGCGATCAGGTATTTGCGGGAGGATTTGCTCATGATATTTTCTTTTTTTTGAGAGAGAGTTGTTATTGTTGATCGAGCGCGGCGACTCCCGGGAGTGTCTTGCCCTCCAGGAACTCGAGGCTCGCGCCCCCGCCAGTGCTCATGAAGGTGACTTTCTCCGAGAAACCGCTTTTCTTAATCGCCTTCACGGAATCGCCGCCGCCAATGATGGACGTTCCTTCGCTAGAGGCGACGGCATCGGCGATGGCAAAAGTACCCTTGCTGCACTCGGAAATCTCGAAAATGCCCATCGGTCCGTTCCAGAGGATGGTTTTCGCCCCGGCGACTTCGTCTGAAAACGTCTTGGTGGTTTCGGGGCCGATGTCGACGCCTTCCCAGCCGTCCGGGATGTTTCCGGAGATGATCTGGGTTTCGGCTACGGACTTGTTCTTAAAGTCCAGGCCCTTGGCGACCAGATTGTCGGTCGGGAGCAGGAATTTAACGCCTTTCTCCGACGCTTTTTGCAGGGCGGCCTTGGCAGTATCGACTTTGTCGATCTCGCAGAGGCTGTCGCCAACCGTACGACCGTTTGCGAGGGCGAAGGTGTAGGCCATGGCACCGCCGATGAGCATGGTATCGGCCTTGTCGAGGAGTGAATCGATCACGGCGATTTTATCGCTGACCTTGGCTCCGCCGAGGATGACGACGAAGGGACGCTCGGGATTTCCGGTTTTCTCACCAAGGTAGGCGAGTTCCTTCTCGATCAAGTAGCCGGCAACCCTGGGGGAGAGATAGTCGCAAACCCCGGCAGTGGAGGCGTGTGCCCGGTGTGCGGTGCCAAAAGCATCGTTCACGTAGGCATCGGCGACGGAGGCGAGTTCTTCGGCGAAGGCCGGATCATTCTTCTCCTCGCCCTCGTGGAAGCGCAGGTTTTCGAGGAGCAAAATTTGGCCCGGCTCGAGGGCTTCGGCAGCGGCCTTGACCTCATCCCCGATGCAATCGCCGACGAAGGCGACGGGCTGGCCGAGCTTCTGGCTGAGATCTTTGGCGATGGGTGCGAGACTCATCTCGGGAACCCGCTTTCCTTTGGGGCGTCCGAGGTGGCTGCCGAGAATGATTTTTGAACCCTGATCCACCAGCTTCTTGATGGTGGGAAGGGCGGCGACGATTCGGCTGTCGTCGGAGAGTGTGCCGTTACTGTTGAGGGGGACGTTGAAGTCCACGCGTACGAATACCCGTTTCCCGGAGAGGTCGACGGAATCGATGGTTTTTGCTTTCGACATGATACTGTATCCTCTTGGTGTTTTAGTCGTTCTGGAAGAATTTGCGGGCAACCCCGGATGGGTTGCTTAGAGAAAAAAGGCCGCCACGGAATGGTATGGGTACCGTGGCGGCCTGAAAACGAGATTCGCCCTGATCGATCAAACAAAGATCAAGGGAACCGGGCGATGCCGATTAGAGCAGTCCCCTGACTTTCTGAATGAGGTCGACACAGCGGTTGCTGTAGCCCCACTCATTGTCGTACCAAGCGACGAGCTTGACGAAGTTGTCGTTCAGTCCAAGTCCGGAACCGGCGTCGAAGATGGAACTCAGTTCGCAGTGGATGAAATCCGAGCTGACCACCTCGTCTTCGGTGTAACCGAGGATTCCTTTCAGGCTGCCTTCGGAGGCTTCCTTCATTTTGGCGCAGATGTCGCCATAGCTGGCGGCCTTTTCGGTGCGAACCGTGAGGTCGACAACAGAGACTGTCGGCGTGGGCACGCGGAATGCCATGCCGGTGAGCTTGCCCTGAACCTCGGGGATAACGAGGCCCACGGCCTTTGCTGCTCCGGTGGTCGACGGGATGATGTTGATCGCGGCACTGCGTCCGCCCTTCCAGTCCTTGCGGCTCGGGCCGTCAACGGTCTTCTGGGTCGCGGTGTAGCTATGCACGGTCGTCATCAGGCCTTCGACGATTCCGTAGTTGTCGAGGACAACCTTGGTAATCGGGGCAAGGCAGTTGGTCGTGCAGCTCGCGTTCGAGATGATGTTGTGAGAGGCCTCAAGAGTGTCACAGTTGACCCCGAGAACGACGGTCTTCACGCCGTCGCCCTTGGCGGGAGCGGAGATGATGACTTTCTTGGCGCCCGCATCAATGTGCCCCTGAGCGGCGGTGTCCTGAGTGAAGAGACCAGTGGACTCTACCACGATGTCTACTCCCAACTCGCCCCACGGAAGAGCCTTGGGGCCTTCCTTGACCGAGAGAGACTTGATGGTCTTGCCATTGACGACGAGAGTATCGTCATCCGGTGCCTCGACCGTACCGTTGAAGCGACCCTGAATCGAGTCATATTTCAGCAGATAGGCCAGATTGTCAGCCGGGACGAGGTCGTTGATGGCGACCACTTCCACGTCACTGCCCAGCAGTCCTTTGTCTACGATGGCCCGGAAAACGAGCCTTCCGATCCGGCCGAAGCCGTTGATTCCGATTTTTGTCGGCATGTTATTTCCTTTTTTATTGATTAGAGAAATTAATTCTTTGCTAGCCCGCTTATCAGGCATAACAAGGCTCGATCAAAAAGGGAGCCACAGAGCGTGGCAAGCGAATAACTCATTCTTTTTTTGGTGGGGGATCGCCCAGGTGGAGTTCCGACCCATTGCACAACGCGAGGACTGATGCAAGGAATGGCTGTCTATGTATACTTATCTCTTCCACAAACCGCAGGACATGGCCGGAAGATAGATGCCCTCGTTTCCCATCCGGTGTAGCGCTCCCTCAAGTCCACTTCGATTGACCCGTTCCTGATCGGCGATCTGAATCCAGTCATGAGCCGGACTATCTTCCGGCATCGGAATCAAGGCAGGTTCTGGATGTGGATTGATGGCAAAGAGCATTTGTTCATTTCCGTCACCCCGGTCGGCGTTGTAGAGGCAGGCCAGAGCCGAGGAATTTTCCGGGCCGGAGAAGGCGAGGTAGCCTTCGCGGTGTCGGCCCGGACGGAGGAGGCGGCCGGCAGGAGAGAGGCGCAGTCTCGTCCACCCGGCGAAATAACCGGCGGTACCGGAATAGTAGGTGCGGCGTTCATAGTCGATCGCATTCAGGTCGCCTCGCTGGTAGGTATTGTGAACTCCGCCTTTGGTGCGGAGGCCGTCCTGTCCGGCGGAGAGCATGGGAATGCCCATCGAGGAAAAAAGGATGGCGGCCATCAAGTGTGTGCGTCGCCGATCCGCCGGGGTTGGACTGAAGCCCTCGTGGCCGGGGTTCTCGGTGATACGGTCGAGCCAGCAAAAATCGTCGTGTGATTCGGAGTAGTTTACGGTCTGCGCGGGCCATTCAGTGCGGCTGTGTGGCGATCCGGCCAGGAAGTAACAAGCCGCATCGCGGTTGCTCTCGCCCCGGACGTATTCGGCCAGGAAGTCGCGGTATCCATCGTTCCAGGACGCCCAGCCGGTGTCCTTGAGGTCATCGGCGATATGCCCGCGGAAGCTCCATGGCTCGGAAATGAGGATGAGGTGCGGGAAGCGTGCCTTGAGAGCTTTTTCTATCGCGAGGAGAGCCGGTTTGCCAACCAGATCGGCGAGATCAAAGCGGAAGCCGTCGACTCCATATTGCTCGACCAAATGGACAAGGCTCTCGATGATGATCCGGCGGACCATGGGTGCGTCGGTGCGGAGGTCGTTTCCACATCCGCTCCAGTTCATCAGGTAGTGGTGAGTATCGAGGTGGAAGTAGTAGTATTTGTCGACAAGGAGAAGGTTGTTTGGTTCGCCGATATGGTTATAGACCACGTCGAGGATGACGGAGAACTCCTGTTCGTGCATCGCGCGAACCAGATCGCGGAACTCCTCGACCTGACTGGCCTTCTCCGGGTGCTGGGCGTAGGTGCTCTCGGGAGCGAAGTAGTTTACGGGCATATAGCCCCAGTGATATTCCTCCTTGCGCTGGCTGTCGAACTCCTGGATGGGCTGGAGTTCCACCGCGTTGATCCCGAGTTCGTGGAGATAAGAACTTCCGGATCGAATCCATTTGGCGAGGCCGGCATACCCCAGCCGCTCGCTCTCTTTGATCCCGGAGGGAAGTCTGGCGAGAAGGTCGCGGACATGGCATTCGCAGATGACAAGATCATCCCAGCGGGGAGGGGTGAATCCCGGATCGACTCCGCCCCTCGGGAAGGAGGACTCCCCGAGAATGATTCCCGGTCCCGATCGCGAAAAAGCGGCCTTAGCGTAGGGATCAAGGACGGGGACACCGGGATTGAACTGGGTAGACGTGTCCCGATTCTCCCCATGCACCCTGTATTGATAAAACCATGACTCCAGGTTTCGGTCGGCTATCCCTTCCCATACGCCGTCCTTCGGACCCTCCAGTTCGAGGCTTTCGGGATTCGGCATCTGGGGATCCTCCGAATACTCAACAATGATGCGGCTGGCACGGGGCGCGAACAGCCGAAACCGGGTCGAACCGGTGTCCGGACAGGCTCCCAGCTCTAGATCGGAGTGTAGGTCAAGAAAGGCGTGAGTAGGAGGGAGGTGGCGGACCTCCTGATGGTCCGCAGAGGACCAGATCACTTGTTCCTGGCCGTCCGTCTCGTAGTCCTCTGGTATGGAGAAGGCAAACAAGTGCTGGCCGGTTCGCTCGGGGTGAAATTCGTGATTGCAGGCCCCGTTTTCATCAAAGACAGCGTTTGGCGCGCTTTGGGAAACGTCGAGCCATTCTCCGTCTCCGGTCTGAAATTTGAAAGGGAAGGGTTGAGTGACGTCGACTTCTGACTGCGGGATCGGAAGGGCTGCGAATTCGATCCCGTGGAGTCTGGTGCGCTGCAGGCGCCAGCGCTTGGGATTCTCAAGGGGGGTCCAGCCATTGAATGGGCCAGCGACAAAGACGCCGGTTTTCGCCAGCTCGGTCCGTCCCCTCTCTGGGAGCTCGTATGTGAATAGAAGCTTGCGGCGGAAGCGCAAATAACCAGCCATTTGTCCGTAGAGGAGAGGGTCGGTGCGTGCGAGAGTTTTGAACGGGCGTTTTGGGGGGCCGAAGAAGAGAGGCGGTTTCTCTGTGCGGCTGACCCAGTCACGGGTCAGAACGACGAGTCCGGAATGGGTCGATTCCCAATAGGCCTGAAGGATTTTCGGTTCGTCGCTCACGGGGACAATGGGAAGGGGACTGCGAGCACTTGTCAACTGGAGATCGCCGAGGTGGGGTGGGGTGCTTCCCGGGTTGCGTGGCGCGGTGTTTACTCTCGCTATTCCCAAAACCGGCAGCGATCATTGAGTATATGTTCCAGTCATGCAGTATTTCCTGATTCGATTATGAAAAGGATCCGAATTCGCCACGTTACCGAGTACTCGCTCTCGGAGCCTGTCCAGTTTTCCAGCCACACTCTTCTGCTCCGCCCCCGGGAGGGGCATGACATTCGCATCCAGTCTTCCCGCTTGCAGGTCAAGCCCTTCCACACGGTAAAATGGTACCGTGACATTTACGGCAATTCGGTTGGGATTCTCCAGATCCCCGAGCCATCCGATAGCCTCTTTATTGAGAGTGAAGTGATCATCGAGAACTATGCGACTCAGCCCCTCGACTTTCTGGTCGATGAGCGTGCGGTGACGTTCCCTTTCCCCTTTGAACCGGAGGAGCGGCTCGACCTTCTTCCCTACCGGACGCACACCTGGCCGAACGACACCAGACTCCTCAAGGACTGGGTCCGACGCTTCTGGCAGCCGGGGCAGTCGGTCGAGACCTACGTTCTCCTGGACCAGATGAGTAAGGCGATTGTCTCTGAATTCGCTTATCGTATGCGGGAAGAACCGGGGGTGCAGCCGCCCTCTCAGACTCTGGCCAACCAGTCGGGCAGCTGCCGTGACTTTGCCACCCTTTTTATTGAAGCCTGCCGCTATCTCGGATTCGCCTCCCGGTTTGTCAGTGGCTATCTGCACAATCCGGGCAGCACGCAGCACGGATCGACCCATGCGTGGTCCGAGGTCTACCTCCCTGGAGCGGGCTGGATCGGCTTTGACAACACAAGTGCCCGAATCACCGGAACCGAGCACATTGCCACCGCCGTCCACCGGCATCCCGAATCAATCCCCCCGGTAGCCGGAAGCTTCATCGGTCCCAGTTATGTGGCGTCCTCGATGAGGGTTGATGTTTCCGTGTCCGAGCTCTAATAGTCCCGCCAGTCGTAGAGGTTGGGATCCTTCTTTGGCTCGCGACGATGCGCTCTCAGGAGCTGCCGTAGAGTTGGCTTCCCGGGTGGGGATCCTTCCTCGGGCGCGTCAATCCCGTCCTCGTCCATGGCGTCGCCAAATTCCTCTTCCAGCGCGTCGAGATCGGCACCTTCCTCCATTTTGCGCACCATTTCCTCCATCTGGCCACCGAGTGGTTCGCCAGTGAGCTCCGCCATCCGTCTCATAAGACGACCCATCTGGCGTGGGTCGGGATTTTCCTCGTCCATCCCCGACATTTCCCCTTCGAGTTCAGCCATCGCCGCTTCGAGCTGCGGATCGTCAAAATCGGCGTCCCCCGCAGCTTCTTCGCGCTCCTTATGACGTCCGGTTACAGAGAAAGACGAGACCATGCGTTCCATTTTAAAGCGTGCATCCGCCGGGCAGCGGGGAACCTCGTCCGCACCGATAATCCTCTGGCTGAGGAAGCTGTAGATCGTGTTGGTTTCCCTGCAGTAAAACTCGTAGATTGGCATAGTTTTTTTTGAAAAGGTCCGAGAAAGCGAATTTTTTGCCTCTTCGCAATATCTCTTTCGGAAAAAGGTTATTGGGTCATTTTGGTCAAAGGAGGGGACCGACAAGGTGGGCAAAGTCCTCGACGAATCTCCGGCTTTTTCCCTCCGGCATGGGAACCTCCCGCATCGGCTGGCAGTCCTTTTCAATTTCCGCAACCCATTCGCGAAAGGCGTCGAAATCGGACGGATGAGTATGGACGATGCCCATCTCGAAATTCACAAACAAGCTCCGCATGTCAAAATTCGCCGAACCGGAAAGGGCGATCTCTCCGTCGATGAGGATCAGCTTGGCATGGATCATTCCGGGCATGTAGAACTGTACATCCACCCCTGCATCTGCCAACTGGCGCAGGTAGTGGAAGCGGGCCACATCGACCAGCTTCTGGTTGGAATGCCGGGGAATGATCAACCGGACTTTCCGTCCCGCATGGGCTTTCACCATCAGCGAGCGGAACAAGACCTCGTCCGGCACAAAGTAGGGGGTCACGATGGTTAGAGTCTCCCGGCAATCCTGAACCAACTCCAGAATCCGCTCGTAGAGGGCATCGGTGGATACCTCCGGGCCGCTCTCGATGATCTCCAGGCTGCGTTCGCCGACTTGGGGAAAATCGAGGTTGAAAATGTCCCGAAACGCTCCGGCTTTCTGGCCCGAGGCGAAGATCCAGTCGTTGAGGAAGATAAAATTCAGGTGTCGGAGAACCGGCCCCCGCACATCGATCGAAAAATCCCGGAAGGTATCCTCCGTCACCTTCGGTCCCATGAAACGGATATCAATGTTCTGCCCGCCCGTGATCGCCCGGCGGTGGTCGAAAATGGCCAGTTTCCGGTGGTTTCGCAGGTTGGCGGAAGAATGACTGTGCAGCGGGAGTAGCGGCATGAACCGGGCGACCTCACCCCCGGCCGCCTTGAGTTCTTCAATCCAGCGCCCCCCGTTCCCGAGGAAGCCGAAAGCGTCCAGGAGTAGGCGCACCTTTACCCCTTCCCGGGCCTTCCGCGTCAGCGCTTCGACTACCGGGATGCCCGCCTCGTCCTTCGAGAGGATGTAAGTCATGATGTGGATACAGCTCTGCGACTCTTCTATACCCTCCAGGATCGCGTGGAAGGTGGACGGGGCGTCGGGCAAAAGTTGACAGGAATTCCCCTCTGTCCTCCGGAGCTTTTTCAATTCCGATGCGGGCAAATCCTCACCAGCCAGATACCGGGAGTCTTCCATCACCTTCCTCTTGCGCTCGACGAGTCCTCGGCTCTTGCGTCCGCCGAGTAGAAAATAAAGTGGCACTCCGACCCAGGGAATAAAAAGCACCGCAAACGCCCAGGCGAAGATGTTGCTCGGATTACGCTTCTCGTTCAGCATTCTCCCAATGATCAGTATGCCGAGAATAAACCCGAGCCACGTCAGGAGATGGGCGTAGGTAAACCCCAGCAGAAGGCTGACGCCGGAGAAAAATGGTTCGGAAAGATCTTTCCAGAGATGATGCAAAGTTTCGGTCATACTACGATTTCCCTTGGATGATGAGAGAATTCGTGCCCCCGGCAATCACCGAACACCAGGGCCGGGTGCTTCAAATGTAACCCGGATTCAAAGGTGACCCTGTTCTCTGGAATTTCTGAATGGTTAAAAAAAAGCTAGAACTGACCTATTATTTAATTGACAGGTTGCGGATTTTTGGGGTGGAATTTTTTCCATGGCTAAAAAACGAAAAAAGTTACCGGAAAACCTGAGTTACCACCACCTGATGAGTCGGACGGTGAATGGGGAGGCTTTGTTTGGAGA
>CAZWFJ010000160.1:0-10281 GCA_964633135.1 uncultured Puniceicoccaceae bacterium | reverse complement strand
GTCCGGTTCGGAGGGAGGGGTGGCGGTTAATCCCGCCATCCCTACCCCTATCCTTTCAGAGACCCCGCATAAAAAATTGGACCCGCAACCCCGGATGTTCGTATCCGCTATCGCACCGGATTGAAAACTGCGATTTGCGCTCGTATTGTTCCTGCACTTTGCCAATGATGGCCCCTGATGAAAGCCTCGGAGAAGATCATTGAATGCATATCGGTCCGCGAATTTTACGAAGCTTGCAAGGAACCCCTCGATCTGGAGTTGATCTGCGGCGAAGAAAACCTCGATCAGATGATCCGGGAAAAGAGCCTGAACCGCCCCGCTCTGGCTCTGACCGGATACTTCCGGTTCTTCGCCAACCGGCGAATACAGCTTTTCGGTGCCGGTGAGATGGGCCACATCCGCGACAGCGATCCGGAAGTCATTGAAAAAGTTCTCTGCCAGATCGCCCGGAAAAACATCCCCTGCATCATCATCAGCCGAAACCTGGCTCCCACCCCGGTTTTGCTCAAAGTCGCCAGGCAGTTCAATATCCCCCTCTTTCGCTCCACCCTCAAGTCCAAGACTCTCACCACCGAGGCAACCCTGATCCTCGAAGAACGGTTCGCTCCCCGCCAAACCATGCACGGAACCCTGCTGGACATTCGCGGGGTGGGCACCCTCATCCGCGGCGAAAGCGGTATCGGAAAGAGCGAGTGCGCCCTGGCCTTGATCGAGAGAGGGTTCAGCCTCGTCGCCGATGACCTGACCTACCTCCGACTGTTGCGGGACCACGAGGTAGTGGGAAAAAGCTCCGACTTGAGCCGCGGCTACATGGAATGCCGCGGCATCGGAATCATTGACGTGGCCAAGCTCTTCGGCGTCCATTCTGTCCGGCTCGAAAAACGCGTCGACCTGATCATTACCTTTGTCACCTGGAGTCCGGATATCAATGAGGATCGAACTGGCCTCGATCAGAAACACATGGAAATCCTCGGCCAGAAAATACCCCATAGCATCATCCCTGTCCGCCCCGGGCGCGATATGGCCCGTCTCGCTGAGGTGGCCGCCATGGTCCAGGCGCTTCGCTTGCTCGGCCACGATGCCGCCAAGGAATTCAACGAAAGACTCATCCGGAAAATGTCCGGCCAGGTGGGCTGAACGCAGGCCACCGCACTTCCCAGCATTCAACCATAAAATGAGAAAACTTATCCGCAGGAAGATTGTGAATAACTTGTGTGTAACTTCCTCTTGCATCCCGCCAAACCCGGCGAATGATGAACCCCGTCTTATCCGCCAAAGGTCTCAAACACCATCCAAAACCTGGCACTACCACTCAGCAATTACTCATCTCACACGCCAGAAAAATCCTCCTGCAAATTTCTCAACTCGTTAAAATAAAGCTACTTCCAAAAAAAATAAAAAATGCACTCCAATTCATTCGGCCATCCGGGTGGCAACTATACCCGCCTCCCTAGAACCTACTAGTTTTCAGTACCTTACGATGCTGTCTCAATCGCTCCATTGCCCCGCAAATCACTGTTAATAATTTTTGTCAAATTCGTTGCTAATGCCTTCCACTACTCAGATGACCCACCTCTGGAACGAAACCTGTGAACGGTTTCGAAGCCGCCTGAACCCGGACATTTTCGAGATGTGGTTTAAACCCCTGTCGCTGGGCGAAGCATCCGAGCAGCGGGTCGAAATTCTCGCTCCCAACGATTTTGTCTCCATCTGGCTCCAGGATAACTACCTGGAGATTATTCGGGCCGAGATCACCGAAGTCTTCGGCGGCCCTCGCGAAATCGTCATTTCTGTCCAGGAGGAACTATCCGAACTGGCCCCGCGAAACAACCGGACCAAGGCCACCCCAAAGACCGAAGCCCGCAAACGGACAGTCGACCGCACTGCGATCCCGGAAAAAGCCCCCCCTGCTGCTCACTACGGAATCAACCCAAAAAATACGTTCAATAACTTTGTCGTAGGGGCCGGAAACCAACTCGCTCATGCCGCCTCGATCGCAGTCTCAAACTCCCCCGCCAGAGCCTACAACCCACTCTTCATCTACGGGGAAACAGGTCTGGGTAAGACCCACTTGATGCACGCCATTGCCCACCAGATGCTCTCGGCAAGACCATCCGCAAAAATCGCCTATATTTCGACCGAAAAATTTACCAACAAATTTATCACCGCCATCCAGGAGAACAAGCTTACCGCCTTCCGGCGCCGCTTTCGCAAAGCCGATATTCTCCTCATCGATGACATCCATTTCCTCTCCGGACGAGAGCGGATTCAGGAAGAATTCTTCCACACCTTCAACGAGCTGTTCGAAAACCAAAAGCAAATCGTCCTCACCAGCGACCGCCCCGCCAGCGAAATTGCCCGCCTAGAAAGCCGCCTCGTTTCCCGCTTTCAATGGGGACTCGTAGCCGATATCCAATGCCCGGATCTTGATACCCGCCTCGCCATCCTCGCCAAAAAAGCAAAGGCGATGAATGTTGAGATCCCGAACGAGGTCATGGAGTTTCTCGCCGAGAAAGTCTCCCGCAATGTTCGACGCATGGAAGGTGCCCTCACCCGCGTGGCCGGATACGCCGCCCTGATCCGAGACCCCCTCACCGTCGAGGTCGTGGAGCGCTTGCTCTCCGATGTCTTGCAAGAGGAACTCTTTAATCAGGTCACGATCGATAAAATTCAGAAGAAAACCGCCGAATACTACCACCTCCGGGTGGCCGACCTTCTCAGCCGCCGTCGACCCGCAAAGATCGTTGTCCCCCGCCAGGTCTCAATGTACTTGAGCCGTCAACTTACCGATCATTCACTGGTTCAAATCGGTGACGCTTTCGGGGGACGGGACCACGGCACGGTCATTAACGCCATCCGCGCCGTCGAGAATCTCATGGAACAAGACCAAACCATGCGGCGCAGCATTGACTATTTGACCAAACAACTTTCTGAGAATAGAACGTAATGATGGAATTAGACCCTGCACAAAAAAATCAGGTAGCCGAGTGGGCCGCCAGCGGAGATACTCTCTCGGCAATTCAGCAAAAAATTGCCACAGAATTCGGCCTCAAGATGACCTATATGGAAACTCGTTTCCTCCTCGAAGATCTCAATATCGAGCTATCCGACGGAAATCCAAAGGCTTCTTCAGAGGAACAGTCAACCGAGGACCCCGCAGGCACCAATGATTCCAGCGACGAGGCCGAAGACCTCGAAGACGCCGGTTTCGACGGCAAAGCCGGATCCGGCCGCGTTTCTGTCGATGTCGACAAAATCACCCGCCCCGGAGCCGTTGTCAGCGGAGACGTCACCTTCTCCGATGGCAAGCGAGCCTCGTGGATGCTCGATCAAATGGGCCAACTGCGACTCATCCCCTCCGAGGAAGGTTACCATCCCGGCGACGATGATATCCAGGCCTTCCAATCAGCACTCCAGGCAGAACTTCAGAAGCAAGGCTTCTGAATGACAGCAGGGTGCGATACCCTGAAAATAAGTTCTCCTCCTCGCCATCCGCCTCCCCCCGGCCCCAAAACGTCAATTGCATCAACAAATTGTTAACCTGGTTTGTTCTGTGGAGGCTCTTTTTCCGGATTTCACGGAAGCAAGGGCTTGATGCGGAAGCGGGATTAGCACTTTAATGGGAGGTTCTATGTCAAACGAACAAACAACTGTCCCAAATCGTGTCACGATGGATGAAGTGATCGGCCTTTGCCGCCGACGCGGCTTTGTCTTTCAATCCTCGGAGATCTACGGAGGGATCAACGGCTTTTTCGATTACGGTCCGATGGGTGTCGAGCTGCGCCGGAACATCAAGGATGCCTGGTGGCAGGACATGGTCCATCGCCGAGAGGACATCGTGGGCGTGGATTGCTCGATCATCATGCACCCGAAGGTCTGGCAGGCATCGGGCCACGTCGAAGGTTTCTCCGACCCCATGGTAGACTGCAAGGAGTCCAAGATGCGCTATCGGGCGGATCAGCTGTATTTTGCCCCCGTTGTCGTTGCGAGCGAAACCATCGGCTATGTTTCGCTCCTTGAGGACGCATCAATGGGCGCGGCAGCAGCAAAGATGGCGGCGGAGATGAAGCGCAAACTCGGGAAACAGGGCGAATTGGCACCGATTAAACTCAAGCCCTACACCGAGGCCGATTCTTCCGAATACGAGTTGATTCCCTCCCCCGCTACCGGCAAACCCGGCAGTCTCACTCCCCCGCGCGACTTCAACCTTATGTTCGAGACTCATGTCGGTGCCGTTCGCGACGATTCCTCCCGTGCCTACCTGCGTCCCGAGACCGCTCAGGGCATTTTTGCGGAATTCCGGAACGTGGTCGACACCGGACGGGTAAAGGTTCCCTTCGGCATTGCCCAGATCGGGCGATCGTTCCGCAACGAGATCACTCCCCGCAATTTCATTTTCCGCTCCCGCGAATTCGAACAGATGGAGATGGAATACTTTATCTCTCCGGACGAAGAGGAGTGGAAAAAAGTGCATCGCGAATGGATTGATTGGTGCAAGGATTGGCTGCTGTCAATTGGCCTCCGCCCGGAGCTGATTGGGGAGGACATCCACCCCGAGGACAAGCTCGCCCACTACTCCAGGGCCTGCACCGACCTCACCTTCGAGTATCCGTTCGGGGTGCAGGAGATTTGGGGCATTGCGGCCCGGGGCAACTTCGACCTGAGCCAGCACCAGGAGCATTCGGGTAAATCGATGGAATATTTCGACGAAGCCCGGAAAGAAAAATATATCCCTCACGTGATCGAACCTGCGGTCGGCGTGGATCGCATTTTTCTGGCGGTTCTCTGCTCGGCCTACACGGTGGACGAGGTAGGAGGCGAAAAACGGACGGTCCTCAAAATTCACCCCCGCCTCGCCCCTGTGAAGGCGGCCATTCTCCCGCTGGTCAAAAACAAGCCGGAACTGGTAGAACGGACCCGGACCCTGCACTCCCGGCTTCAGCACCGCTTTCCCGTTTTCTATGATGCGGCCGGAGCCATCGGACGCCGCTACCGACGCCAGGACGAGATCGGCACCCCATTCTGCCTCACCGTCGACTTCGACACACTTGAGAACGACGGCCTTATAACCATTCGCGACCGGGATACCTGCGAGCAGGAGCGTGTAACGGAGGACGAAGCCATAGCCCGCATTTCAGCAGCGGTTTTCGGGTCCTAGCCGAGACAACCCGACCCGACCCGCGCGAAAACCGAACTGGACAAACGTCACGGTCTCCTCATCAATCAGCCTAGTGCCAGCAGAGACTTTAGTTCAGCCCATAAAGCCCCAGATCATTTACCGGGGCGAAGAGGTCTTTTCCCTCATTTCAACCCTTGCCGACCAGATCATCGCCAGCGGCGAGATGGGTAGCAACTCCGTCGTGCTCGGCATTGCCAATGGTGGAATCCCGCTCGGAAATCTTCTCCGGCGGCTCCTTGAGAAACAGGGCGGGATCCCACTTGAATACGGAATCGTCGAGACCTCCTTCCACCGGGACGATATCGGAAGCCGCCCCATCCCGATCGTGGCCCACCCCACCGATATACCGGTTAGTATCGACGGGAAGATACTGCTCCTTGTCGACGATGTGATCGCCTCCGGCAGAACGATTCGAGCCGCCATTAACGAAATTTTCGACCTGGGCCGCCCCGCGAAGATCCTTCTGGCAACGCTCCTCGACCGGGGCGGACGCAAGCTCCCCTTTCGGCCCGATTTCCTCGCGGATCGGATCACCATCGCCGGGGAGCAAATTCTCAAGGTACATATTGATGAGGAGGACCCGGCTGCCCATGAAATTAAATTGCTCCCACGATGAAGAGTGAATTCGAATGGACCCGCCGTAACTTGCTCGGGATTGAGGTTCTAAGCCCCGAGGAGTTGACCTTTATCCTCGATACGGCAGCCTCCTTCAAAAAAACCTTCGATCGCCGGGTGAAGAAGCTCCCCTCTCTGCGAGGGAAGGTCATCGCCAATCTTTTCCTCGAACCGAGCACGCGCACCCGCGTCGCTTTTGAGGTGGCCGCCAACCGCCTGAGTGCCGATGTCCTGACCGTTTCAGGCTCCTCCAGCAGTATTGTCAAGGGCGAGACCCTGCGCGACACGGCCCAGAATATTGAGGCGCTGAAAGCCGATATGATTGTTATCCGCCACTCTTCGGCCGGCTCGCCTCATTACCTGAGCCAGATCGTCGACATCCCGATCATCAACGCTGGTGACGGTGCTCACGAGCATCCAACACAGGCCCTTCTCGACTGCTTTACCCTGCGGGAAAAGATCGGCGACCTCCACGGGCGCAAAGTGGCGATCCTCGGAGATATCCTTTTCAGCAGGGTGGCCCGGTCCAATATCTGGGCACTGCACAAGATGGGGGCTCACGTAACCCTCGTCGGTCCGTCCACACTGGTTCCACAGGAATTCATCTCAATGGGGGCGGAGGTCAGCCATAACCTCCGAACCGCCCTGACCGATGCGGATGCCGTAATGCTCTTGCGAATACAACACGAACGCCAGTCGCAGATGCACTTTCCCTCACTCGGCGAGTATACCAGCCTCTTCGGCCTGAACCAGGAGCGGTCGTCGTGGCTCAAGCCGAACGCGATCATCATGCATCCCGGCCCGATCAATCGCGGGGTCGAGGTTGACTCGGATCTCGCCGACTCTCGCCAATCCGTAATCCTGGACCAGGTCACCAATGGCATCGCAGTGCGGATGGCCGTCCTATATTTGTGTGCGAGCGCCCACGAGTGGCAGAAACGGGAGGAAATCCAATGAGCGTGCAGAAGGTTATCATCCGCAGAGGACGGATTATCGATCCCGCATCCGCTCGCGATGAGGTCGGCGATCTCTACCTGGAGGCCGGGGCTGTTGCCCCACCCTTTCCCGACGAAGGTGCCCGGATCATCGATGCCTCCGGCAAAATTGTTTGCCCCGGCCTGGTCGATATCCATGTTCATTTCCGCGATCCGGGTCAGACGCATAAAGAAGATATTCAATCCGGGACAATGGCAGCCGCCGCAGGGGGGTTCACCTCGGTGATCTGCATGCCGAATACTTCTCCCACCTGCGATAATGCCAGCACCATCCAGCACATCAACGATGCAGTCGCACGGAAAGCCGTTGTTCGGGTTTATCCAACCGGCTGCCTGACCCGCAACATGGAGGGCAAGGATTTGGCTCCGATCGGCTCCCTGAAAAAGGCTGGAGTCGTGGCCGTGACCGACGACGGAAAATGCGTGCAAAACAACGCCCTGATGCGCCAGGTCGTTACCTACTCCAAAATGTTCGACCTGCCGGTGATGGACCATTGCCAGGATGAAACCCTGACCGAGGGTTCGGTGATGCACGAGGGAGAATGGTCTCTCCGGCTCGGCCTCAAGGGCTGGCCTGCAGCCGCCGAGGATATCATCGTCGCCCGCAATATTATCCTCTCGGAGCTGACCGATGCACACATCCACATGCAGCATGTCTCCTCGGCGGATTCTGTCGAACTGCTGCGCCAGGCCAAGCGCAGAGGCATCCGCGTCAGTGGCGAAGCTAGTCCGCACCATATTTCCCTGACCGATAAATACCTCGGGGGGTACAACCCCTTTTTCAAAATGAATCCGCCTTTGCGCTCCGAAGCCCATCGCCTCGCGCTCATCGAAGGCCTGCGCGACGGCACATTGGACTGCATCGCCACCGACCACGCCCCCCACCGCGAATACGAGAAGGATGTCGAGCTGGACCTCGCCCCTTTCGGTATCGTTGGCCTCGAAACCGCATTCCCCGTCTGCCTGGAGACGCTCCACCACAGTGCAGGGTTCTCGCTTTCCGCCGTGATCGACCTGATGACCGCCAAGCCAGCGCGCCTGATGAACCTGCCCGCAGGAAACCTTGCCGAGGGTGCCCCGGCCGACGTGGCGATACTTGATTTGGAACGGAAATGGGTGCCCTCACGAGCCGAGTTTAAAAGCAAGAGCTTCAACTCTCCCTGGCTTGGAGTACCGCTGCAAGGCCGGGCGGTCATGACCTTGGTCGGTGGCCGTGTTGTCTACGAAAACGGCTGTATTGTGGGTGTCGGAGATGAATGAAGAATCGAAGAGCGCGGCCTCGGGCCAGGAAATGCCTGCCCCCCAGGATCGCCCCATTGTTTTTTTTGATTCAGGCTGTCTCCTTTGCCATCGCTCCGTCCGCTGGGTCATTCGACACGATCCCAGAGAAGTCTTCCTCTTCGCAGGACTCGACTCCGATACAGCGGGCCAGTTGATCCCATCCGACCATCCCCTCCGCAGTCAGGACACCGTCATTCTGAAAGACGAGGAGGGTCTGCACGGGCAAAGCGAGGCAGTTTTCCGCGTTCTGCGCCGAGTCCGTTCCATTGCGAAAATCCTCCTGGTCTTTTCCGTTCTGCCCCGCTCATGGACCAATTTCGGGTACCGTTTTATCGCTTCACGGCGGGGGCGCTGGTTCGGTCGGAACGAGAACTGTCCCCTACCGCTCAGCGCAGCATCGCATCGCTTTCTCAATTGATTTCAACCGTGGAACTTGAGAATACCATCAGTCTCGCCAATGGCCTTCTCTTCCTGGGTGCCCTCTTCGGGACGATCGCCTCGTTCTCGCAGCCCATTCGCAGCCCCTACAATCCTAGCCAGGGACGGGATCGGTGGGATCTTCCCCTCTGGAAATTCGCCGCCTATCTTTGGCTGCTTCTCCTGATTATCCTTTTAGCCCCCCACGCCGGAGACCTCTTCTCGGCTCCCTTCATCGACGAAGAGGACGAGGCGATACAGGCGCGCTCCATCGCGGCAACCCTGGCCATGCAAGCAGGATTGATCAGTATCATTCTCCTCGCAATCTATCAGCGCGGCTGGTCTCTCCGCAGCTTTTTTCTGCGCGGAGGCATCTCCTGGTTGCGGGTAATCCGCCACTCGGGTCACCTCTTTCTTCGCTTTCTCCCCACCATCTGGCTTGTCGGGCTATTCTGGGGCGGTTTGCTCCTGGCAATCAAGCACCTCGGTTTCGAAATTACCCCAGAACCACAAATCGCCGCCCAGTGGATCGCCGAATCCAACTCCATGGCTTTTTTACTCGTCATGGGATTTATGGTCGTGATTGCCGCACCCTTCTCCGAAGAACTCCTCTTCCGCGGATTTCTCTACCGTTTTCTCAACGAGCGCTTCCCGGCAAAATTCGCCCTCATTTTCAGCTCGCTGCTATTCGCCCTTCTTCACGCCAGCCTGCACAGCTTTCTCCCCCTCCTCTTCATCGGACTCCTGCTGGTCAAAATCTACGAGGACACAAACGATATCCGCATCCCAATGCTGTTCCACCTCTACTTTAACCTGTTCTCCTTCCTAAACCTAATCTTTCTGCCCTGAACACCAATCCATTTCCACCCCGGATTACCAGGCTATGAAACAGAAAGGATGAAAAACCGAGCTCTGTGCAACCCCTAATCACTAGCGCCCGGATGGCATAATAAACCAGGTTTATTCTCCTTGTCGCACTTGCAAAATTGGAGAGACGAAACGATTCGGGTAGTTTTGGCAAAAAAACTTCGAAGAGTTCGACACTTTATCACCAAATAGCAACGGTGGGGAAAGTTCCATGCTTCAAATACCCGAAGGTCCCCACATTCCTCACGTAGAAAAGCGATATTAGGACTGTCCTGATTTTTGTTGCCACCAAATTTCTGCCCGAAAAGGAACCCTATGATACAGAGAAATCTACAGTTGCACCCCTATCTAACTCCATATCACCGAAGCGGTATGTTCAGATCTCACTAAATTCAGGTTTCTGGCAGGCTTTAGGGCGCAAGTTGGATTCCTTCCTTTCGTCCGAGCAAAAGAGCCACCGTGGGTTATCCCGCCCAAAACAACCCTACCCTGAAAAGGTTGCATCTGATCGAAACACCCACAATCTCAACCTCACGCTTTTGGACAAAATAGATAACCATGGATAACAGGTATCACATGAAATGCAGCGCAGGGGCCAATGGCACTCGGTTAAGCAATTAAGCAGGATCGAAATCGCTATCGGGATCGAAATCGAAATCGAAATTTTCTAAGCAGCTTCTTAACAATAGGTAATAATAATCGAAACCCGATAGCGAACCCGATAGCGATTTCGATTTAGGCCTTAACAGAGTGCCATTCAGAGCAGGGGCCTCTATCCATTCAATCCTTGGTCAAAAATGGGTGGATTAGCGCGCCGACCCACCGCAAATGCAACCCACGTTGGGGTTGGTCGTCTTTGATCGAAATCCCAGGGTCAGAGATCCTGACTCGTAGGGCTTGGCGGTGATACCATTTCGTATTTAATTT
>CAZWFJ010000159.1:0-10355 GCA_964633135.1 uncultured Puniceicoccaceae bacterium | reverse complement strand
CCTTATGAAAATGAATAAATGACTGAGAAATGAACTATTTGCTAAGGAATGCGGGGTTCGATCAACGACTGGGAGGATTCCCCATCATGAACTCAGTGAAATAGTAATAGCCGGTGCTGTGGCTGAAACAATCGAAAAACAAATAAGACGATGTTTTTCAATCGTTTACATGAAATATGGGGTCCCGCAGCGGGCGCTTATGGGAACATTCTCAGCCTTCGGCGGATGGACGTTTCCTATTATTCACGCAGTGAGTGTGACTGTTCCTTTACGCAAAACGTTAAGCATTGACGCAAGGCCGCGCCGTGGGGCATTTTGCATGGCATGGCGGATTTTGGCGATGTTGTGCGGCAGTTGATGGAGCGGAAGGGCGTGACGGGCGTCCAGCTCGCCCAAGATATCGGCATCACCGCAACCTCCGTCAGCCGTCTGCTGAACGGAGTCAGCAAGCCCCGCCAGTTGACCCTGACGCGCATCATGCAGCGCCTCTGCGCCACCCCGCAGGAAGAGCAATTGATCCTCTCCGCCTTCGCCGGGAGCAAGGACTCCGCTCCGGAGGAGCCCCGCGCTCCTTTCCGCCCGACGCCGCAGGACGAGGTCGAGCGCATCACCCGCTACATGGAAATCAAGTCCATGTCGGTCGCCTTTGAGATGGACGTCGAAGCCATCCTTGCCCGCAGCGACCTGAAGTTCACCCGCTACTTCCGCAACGACCCCTTCGTCACCGACTTCCTCATTGAGGCGGGCAAGCACCGCCTCGCCGTCGAGTGCAAATACAACGTCAACCGCGACTGGGACCGCGCCGTCGTCAGCGCTCGCCTCCTGCGCGAACAATTGCCCTGCGACCGAGTCCTCGTCGTCGTCCCCTACATCAACGACCTCACCCGCACCCGCCAACCCGACCTCGAAACCGCCGGAGGCCAGCTCCTCGCCGTGGCCGAGCTGGCTGCTTGGCTTGCCGAATTGAAGGGAGAGACCGCATGAGACAGGAATCACAGAATCTGGAATGGAAGGAGTCGTGGAAAGACGATCACTTGCGCTGGGTCTGCGGCTTTGCCAATGCGCAGGGTGGCAAACTGGTGATTGGCCGTAACGACAAAGGCCAGACCGTCGGCCTCAAGGATGCCCGCAAGCTGCTCGAAGACCTGCCGAACAAGATTCGCGACCTGCTCGGTATCATCGTCGAGGTGAATCTGGTCGCGGATGGTTCGCAGAAGACACTGGAGATTCTTGTCGAACCACACACGCACCCGATCAGCTATCGCGGGCACTACTACCAACGCAGCGGCAGCACCTTGCAGGAACTGAAAGGCACTGCCCTCGACCGCTTCTTGCTAGGTCGCCAAGGGCGCACCTGGGATTCCGTGCCCGTTCCCCAGCTTAAGTTCGAAGCGCTTTCGGAGCAAGCGATCCGTGCCTTCCGTTCACTGGCCAGTCGTAGCGGTCGATTGGATGAAGCCGCTCTTGCCGAATCCGATGATGGTCTTCTCGACAAGCTGCGCTTGTTTGAAGGAGGCAGCCTGCTCCGTGCCGCCGCGCTGCTTTTCCATCCCGAGCCGGACCGCTTTTTCACCGGTGCTTCGGTCAAGATCGCCTATTTTCGTAGCGCTTCCGAGCTGTCTTACCAGGATGAACTCCACGGCGACCTTTTCAGCCAGGTGCGCAACACCGTCGACCTGCTTCGCACGAAATACCTGAAAGCCGCCATCACCTACGAGGATATCCAGCGCATTGAGACCTTCCCTGTACCTGCGGCCGCCTTGCGCGAGGCAATCCTGAATGCCCTCGTACACCGCGACTACGCGGTCCCTGCGCCCGTCCAAATCCGCGTCTACCGCGACAAGTTAAGCATCTGGAACCCGGCCGTGCTGCCCGAGGGCTGGACGCTCGACCACCTGCGCGGCCCGCATTCCTCGCGCCCGCACAACCCTATCGTGGCCAACGCCTTTTTCCGCGCCGGTGAAATCGAAGCTTGGGGACGCGGCATCCAGCGCATCTTCGACGCCTGCGCCGGCGCCAACACCCCGAAGCCCAAGCTCACCCTCCAAGGCAGCGACCTCTGGCTGGAGTTCCCCTTCAGCGAGGCGTATCTGAGGGCGGTTGAGGTGTCCTCCAGCAACACCAACTCAGGGTTGGATGAAAAGTTGGATGATGGGTTGGATGAAAAGGTCGGTGAACGCCGGGCCACGATTCTTCGGGCCATGGCAAAGAACCCATCGATCACCGTTTCCGACCTGTCCAACCTCTTGGGCATCAGCCGCAACGCCACCGACAAAAACATCCAATTCCTCAAAGACAAAGGCTGGATCAAACGCATCGGCCCCGCCAAAGGCGGGCACTGGGCGGTTATTGAAAAGGGAAGCAACTCGTAAGCCCCCGCTGAACCCAAACGCTTATATCACGAATCGCACCATATTGAACAAGCAACACCACTTTACAAATCGCAAATGGACCTGATTAAAGAAGGCATCAAGAAGAAGCTCATCCGTCTCGAAGACGATGGGAAATACATCGTTTACCTGCATCAGGATAAGCGGCGCAACTACTCCAACCCCGAGGAGAAGGTTCAGGCGGACACCTACCTTCAGTTGGTGCTGACCTACAAGTATCCTGTGAATCGCATCCGCCAGTTTGTGCCCGTTCAAATGGGGTCGGAGACAAAGGAAGCGGATATCATCGTTTACTCTGATCTTCTGCACAAAGCCCCGCTGATTATCGTCGAGTGCAAGAAGGAAACGGTCAGTGAGTTGGAGTTCATCCGGGCTAGCGACCAGGCTTCCAGCTACGCCGTCGCCGAGGGTGCTCGCTACGTTTGGACCACCAGCGGGATCAAGGACGAGTATTTCGAGATTCCGGCCAAGAAACCCAAGGCTCGTATCCCCATCCCCGATATCCCGCAGTTCGGGGTCACCGATCTTGCCCGGTTCAAATTTGCCAAAGGTGGGGGCGAAGCCAAGAACGGACAAAAGCTCTTTCCGCTCGAAACGGTCTCGCAGGACGACCTGACCAAGCGCTTCCAGCAAGCCCACCAGGCTCTTTGGGGCGGCGGCGAGCTGAATCCCTCTGAAGCCTTTGACGAACTGGACAAGCTCATTTTCTGCAAGCTTTGGGATGAGCGGAAACCCCGCAAGAAGGGTGAACCCTACGACTTCCAAATCTTCACCGAAGAGACCAAAACCGACACCGAAGAAAAGCTCCTCGAACGCCTCAAGCAGCTTTACGAAGAGGGTCGCAAGAAAGACCCTGAAGTGTTCAAGGACGGCATCCGCCTGAGTCCCAGCAAGGCGCGAACCGTGGTCAGCTACCTGGAGAGCGTGAACCTTTCCGAGACCGATCTTGACAGCAAGGGTCGTGCCTTCGAGACCTTCATGGGCTCTTTCTTTCGGGGTGACTTCGGGCAATACTTCACCCCGCGCCCGGTGGTGAAGTTCATCGTCGACACCCTGCCCATCAAGCACGACTCGCTCGTGCTGGACACCTCCTGTGGGAGCGGCGGCTTCCTTCTCCATGCTCTGGACAGGGTGAGGCGCGAGGCGGATCAGTTCTATCCGGATCAAATAGGAGATTTTGCCAAAGGTATTCCTGAAGGCAGAGATCATTACCGCCACTGGCACGACTTTGCGGAGCACAACCTCTATGGCATTGAGATCAACGAGCAGATCGCCCGGACGGCCAAGATGAACATGATCATCCACGACGATGGGCACACCAACGTCGTCGCCGCCGATGGGCTACTCCCACAGCATGACATTATTGATAAGACGGGCAACCAAGGCTTCCAGCCCAACCACTTCGACTTCATCATCACCAATCCCCCCTTTGGCTCGACCATCAAGCAGACGGAAAAGGCCTACCTTGGGCTCTACCACCTGGCCGCGAAGGATGTTGATTGGCTCAACCCGAAGAGCAAAGCCGCTGAAAGGCCCGGACAGGATACGGAAATCCTCTTCATCGAGCAGTGCCACCTCTTCCTCAACGAAGGCGGCTACCTCGCCGTGGTCATTCCCGACGGTATCCTGACCAATTCCAGCCTTCAGTATGTGCGCGACGAGATCGAGGACCTTTACCGCATTGTAGCCGTCGTCTCTCTCCCGCAAACCACCTTCACTGCTACGGGCGCGGGTGTGAAAAGCTCCGTGCTCTTCCTGAAAAAGCACACCGAGGCCGAGACGAAGAAGATGCGTGACACCAAGCAAGCCCTCAAGGACAGCATCCGCGCCGAAAAGAACTTCGAGTCCCGCCTCCTCAAGCTCGAAAAGGAAAAGAAAGCCGCGATCAAGGCACTCGGCAACAAGCCCGCTTTCGCCAACAAGACCAAGGCCGAACTCAGGGAAGACGAGGCCTACAAAGAGGCCACCAAAGCCATTTCCGACGAAATTTCCAGCAAGGTCGAAGCGATCCGCTTTGAGCTGTCCGAGCTTTATGAGGAACGCCGCCGCAAAGACCTGCCCGATTATCCCATCTTCATGGCCATAGCCGAAGATATCGGTTACGACGCCACCGGTCGCGCCACCAAAACCAACGAACTCGAACCCATTGCCACCGAACTGGCCCGCTTCATTGGGGCGATTGAAAGGGGGATGGCATGAGCTTCGTGTTTAGCAAGGTGGTCGATTCATCCAAGGTCTTCATTGAGCGAAAAACGAATGTGACGGGCCGCTGGGATCCGTTCTACTACCGCCCTGAGCTGGTTGCCCTAGAGAAGCAGGTTGGAGAGGTGACAACACAGCGCTTGCGTGACTTCGCGCTCAGTTTGGCAGGCGGTGCGACCCCTTCCACCAAAGATGCTGCGGAACACTACGATACCACTCCTGAAGACAGTGTCCCGTTCATTCGTGTTCAGAATCTTTCGACAACAGGAGAGCTAAACCTTGAAGACATCAAGCTCATTACCCGCTCGACCCACGAAGGGCTGCTCAAACGGAGCCGATTGGAGGGGGGCGAGCTTTTGGTTAAAATAACGGGGGTTGGACGCATGGCGGTTGCCTCGGTGGTTCCCGAGGGATTTGAGGGTAACATCAACCAACATATGGTTGCTATCCGCACGGGCAGCATCGAAACGAGCCGAACCTTGGCTGCCTACCTCAATTTGGATATTTCCGAGAAATTGGCCTCCCGGCGAGCAACCGGAGGAACGCGCCCAGCGTTAGATTATCCTGCACTGCTTTCGATCCCAATCGTCTATGATGAACGCATTCCTAAGATGCTTCAAAAGGCTCTGGACGACCACAAGGAAAAGCTGAGCAAAGCCAAAGCCCTCCTCGCCTCCATCGACGACATCCTGCTCGCCGAACTCGGCATCCCCAACCCGCCGGAACCACCCAACACACTGGAAAGCCGGATGTTTCAGCGGCAGTTTTCGGAGGTGAGTGGACAGCGCTTTGACCCAATTGCAAATCAGGAGAAGCGAAAAAAACTAGAGGAGGCAATTCACGCGGCGGCTTGTCCAGTAGTGCCACTTCGCAAACTTATCCAACTATCCAAGGAGTTGGTTAAAGAGATCGTCCAGAGTGACACATATGTCGGATTGGAAAACATTTCAGGGGACACCGGCGACTTCGTTTCCACAGGTGACAAAGAATCCATAAGCTCCGCGATCCGATTTCAGCGAGGGCAAATACTCTTTCCGAAGCTTCGCCCATACCTGAATAAGACGCACTTAGCAGAATTTGATGGCTTATGTTCAACCGAACTCCACGTCTTCGATGCCGTCGGGGTTTCCTCAGAATATCTGCATCATTTCCTTAGATCCCGCGCAATTGTAGGCATCACGTCGCTCTTAATGACGGGAAACACCCTGCCGCGACTTCAGATAGAGGATATTCTCAAGTTGCCGATACCCCAGCCCAGCCCTGCAGTTCAAAGCAGGATTTGCGCTGAGATTTCTTCTATTCGCTCCCAGGCCCGCTCTCTCCGAACCCAAGCGCAAGCCGACCTAGAACAAGCCAAGCGAGACATCGAAGCGATGATTATTGGCGAACCCACGGAAGCCGCATGAAACTGAAAGGCATCCTTGACTTTTCGCTCGGCAATTTCCTCTGCCTTCGCGGCTTCGCCCCGATGGGAGTCTTGCAGGATATTTCCGAGGCACCGGCAGACATCCAGCGCAAGCCCAAAGACGGTCGGCTCAAGGAAATCGGCGACTACCTTCGGAAGGGCGAGCTGGTCTTCTTCCCGGAGGTCATCCTCTGCGCCTGCCTGCATGAGGGCGATGTCCCCTCCGATCTCGTGGCCGCGTTCTTTGCCAAGGTGCAAAGCGGAGAAGCTTTCAAGACAGGCAAGTTTGGCGGTGGCCTGACGATCAGCTCAACCGTGACCAAGGCGCGAAAGCAGGAAGACATTCGGGCAGTGCAGTATTTCCAAGTGGGCACGCTCAGCTTTGAGGAAAAGCCCTCCCCGCTCTTCGCCCGGCTTGATGGCAATCATCGCCTGAGCGCGACGACCGAACGTCAGGTCCGCGACCGCGTCACGCCGTTTTGCCTCATTCTCTGCCAAACGCAGCCAGATTACCGACGCTTCAGCCGATCGCTGTTCCACAACATCAACCACAAACAGGTGCCCCTCCCAATGGAGCACAACCTCCGGCTGATCATTGAGGATGAGGATCTGTTTCCTGACGAAACGCTGAAGCAGGCTGCCGATGGTTTTGGCTGGCCCTACTACCTGACGCGCAAGCTGCACGGTCGGCTGGACTTCGATCTCATTCCCAACCTCAAACCCTTGTTTGAACCCGAGCCCCGCACGCGACTCCTGAAGCTCTTCGACTTTCTGATTGAACGGGAAACGCTTGGAGAGAACGAGAATGCGGTTCGACGATTGAAAGAGGCCTTGGTCGCCACCCATTCCCTATGCGATCAATACCCTAACCTAAAGGAGTCGAGAAACTTCGGGCTACTCGTCGCCTGCGTTTACTTCCATTTGGGCCGGGATGTGCCCATTCAGGCCTTTGTGCGCTGGGTCATCGCCAATCATCTCCATGAAATCGGCGAATCCCATCCCGGTGATCTGGTAGCGATCTTCCGCAAGATCATGGAGACGCGCAAGCGGACCATATTCGTCTCAATGCCCTTCGGAAAGGACAACACCGAGAACCACTACACGGCTATCACTGAAGTTGTCGATGCTATCAATCGCGACTATCCGGATCTCAAACCGCCGCTCAAGGTCAAGCGAGTCGATTTCCACACCGAGGGCGTTTCCTACCCAATCCGCGCCAAGATCGATGACTTTATGGCGAACTGCGGGCTGCTCATCGCAAATCTGACGCACTGCAACCCCAACGTATATCACGAGATCGGTTTCATGGACGGCAAAGCTCGCGGACAAAAGAAAGAGCGCCCCGATGTGCTGATGTTTCTGGATGAATCCGTAGCCACCGACGCCCAGTTCGTTGGATTCAATCTGCGCGACAGCAGCCAGATCCGTTTTACGCAGATCAGTGATTTCAAATCCAAGCTTCGGACAAATCTGGAGAAGCATTTCAAACTGACCCACCTGTAGCCTTCCCCAACCCAAAACCTTCCGCCGCCATGCCTGACCCGGACCAGATCGAAGACTTTCTCGCCAGCAAGATTGCTCAGGCCGTTCAGGCATCTCCGGATGATGCGTTGCTGGGGTTTCTGGACGTAGATCAGGAGACGCAGCAAGGGGTCCTCGATGCGCTGCGGAACCGGCCAAACTTTTCGACGATCAACCATTACCTGAGGCGCTATCCCGCCCTGACGTGCTACGGGTTGTCGGTGGCGGTATCGATCGGCCTCGAAGATGAGGATGTCGGCAGCGGGGCCATCTATGGCGCATGGCGAAAGAGAGCAGGCGCATACTGCACTTCGTCCACGATGAGCCGATCGCCAAGACGCTGCAAAAATGCTATGGGGTCGCACTCTGCCTGAGCGGCTTCACTGGGCAAATCCAAGCTAACATAGGCGTGGCCAGGGAAAAGCCTGCGCACGAGCGAGGTTTTGCCCGTCTGGCGCGGCCCTGTCAGCACCACCACTGGTCGCGTCTCCGCGGTTCTGCGCAGGATGTCCTCATACTGCCGTCGAATCCACATCTTGCAAATCGTGTGCTATCGGTGTGGATTTTGCAAGCTTCAAGCACGCAACCTGCAATCTCTGATGTTGCCTACCATCCATTCCGCACTCCGCCTGCTCTGCGTCCCCGAAACCCAAGACTGTTGCCACTCGGAACGGGTCTCTCAGGGCGAACTGAGAAAAGGGCGGCATGCCGTTTGGAGAAGCGCCCAGAGCGTTTCTCCTATCGGCTGATCGCCGCGAAACTGAGAAACGGCACCCACCTGAAAATATTCCCTAACCCTTTGTCGGCAGCCAGTTACGAAAAAGCCCGGGTCGCAGCCGACTCGGGCAAATCTGTTGCGCAGGGGGCGGGACCGTGCGCAATTGAGAAAATATGGGGTGGTAAACCGGACTCGAACCGGCGACCCTCGGCACCACAAGCCGATGCTCTAACCAACTGAGCTACTACCACCAAAGAAAGAGAAGGATCAAAAATAACTTTCTCGGGGATGTCAACTGGTTTTCTTTACATTCATTTCTTTTCCCCATGCACTTCGAAGCCCGCTTCGCAACGGGTTTCCCACCTCGCTGCAAAAAAACGGACACTGTGGCGGAAGCGGGAACCCTCTTCGGACTGCGGCGTTCGCAGAACTTTGGGTGCCGGATACGGTGATCGTCACTTTGTGACATTTCTGACACAAAAAAAATCGGAATTGCTCACACGGAAAGCAACGGCTTCGGTGGTGTAGGCTTAACAAAATCCAAGCCTACCGAAAAATACAAAACAACGAAAACCCAAACATGAAGAACAAAACAAACATCCTCGGCTTAGTCGCTGCAGGTGCGTTACTCGGAGTCGGTTCCGCCGCTGCTGCGGATGCCCAACTCCTGGATACACTTGTCAGCAACGGTTTCATCACCGAAGCGCAGGCAGACAGCATGAAAGGCTCGTCTTCGAAGGACAAGGTCTACGTGACGCCCAAGCGCAGCGACACGAAAAAGCTCGTGATCCGCGGTCGCGCCCAATGGCAGTTCGGTTACGTCTCTCCAGACTCCGACGTTGCAGGTGCTCCGACCAACGACTACAGCACTTTTGAGATTCGCCGTCTTCGCATTGGAACACAGGGTTCGCTCTACCAAAACCTGAAGTTCGACTTCCGCATGAACCTCCTGCCGGATGGTGCGGACCTCGACACCGCCAAGATCGTCTACACTGGTCTTGAAGGTGTTGATATCGGGGTTGGAAAGACCAAGCAGGTCATCGGGATGGAAGAGGCAACCTCGTCGACCGACATCATCACCGTCGAACGTTCCTACACCGCCAACTACTTCGCCGCTGGCAAATCGGTCGGAATCTGGGCGAAAGGAGATGCCGGACCCATCGGACTCGTCCTCGGTGCTTTCAACGGAGAGGGCGAGAACGACAATCCGCTCGACTCGGACGGCGATTCGCACTTCGCCTACAACTTCCGTGCTGGATTTGACGCGAGTGAATTCCTGCCGGACGACGTTTCCGCCGGACTCTTCTTCGACACGGTTCAGAATCATGACAACGACAGCGACGGAGCCTATCAGTTCGAGCAATCTTACTCGCTCGGAGCTGAGGTTGAGGTCGGTGCCTTCGGGATCATGGGGAACTACCTCTGGGGAACGCTCACCGAGGACGACAACGACGTTACCGGGTTTGTTGTCATGCCTTGGTTCTACGCAACTCCCAAGCTGCAGCTCGTGGCCCAGTACAGCTACCTCGAGTCGGACAAGGGCGACGCCATCGGCGTGCAGTCCCGCTACATCGGTCGTTCCGCCATCGATGACGCGAAGAATGGTTCCAAGGCCGACGTCGGCAACGAGTCGCAGTCTGTCTACCTCGGGGCCAACTACTACATCGCTGGCAACAACCTGAAGCTCATGGGCGGGGTCGACTGGACCGAGCTCGAAAACAGCGCAGGCCAGACCGCTGTCGACGCGATCACCGTTTACGGTGCCGTTCGCATGCGCTTCTAAGCTACTTCTCAATCCTACCTATCAGTTGGAAAATCCCAAGCGGGCCGGAGCAATCCGGCCCGCTTTTTTTTTGGGGTGGGCCTTTATTTGGTGGGTATCCTTTAGGTTGAATGGCACTTAGTTAAGCAAAAGTAGAAGCGGCATCCTGGCGCTTGAAAGCGGCTGGAAGCCGCTTCTACCTTCGATCCTAAGCCTTAAGTGCCATTCCCTTGAGGTTGGCCCTTCAGTTGGGATTTGACGCTTACCACAAACTCGGCCACAAAAGTGACCACACTCGAAAAGGGGGTGCAAAAAATTGTCTGTAAATTCAGTCGAGCCTAGGCGAGACGCCGGTTC
>CAZWFJ010000158.1:0-10357 GCA_964633135.1 uncultured Puniceicoccaceae bacterium | reverse complement strand
CTTCCTGGGATTTACTCACTACTGGGGCCAGACCCTGAATAAGGGTTTGGCCGTTCCGCCTCCGCGTATTATTCGACGATCTGATCCGCAAACACACTTTCTCTTTTAGCGAATCCATGTCACTGAGGAACCGGATGCGTTAATCGCGCTCGTCCGGGTCTGCGGGGGCGCGGTCGGGCAACCGACCGCTCTACCCGGAAATCATCGCTTAACCGAGTGCCATTGGGGGGTGGGGTGGGGAGATCGAAAGCGGTTCCCGCTTCCGCTACGGGGGAGAGAAGAGACCACCAGCTGCTGCCGGTCCCCCCTCCTATTGCTTCGCAACAGGAGGGGAATTTTTGAAGGAAAAGGAAAAAGGGGGCTGGCCCTGGCCACCGGAAACCGGATCTTGAGATGGGTCGTTTGGTTGACGGTCAAAGGGATTGCTGGCGGCGGGTGGTCTTTGTTTGTGACCGCTCCTGTGGTTACGGGCTGGTGACGGTTACCCTCACCCGTCCAAAACGAGTGGCGGTCTGGACGGGATCGACGGCGGTGACCCGTTCCCAGCGGGAGTCGATGATTTCCACGGTGGCGCCGGCGAGGTCAAGGGGGGCGAAGTCGGAGAGGCTGCCCGCAGTTTCGACCAGATAGGTGATGCCCGGGATGGAGACGGCTCTTCGCCGGACAAACTCGACGCCCAGCCGTCCCTGCCTGTCAACAAAGAAGCGAGGCAGGCCGGCCGTGCCCCTCGGCGGCAGGACGGAGATGTCCGCACGGTCGAGGGCGTTCGCTTCTGTGGCCATGTTGAAGGCGTATTTGATCAGGTTTTCCACTCCGTCGTGGGAGGGATTGTCCCAGTCCTGGGTTCCGTCCCAAGAGAGGCCGTGGAGGGTGCGCCAAGTGACAAGAGATTCGTTAACGAGTGCCCAGTAGGACCCCAAACCGGCCTGTGAGCCGAGGCGAAGGTAGGCGCCACCGGAGCTGTTTCGGGCCAGGATGGAGCCATCGGCCAGCGCCCCGAGATGAATGGCGGCACCGTCGCTGAAGGTTGGTTCGCCATCGGTAGCCCATCGATAAATGAAGGGGTCATCGCCATCGGGACCCAGGAACCAAGTTGCGTTGTCCCCGGCGGTTACCGCGATCACCTGTTCCTGCCAGCCCGTACCGATGCCAGTATTAGAGCCGGGGCGCGAAAAGACATCACCACTGCGGTTCTGGACCAGCACCGTGCCGTCCAGGGCCAAACCGAGGCGCACTGCGGCCCCTCCAACTTCGACCGGCGTCTCACCTGCCATGCCGCGGAAGATCGGCAAGTCTGTCCCGGACCCGTCTGGACCAAGATACCAGAGTGCTCCACCGGTCTCGACAATGGTCTGGCCGGTGTCGAAGGGCCGCAGCTCGACTGCGCCGATGTCGGTCACGCCGAACTGCGGGCGCAGCGCGCCGCGTTGGTCGGTGGCGGGTGCGCCGGTGGCCGTGCCGGCATTGACCGCCTGGCTGTCGGCGAGCGGCAACACGGTGGCGGTCGGCCCGCCGTTGTCCTGCAAGGTCGCCAGCAGGGGATCCGCCACGCCGAGCTGGTTGCCATCGGTGCCGTCGGTCAGGCCAGGCCAGGTGCCAGCGCCGAGGAGGTTGTGGGCGCTGCCGGGGCCAAAGGTGCCGGTGCCGAAGGTTTGGGCCCCGTCGTTCGTGTTGCGGGCGATGATGGAGTTCGTCATCTCCAGCGCGGTCTCAAAGATCCAGAGGGTGGCACCGGTGGCCGGGGCGGTATTGTCGACCATGGTTACGGAATGGAAGCGGGATTCGATCGCTCCGGTGGAGATGGCGCTGGCGGTGCCGTCCGCGGAATTGCCCGTGATCGTTGCGTTCTCGACCACGAGACGCGGAGCCCCGCCCCAGGCCTGAATTGCTCCGCCTTCCTGACCCGCGTGGTTGCCGGAGAAGGTGCTGCCGCGCACGGTCAGACTGCCGAAGCTCCAGATGGCACCGCCGTAGTCAGCCGCTCGGCCACCGCTCAGGGTCAGGTTTTCCAGGGTGAGCCCCCCACTGCCATGAACGAGGAAATGGCGCAGATCGCCGGGCGCGTCCGCCTCCAGGGTGATCCCATGGTCGCCGGTTGGACCGACAAGGGTCACTTCGACGGTGATGCCAAAGGCGGAGGGGCCGTTGCCCGTGTCGCCGGCCTGCGTGAGGGTGATGACCGCGTCGCCGGAGGCGGTCAGGGCGGGGGCGAAGGTGATGACGGGATTGGCTCCCGCGTTGCCGCTGTTGGCGAAGGCGATGGCCTCACGGAGGGAGGTCTCGCCGTCGAGATTGTCCACCGTATCGCCCGCGGTCGTGACCGTCAGGCTCGGCGTGTCGGCGACGGTCAGGGTGAAGGCCTGCACCGCTTCGGGCGCGATGCCGTTGGTGGCGGTGAGGGTGAGCGGGTAAGCACCCGTCGTGCCCGCCAGCGGAGTCCCGCTGAGGAGTCCCGTCGCCGGATCGAAGCTGACGCCTGCGGGCAGCGTGCCGCCCAGCGACAAAGTCGGCACGGGAAGGCCCAGCGCGCTCACCGTAAAGCTGCCGGCCACACCTGGAGTGAAGGTGACCCCGTCGGCGCTCGCGAAGCTGGGTGCCTGCCGGGTCAGGGTGGTGAACGACTCGGTGTCACCCACCACGGTGCCGCCCGGCCCGGAGGCAAGCACCCGGAAGAAGTATTCGGTGCCCTCCGACAGGCCGCTGAGGGAAGAGGCAACAGGCGTCGCGCCGGAACCGGAGAGGTTGGCGGGATCGGCCGCCACGCTGGGCGGGGCGAGGCGCACGATGCGGCCGTTCAAGGAATCGGCCACCCAGAGATTACCCACCGGGTCGAGAAAGAGACCGGAGGGTTCGAGCCAGCCGGAACCGAGATCGACGATGGTGCCATCGGGGTGGACCTGCATCACGCGGTCGGCGTCCTCGTCGGAGGCGTAGATCACGCCATCGGGGCCGAGCGCCAGCCCGTGGACGCGGTCGAAACCTGCGGCGAACACGCTCACCACGCCCTCCGGACTCACACGCTTGATCGCTCCGTCGAGGGTGTCCGAGACGTAGAGATTTCCGGCGGCGTCGAGGGCGACATCGTTTGGCTGCCCGAAGGATCCGCCGACAAAACCCAGGGTCCCGTCCGGCGCGATCCGCCGGACCGCACCGATGGATGTCTCGGCAACAAAAACGGTTCCGTCCGTCGCCAAGGCGAGGCCGCTGGCGCCATTGAGGCCGCTGGCGAGAGTCGTGCGGGTGCCGTCGGGAGCGACCCTCAGGACTTGAGTGGACTCTGCGACAAAGAGGTTGCCGGCGGGGTCGAGCGCGAGGCCATGGATCGCGCCGAAGCCGGTCAGGGTTTCCTGGAGCGTGCCATCCGGGGTGAAGATTCGGAGGCTGCCGGTATTGCGGTCCGCCACAAGAATGTCTCCGGCTTCATTGACGAGGACATCGCTGACCCCGACATAGCCCGAGGCGAAAACCGAGGCCTCGGTCGGGGTGAAGAGGCCGTCAGTGGCAAGCTGGAACCGGACTTCGGTGGGCAGGCCGAAGGCATCGACGGTGCCCTCGAGGCGTGCTGAATCGAGGCTTACACCGGTTGCCGGGGCGGTCGCGACGACGGGCGGCACGGGAGGGGTCGCAAAGGTGACCACCGGCGTGGAAAGCGTGGTCCACTGACTGTTGGTGGCGAAGGCGACGACGCTGTAGGTGATCCCCGGGGCCAGCCCGGCCAGGTTCACCGTGAATGCGCCCGCGCCGGCGGGGGGATCGAGGACGGCCACCACGCCCGCGCCTCCCGGGGCCGGATTCGGATTCACGGCGGTGGGGGCGAGGAGAATGCCCCGCTCGATCACCGGGGCACTGGGATCGGTCGCAACGCTCGCGTTAATGGCTGCCGCCGTGGTGGTCACCCCACCGACCGTGGGCGGATCGACCACCGGGATGAGTGCGGGGTCGATATTCGTAAGGGAGAATGCCACGGAGCCGACCGTCGGCACGCTGGCGGTGATTTGATAGGTGCCCGGCTCTGTATTGGCGCTTGCCGCGACCGAGGCGGTGCCGCCGGAGATCGCCGCCGAAGAGAGACCGAGGGCGGCTCCCGGGCCGGCGGAAGGCGCGGTGAAAGCGATCGGCGTGCCGTCCACCGGGTCGTCGGGATGATTGGGTGCCAGTCGCACGCTCAGCGGGTCGGAGAACTCGGCGCTCGCCAGGGCGGTCTGCCCGTCCCCGGCGATCACGGAGAGTGCATAGCCGCTGGTGTGGATGGCCCCGATGTCGGTCGGCTGGGCGGGATCCCGGGCCACGCCCCGTTGATCCGTCGCCGGGACCCCGGTGGTGCCCGCCGGGATCTGGCCAATCAGCGGGCTTCCGGGCAAGGGCGGCCGCGTGGGTGAGGGTCCACCATAGCTGCCGAGCGGCGCCAGCAGGGGGTCGGTGGCGGTGTTGAGCGTATCGGAGGCCACCCACCCGATGCCGAGTCCCGTCTGGCCGATGTGGTTGTGGCCGAGACTGGTGACCAAGGGACCGGTGTTTCCGATCGAAAAGACATCCTCGGGCGCGTTGCCGGCCACGAGGCTGCGCCCGATCGTGACCTCGCCGCCGAAATTGTAGATTCCTTGCTGGTTGTTGTCGACGATCGTGCATTGATCGATCAGCACCGTGCCCGAGAACAGGCCAATGCCGCCGCCCTCGGCGTTGCTGACATTTCCCGTGATCGTCGAGTCGCGCAGGATGACCGAGCCGCTACCCGCGATGAAGACGGCCCCACCCTCATTCTGAGCGAAGTTCCCCGTGAGGGTGCAGCGGGTCAGGGTCATGGTGCCGTCGCGATTGAAGACCGCTCCTCCCTGGCCCTTGTTTCCGGTCCGCCCGGTGGCGGAGCTGTCGCGGATCACACAGTCGGTCAGCGAGACCGCGCCGCCCTCGTTGTAATAGCTGCCGCCCGTCCAGGAGCGTCCGTTCGCGAGCGTGAGTCCCGAAACTTGCACGGTGCCGGAGAAGGTTTCGAAAATGCCGGTTTGGTTCTGGCCGTCGAGAGTCAGCAGGTCTGCGCCGGGTCCGGCCACAGTGAGGTCGCCCTCGAGGGAAACGTTGCGATGCTTCAAGCGGATCGTCTGGGGTCCACCGAATACTGTGGGGTCGAAAGTGATCGTTTGGGGGCCGCCCAGTTCAGCCGCATGGGCGACGGCGTCGCGCAGGCTGGTTACCTGGTCGTAGGGGTCGAGGGCTTCAATCGTGGTGGCCACGACCAGGCTCTGCGGTTCGGCTGTGGAGAAACTCTGGACATCCGGCGAATAACCGGTTCCGGCCACGTTCTCCGAAAAGGCGACTACTCGGTATTCAGTGCCGGCGGTGAGTCCCCCGGCGACCGCCGAGAAGTCGTTCGCGGTCTGCACCGAGGTGATCTCGGTGACGCCGGGGTTGCCCCGTTCCATCAGCAAGTCACCTGCCGAGGCCGGGGCGAAGAGGAAGCCGTTGGTCTGTACCGCAGTCCCGCCATTGTCGAGAACCCGGGCGTTGAAGGCCGCAGACTCTCGCTCAATCGCGTTGACGAATGGGTTGCCGACAACGGGCACTTCAAAGATGGTGTCAAACGTGAGTGGTTCCGTGTAGGCCACGCCCTCCGCGTTGATGGCGAAGGCGACAAAGGTGTACTCCGTGTCCGCTGCGAGCGGTACCGTGAGTCCGAACGAGCCAAGCTCCGCCACCGGGTGGTCGACCTGATTGACGCCCGGCGCGCCGAGCGTCAACGACGCACCGGCGGAGGTCGGCGCATAGAGAACGCCCCGCGCCGTCACTGGCACGCTGCGGTCGCTGGTGACCTGCGCACCGAGTCGCCCATCGGTCCGCGTGAGGTTCTCCGCGCGGGGCGAGGCCAGTTCCGGTGGCCCGGGTAGGATTGACGACTCCACCGTTATCGTCACGGTCTCGCTATCAATGAAGATCGACTCGTTGTGGCGGCTCAGGATACGGCAGAAGAAGGTGTGCGTGCCGACGCTCAGGTTCGATACGGTGAAGCTGTCGTCGGTGCTGGGGGTCGTGGAATTGCGGGAACCGGGAATGAAGACTCCGTTTTGGTACCACTCATAGGCCACGTCGCTGCCGCTCGGCATCCGGCCTTCGGCGGTGAAAGTGTAGCTTTGGTTGTCCAGAATGGTCACGCCGCCGACGGGTTGTCGCAGGACGCTGGGAAACTCCTGAACCTGATAGATGAATCCGGTGAAGCTAGGGAGCACCTCCGGTGTCTCGACGACCGTCCCGATGTAGTTGCATCCGACCAGACCGACGCCCGCCCCGATCCGGGCGGTCACGACCCAATCCTCGTCCTCGCCGGAGACGTCCGTGATGCTGGCTCCCGCAATAGCCTGAGGGTTGACGAGCGCGAAATTGGCCGCCGTGACATTCGCGATGGGTTCGCTGAAGGTGACACCCCAACGGACCTCGCTGGCAGCGCCCACCGGGTTTCCATCGAGCAGCACCATTGAGACGACGTGGGGCTGCGAGTTGACGGTTGCCCGGATCGTGAAGACCGGTGCTTCCGGGTCGGGGCTGGTCGTGTAGGGGATTTCAACGGCGTTGCCGTTGGGGAGATTTGGGACGGTAATGCGGAGGATTTCGCCGGGCCAGAGGCGATTGCCACTCTGGCTCAGCGGATCCGGGCCGAAGGTTCCGGGCAGGGGCCAGGTGTAGGTGCCGATGCCGCTCGAACTGACGCGGGCCATGGTCGCTCCCTGGGTCGGCCCGGTCGTGAAGTACCAGCGGCTGCCAGAGTCGTTGCGGATGTCGACGCTGCTGTCGGGCGGGACATCCACCGCAATATCCTCGGCGAGAACGGTCAGCGGCAGGAGCAGCCAAACGGTGCGGGCCGCCAGGAGGCGGAATTTTCGGACGGAGAAGTGGTTCGGCGAAAGAGTCATCCCTTTTTAAAAAGCCCTTTCGCGCTCGGCGTTACAGCTTTTTCGGGGGAATCGGGCCTCATCGGCTCCAGCGGTCGAAGCGCCGCCCGACGTAGGCCGACACGGCGGCGGCCGTGGCCAGACCACCGAGCAGGATGCCCGTTGCGTGCCATGTGCTCCGCTCCGCGATGTAGCCGGGCTGCGGCGTGGTGTGGGCAATCCACTCCCGGTCCGCCACCCGGATGACTTCTTCCCGTTGCCATCCCGTGCCCGATGGGCGGGGTGCCGACGGGAAGAGCCGACGTCCCGGTTCCATCGTGTCGAAGAGGGAGAGGTCGATGTCTGAGTGGGTGACATAGTCCAGCGAGCTTCGGACCATGGTGCCGATTCGAAAAACGCAGACCGCGAATCCGCGCAGCGGCCCGTCGGGCGCCGTTTCGAATACGGGAAAGAAGACGAGAAAGCCCAATTGCCCCTGTACCAGCTCAATGGCCGGGGTGGCTGCCGGTGTCCGGGCATCCCACGCCCGGAGGATGGCACTCCTCCGTGCGGGTTCTGATGCGAGGTTGAACCCCACAACCGCATCGTTGGTGGCGAGCGGCTCGACCAGAAGGATGGGAAAAACGCTGTCGCGCAGAGGCTCCGCAGTGCGGGGATGAACCGCATAGTCGGCGAATCCCCTTCGGGCCTCGGTTCGGTGGTCAGGCAGTGCCGTCAGGGAGACGCGGGGCACCCACTCCAGTGCCTGGATGTCTTCGTTGCGGGCCAGGTAGGGTGCCACGAAAGTGCGGAATTGGCGCGCATCGGGAGACTCGCGGAGGGCTTGGAAGAACGCGGCGAGCGATTCCAATTGCTGCAGGTTGCGGTCGACGGTGCGTTGGATCGACATCGCGACATCGCGGCTGTCCTGTTCGAAGGCGACGGCGATCTTCTGCCGTTCCAGATCGCGAACCACTGCGAAGGCGAGCAGGCTCCCGAGTACCAGCATCAGCGCGACCCACCCGACGCGCGTGCGATGGAGAAACCGCCGCGCACGGTAGCCGAAGGTCGCCGGGTGTGCCGACACGGCCTCGTCGGAGAGGTAGCGTTCCAAGTCTTCGGACAGTGCTTTCGGGGTCGGGTAGCGCCGGGACCGATCGCTTTCGAGTGCCTTTCGGAGGATGCTGTCGAGGTCACCCGCGACCAGTCGGCGCAGGCGTGAGGGTGCTACCCGGCGCCGGTGGGCGACTTCCGCTAGAGCCTCGCCAAGCCTGGAGAGACGCACGCTTCCCGGCGGTGCCTCCGGCGACTCGGCGTCCCTTCTCCGGTGGCGCGCTTCCAGTTCCGCCTGATCGAATGGCGGTGTGCCGACCACCAGCTCATAGAGCAGGATCCCGATTCCGTACACATCGCTGCGCCCGTCGATCTTCCATTCGCCGCCGCCACTCTGTTCCGGACTCATGTAGAGGGGAGTCCCGATTTGTTCGGTCTCGCGGGCGGGTGCAGAGTGGGCCGCATCCTCGCTCATACCGAGTGCCATGGAAACCCCGAAGTCAATCACCTTGGGTGCCGGACGCCCATCGACGAGGGTGATCAGCACGTTGCCGGGTTTCAGGTCGCAGTGGATGATGCCCCGGCTGTGGGCGTGCCCGACGGCCGCGCAGACCTCTATGACCAGCCGAAGGCGTTCGTCAAGGGGGAGTCGATTGCGGTCGCAGTATTCCGTGATCGGGACTCCCCGAATCAGCTCCATCACGAAAAAGGGACGCCCGCTCGGCGTGCGGCCGCCGTCAAACACCTTGGCAATGCCCGGGTGATCCAGATGTGCCAGGATTTGCTTTTCGCGTTCGAATCGAGCCACGATCCGTTCGGAATCCACGTCTGGCTTGATCAGCTTGAGAGCCACCGCCCGCCGTATGGGATGGCTCTGTTGGGCAAAGTAGACGACCCCGAAACCGCCTTCCCCCAGTACGGGGCCGAGTTGGTAGGGGCCGATTCGAATCGGATCGCCGCCTTCTTCGAATCGCGCTGGCTCCTCGTCTCCCTCTTCCCCGGCCAGAGAGGGAAGGAGCAGGCATCGCGGGCAGAGCGGTACCGCGCCGCCAGGCGGAACGGGTCCACCACAAGAGTTACAGATTCGATCCACGAGAATGTTCCTGCTTTACCCTAAGCCGTTTGCGGAGGCGCGTTACACTGATCCGGGGAAGCTCTCCCGAAAAGGCCAATCAGATAGTTCACCTCGTCCTCCAGCGAGTCCTGGCTGTCGAGCGTGTCTGCGATCCGCTGGCGCAACAGCCTCCGGTAGCGTTTTCGCAGGCGGTGCATCATCACGCGCGCCGCGCCCTCGGTCATGCCGAACGTATCCGCCATTTCTTCGTAGGGGACACGGTCATCCGCAGACGGATTCAAGTGGGGTGCCACCCATTGGAAGAGTTCGGTATGCCCGGTCTGCCCGCACTCCGCCGCGAAATCCCGCAGAACCTCGTCGAGCAGCACCGTCACCCACGTGCGGTCGAAGGCCTCGTCGGGATGGAGGGCCTCGTCCGCCAGTTCGCAGAGGGATCGCTCTCCCACCGTTACATCAATGGAGACAACCGTTGCTCCCCCGCCCCGTTTCCGCCGGGAGGTGCGCCGCAGGCTCTCCCGCAGGTGGTTCTTCAGCGAAGCGAGCAAAAACGAGCGAAGTTTTCCTTTGCCCCGCTCGACCTGCCGCAACGCCTCCCGCCGAAGTAAAGAGGCGAAGAAATCCTGGACAAGGTCCTCCGCGTCCGATGCGGAGAATCCGCTGCGGCGTGCGAAGCCATAAAGGGGTAACCAGTAAATGCGGCACAACTCGGCGAGGGCACGGTGGGCGGCATCCCTCTCGACAGGACTCTCGCAGTTAAGTTGCCGAACAAGGCTCCAACGCGTCGGGGGAAATGGTCGTACCCCCTCCAATCCCCCGTTCTGCAAGCCCTCCTTCATAAATTGTGATGCCGATTGCCAATGCTCCGTTTTGCAACGCTGAACCCCAGCGTTATGGACCGAAAATTCAACTCCAAGAGGATGAATGATCCCGCGCAAAATGGAGCTTGGCAAGACAACTTTCAGCGATTTGGTTGCAGGAGTAAGGTTCTGGACACCCATCGAATGCGGACTGTGGGCCGAGCTAATATTCCGGCATATTCCCGCTCGTGTGACTTAGCAAAAGTGAACCCTTCGCTGCCGTGCAAGGCGCTTAAGCTCTTGGCGTTCGGATTCTGTCAGGCGGATGACTGTGGCTGAACGACTGATGCGAAGGAACTTGCGTTACTTTGCTTTCTTTTGCAGTTAAATATTAGCAGCCAACCCTGGGCTATACGATGCAACCGCGTTGCGGTAGGGTTGCGGCGGGCGTTCCCGGGTTCTACGCCAATAGCGTTGCCGACGTATTACGCCGTAGGCGTTGCATCCTACAGCCCAGTTCACCTGATGAGTCGGACGGTGAATGGGGAGATTTTGTTTGGGGAGTTGGAGAA
>CAZWFJ010000157.1:0-10566 GCA_964633135.1 uncultured Puniceicoccaceae bacterium | reverse complement strand
GCGAACTAAGACCTCTCATGCTCCATTATATCAAATGAATTTCCAACACCGTTGTGGTTAAATCTACCAACCAGGTTACAACTTTTTGTCTTTGCCTGGACTTAATCGAAAGAATGGTATCCTGCGAGGATATATCGGAATATTATTTAACGAGAAAACATATTTTATCATCACCATGAAAAATTTCATTGAAAGCAGAATCTGAGATCATGCGCGGCTTCTGGCTTTGTGGGACTACGTTCGATAGATCCTTGGATGGGCACCGAACCCTTCCATGGGAGGCCTGGATATTCCTTCCGAATCTTTCCGCCGAGAGGAAGGGCGACCTCCTTCTGGCTCCCGGGCTTCGCGCGCTCTTCATTTCTGATTGTCGAACGGCTACCAGGTCTGGTATATCAGGCTCACGATGTTCGAAAGCTTAACAGACCGAATGAGCAAGGCACTGCGGAATATCCGCGGAGTTGGCAAGCTTACCGAGGAAAATACCGCAGAGGCACTCAAAGAGGTGCGTTCCGCGCTGCTCTCTGCGGATGTTCATTTCCGGGTTGCCCGCGAATTTGTGGAGCGGGTGCGCGAGAAAAGCACCGGTGTCGAGGTGGCAAAATCGATTACCCCGGGGCAGCAGATCGTCAAAATCATCCACGATGAGCTGGTGGACCTCCTCGGGGAGAACACCACCGAACTGAGCAAAGTCCGTCCGCTTCGGATACTGATGGTCGGGCTTCACGGTTCGGGTAAGACGACTTCCACCGCAAAACTGGCCCGCCTTTTTCAAAAGCAAGGGATGAAACCAGGACTTGTCGCCTGCGATGTGTACCGACCGGCGGCCATCGACCAGCTCGAAACATTGGGCCGGGAAGGGGGATTCCCGGTTTACTCGGACAGGACCCATAAAAAGGTTCTAACGATTGCCCGAACGGGAGAGAAGGAACTGATCTCCCAAGGGTGTGACGTCATCATTTTTGACACGGCTGGCCGTCTCCAGGTTGACGAGGATCTGATCGCGGAGATCAGCGACCTCAAGGCCAGGATCCAGCCCGAGGAAGTGTTCCTGGTTGCGGATAGTGCCCTGGGGCAGGAAGCCGTTAATGTCTCCAAGACATTTCACGAGGCGACTTCGTTGACGGGAATTATCCTGACCAAGCTCGACGGGGATGCCCGCGGTGGGGCCGCCCTCTCAATGAAAAGCCTCACCGGGGTTCCGATCCGGTATGTCGGAACGGGAGAAAAAATGGACGCGATTGAGGTTTTTCACCCCGACCGAATGGCTTCCCGGATTCTCGGGATGGGCGACGTCGTATCCCTGGTCGAGAGAGCCCAGGAAACCGTCGATCAGGACGAGGCCGAGCGGATGGCGAAGAAATTGCGCAAGGCCGACTTCAATCTGGACGATATGCTCAGCCAAATGCGGCAAGTGAAAAAGATGGGTTCACTCGGGTCCATTATGAAAATGCTTCCGGGGATGAGCGGGGTCGATATTGGCGACGAGGAAAATAAAAAAATGGGCCGCACCGAAGCCATTCTCCTCTCCATGACCCCGTCCGAGCGACTTTCCCCCAACCTGATCAACGGGCAACGAAGAATGCGAATCGCAAACGGTTCGGGAACCCATGTGCGCGACGTGAACCAACTGCTGAAACAATTTGGCCAGATGCGCAAGATGATGCGCAAGATGAAGGGGAAAGACCCGGAGAAGCTCATGCAAAAAATGGGCGGAGGTCCTCCCGGGATGATGCCGAGAAACTAACCCGAGTGCTGATCCCTTCTTCGCCCAGAGATCTCCTCCACCCTTCCGAAAAAAATTTTTTTTTAGTCGGAAAGCGAGCAAAAGGGGTGTTGACATGAAAGGAAATTTGCCTGAAGTTACCTTCTCCATCTAACAACCATCTTATTACTATGAAAAAAATGCCAGCACTTCTCCTCGGACTTTTAGTCCTGTTTCTCCCGATCACTTACGCCAGTGCTCAGACGGTCAAGGCGACTTCCGCTTCGAAAGTCATCATTGAAGACGCAGACGGCACCCGGCAAACCATTGACGTTGACGCCGGCGGCGAATACACAGTTCCCGAAGGCTTTTCTCTGGTGAGGGTTGAGGGATCATTGACCGTTGATTTCGGAAACGGGTTTGACGTCGTTTCCACCGATCCAAATAGCGTTGTTCGCTTCTTCAGCAACCCTGAAACCGGAGAAGTCGGCGTGCAGGTCCAAAGTGGACAGGTTTCGGTCAACACGGTGTCTCTGGACGGAATTCCGCAGAACGCCACCGTCTCGGCAGGCGACGAAGCCGGCAACTTCGTTGCGGTCACCCCTTCTGCCGGCACCATCTCGGCACCTTCCCCGGCACCGGCACCCGGATTTTCGGAGGGCCTCCCACCAGCCCCCGATCCGGTTGTCCCGACGCCTCCTCCGCCCGCGCCTGCAGATGATTCTTCCGAACTTCAGGATCAGGACCGAGTTACGGACTCGACTGACGTTACCACGGGCTACTTCGCTCCGTAAGCATATCGCTTACGACCCGTCAGGGTCGATTTACAGCCTTTTAACGCCCGCAGCAATGCGGGCGTTTTTATTGGCATTGCCAGAGGTCTGTCGCCGTCTAGGCTAGGGGGAATGGAGAACTCTCGCGAGTTTTCGAATCCATGCCTGAACTATCAACCATAGCGGAATTTTCCTGGACGGATCCACGGGTTCTTTTCCTGGTCGGATTGATTTTGGCCACAGTCTTGGGGGCACTGGTTTTCGTGGCCCTGCAGATGGAACGCCGGCGCATGCTGGCGGAGTCGCGCCAGGAGGACGCTGAGCGACTGGGGCGGGCGTTTGCGGGGACGGGACTCTGCTTCTGGGACTGGGATATTGGAAACGGCGTTTTTACCTACGACCACGAGTGGTTTGCCTCCCACCTGGGTTATGACAATCCGCACCACGATCTCGGGGTCGATTTTCTCGGGGCGATCACTCATCCGGAAGATACCGCGCAGAAAAACGAGGCACTCTACCGGCATCTTATCGGAGAAACTGAATCGTATTCCGTCGAGCTGCGACTTCGGAAAAAGAATGGCTCGTGGATCTGGATTCTTTCTCGCGGGAAGGTCTTTGAGCGCGATCAAAATGGACTGGCATTGCGGTTTGCCGGGGCAGATTCCATTATCGATGATCAGAAATTGGCGGAATCGGTTTTGGAGATTGAGAAGGAAGTAGCCGTCCGGTATGGAGAGGTGTATTCGGACGAGGGTATCCTGGAGGCTCTTGCAGAGGGCTTGGTAAAACTGTCGGAATTTGAGTTTGCGCTGGTATTTTGCCGGGAGAAGAGCGGGCAGCCGTTGGACCGTGTCTACGCCCAAGGGGTCCCCCCAGAGCTGGATGGGATACGGAGGCTTGAGCGGGCTGCCGCTCGAAATCCGCTATTTTACTATGAGGAAAGCGACTTGGAACCATTGGCGGGGCGGAAGCTGACGGATCCGATCTCGGTTACCGAGCTTCGGATTGTTCGGGGTGGCGAGGTTGCGGGATGTATCTGGGTGGGATCGAGAGGGCACTCGTTTCCCCCCAGGGTGGTCATTGAGGCGATTGAGCAACTGGAGATCCAGGCTCAGGGTGCATTGGACCGCATCGAATCCGAAACCTTCTACCGGGCGGGACAGCGGAATCTCAACACGTTGATTAACTCGATTGACGAGATGATTTTGATCCTCGACGAGAATTACGGGATTATTTACGCCAACGACATCGTGGGGACCGAGTTGGGCTATGAGCGACAGCAGCTCCTCGGGATCAACCTGTTTGATTTGATACCGGATCAGTATCGGGAATTGGCCCGCCAGAATTTTGACGATTTGATTTTGGGGAATCTGCCGATCTGCTCGGCTCCTTTTTTGCGGAAGGGCAGCGGGCTGATGCAGGGCGAGGTGCAGATTAGCAGTGGCCGGTGGGGCGAGTCCGACGCTCATTTCTGTGTGGTCCGGAATGCGGGGCGGCGAGACGAGGCTGCCCGGGCACTCGAACAAAGGGATCAGCAGCTGCGTGTTGCCGCAAGCGCGCTCGTGGAGCTGATCACCTCGTCTGATATCGAGAACGGGATTCGGGAGGCAGTCAGTCTGCTGGCCTCCTTCTTCGGTGCGGATCGGATCTACGTGGCGGAGAAATCCGGGAAGGATGAGGAAGGGGTGCCGCCCGAGTTTTTGCAGGTTTGTCGATGGATCCGTGGCGCGAGTCCTCCGATCAGCCTCGGAAATCCGAGCGGAACGATCCGAACGATCAGCTTGCCCCCTTGGGTTGAATGCCTCCGGAGGGGCGAGAGCGTGGTCGTCATTCGGGACAACTGCTCGGATGAGGAGCGCGAGTGCCTGTCCGATCTCGGAGTGTGCTCTCTCCTGATGGTGCCGATCCACCTGAGGGATGTTTGGTGGGGAGTCATGCGAGCGGAAATGCGGGAGGAACCCCGGGAATGGTCCCCGGGGGACGTCTCCTTGCTGGAGATCGTTGGCTCAGGGCTGGCGGGCCTGGTGGAGACAATGCGCCTGCAGGGGGATCTGATCCAGGCAAAGGACCAGACCGAGAGGACGAACCGGGACCTGGCCGCCGCGATCCTGCGGGCGCAGGATATGGCGGAGGAGGCTTCCCAGGCGAATCGGTCCAAGACCGAGTTTTTGGCAAACATGTCGCATGAAATCCGCACGCCCATGAATGCCATCCTTGGTTTTTCAGAGTTGATCGAGTCCGAGATCACGGAACCCAGGCTGGTGGAGTATCTTAGGGCGATCCGCTCGAGCGGGAAAACGTTGCTGGCTTTAATCAACGATCTACTCGACCTTTCCAAGATTGAAGCCGGAAAAATGTCACTTCAGTGCGAGCCGACGGCTTTGGCAGACCTTCTCCAGGACATGCTGAATATTTTTCAGGTCCGTTGCGATGAAAAGGGCATTGCCCTTACAGCGGAGATCGACCCCCAGTTGCCCCCGCAATTGATTCTCGACGAATCCCGCTTGCGGCAGATTATTTTCAATCTCCTTGGGAATGCGGTAAAGTTTACGCACCAGGGCAAGGTCGAGTTACGGGTGTCGTGCAAGCCGACCAATGAGGGACAACACTGTGTGGATTTGAAAATCGAAGTCGCGGATACGGGCATCGGAATCGAGAAGGAGGATCAAGCGAGTATTTTCGAGCCTTTTGAGCAATCCCGCGGGCAGCGGCAGAAAGTCTATGGCGGCACGGGCCTGGGCCTCTCGATTACCTCACGACTGGTGAAAATGATGAGCGGCTCTCTTTCGTTGAGCAGTGCAGTGGGCCAGGGAAGTTCCTTTGTGGTCGATTTGAGAGGTGTCTCCACCGTGGAGATGACGCAGGTTTCAAGCGGCCAGACAGCGGACGGCCCAGCCAGACTGAACGGGTTTGCGTCCGGCGATGTATTGGTCGTAGATGACAACCCCTTGAATCGGCGCATGCTCGGGGTTTCCCTGCAAGCGATGGGTGTAAGCGTCAGAGAAGCATCCAGTGGCGAAGAGTGCCTGAAAAAGCTGGAGGAAAAACGTCCCGACCTGATCCTTCTCGATATTTTAATGCCGGGGCTTTCCGGTGGCGAGACTGCGGAGAGGATTCACCGGATGGAAAAGTTTGCCGACTTGCCGATCGTGGCTTGCACGGCTCTCGATCTTTCCCGTGCGCGATCCGTCTCCGCGACCGCGAGATTTGATGATATTCTCGTGAAGCCGATTTCCCAGGGAGCATTGCGGAGCGTGCTCGGACGGTTTCTCACCGAGAAGTCGGATGCAGATCCGTCGTCAGAAGAACAATCGGAGACTTCCGAGTCCGAGTTCGTCATCCCGGAGTCTGCCGCCGTGCCTGCTGGCACCCCCGCTCAGCTCCGGGAACTCGCCGAGATCCTCGATGCCGAATTTCTCGGCGATTGGACGCAGTTGAGAAGGCGCCAGCAGATCGATCCGATTTTGACAGCGGCGAATCGCATGAAATCCCTGGGGGAGGCATACGGGGTCCCGCACCTGACTCGATACGCCGACGGGCTTCGGCATTGGGCCGGTCTTTTTGATATGGAAAAGTTGAAGGAATTGATGGATCTTTTCCCTTTGATTCTCGAGCGGCTTCGTTCGGATAGTGAGGAGAGATTCGTGACATCCGGGAAGAGGGAGGAAGAGGAGGTTGAGCGGAAATGACGGAGCCGCTGGCCCAGTCTCCCAAGCCCGTCGTGCTCCTGGTCGACGACCAGCCCAGAAATCTGCAACTGCTGGGGACAGCACTGTATCAGAATGGATATGACGTTGCTTTGGCCGCCTCCGGGCAGGAAGCTCTGGAATTGATCCGCGAGTCGCCGCCTGACCTCGTCCTCCTTGATGTCATGATGGCGGGAATGAACGGCTTTGAGGTCTGCCGCACAATCAAGGATTCGCAGTTTGCCCCTGATCTCGAAGTGATCTTTATCACAGCCAAGACGCAGAAAGAGGATATTCTGGCGGGCTTTACAGCGGGCGGAGTCGATTATATCACAAAACCAATCCAGATTCCCGAAGTACTGGCCCGGGTGAAAAGCCAGATATCCCTGAAGCTCGCCAGGGACAGCCTTCGTGCCGCCAACTGCAAGCTTTCGAAAGTCATTGAGAACCAGCAGCACTTTTTGTCCATTTTGTCCCACGATGTGAGAGCCCCCCTGTATGGACTCAATCACCTCCTCTCCGAAGCACTGGAAAGTGCCGGGGAGTTGGAGAAAGAGGATCTGGTTGAGATGATCCGTACTTGCGAGGACTCCTCGCGGCGCTTGTCGGTGTTCTTTGAGGACGCCTTGATTTGGGCTCGCAACGAGGCGGGTGGATTCGAGGAGAACGCTGTTGCGTTTTCGGTCAATGATGTATTTTGCTCCGTCGAGTCGCTGCTTTTGCCCCTGTTCAAGAAGAAACAAGTGGAACTGGTCGCCTCGATCCCCGCAGGAACGGCCGTGTTGAGTCTGATCAACGCATTCTCAACGGTGATCCGAAATCTTCTCTCCAATGCGGTAAAATATTCGCGGCCCGGCGGTCGGGTTACTTTTCAATGCGAGCCGCTTGCGGAGACCATTCGCGTCGCCATCACGGACAAAGGAATCGGCATGTCGAAAGAGCGGCTCGATTCCCTCTTCCTCCCCGAGAAGAGACAAAGCACTCTCGGGACCGGAAACGAAAAAGGCTCCGGGGTGGGCCTGATTCTCTGCCAGAGCCTCGTGCAAAAAATGGGGGGCACCCTGCAGGTCGAGAGCGAGGAGGGGAACGGGAGCCGATTCTCGTTTGAGGTGCCTCGCTTCAAAGATCAGGAGGCTTCCGAACCTAGTATCTTGTAAAAAATCAATTTCGTATCAAAGCGTAGTCGGGTGGCCTTGGCCCCCGGTGCCCAAAGTGATGATTGAGCCGAAAGGGATCGGACGGCAAGCCGGTCCGACTACGAAAGAAAAACTGTTACAAGATACTAGTTGATTTTTGCGAAAATCATCCGCCCCCCGGCAGTGGGGACAATGCTGATCACCTCTGCCTGGACCCGCTCGCCGATGAACTGCTTCCCGTCGTTGACCACAACCATGGAACCGTCTCTCTGGTAGCCCACCGCCTGGTCCGGTTCTTTCCCCGGCTTCAGGAGTTCGACGCTGATCGACAGCCCCACATGGACCTCCGGGTTCAGCGAGTCGGCCAGATCGTTGAGATTGAGCCAGGGGATTCCTTCAAACTGTGCCAGCCGGGCCAGGTTAAAGTCGGTGGTCAAAATCTTCGCCTTCATGGAGCGGGCCAGGAACAGGAGCTTGGCGTCCACCTTGTCCTCGCTGTCCACGTCGGAGGATTCGACCCGAAGATCGATATCCTTGTTTTCGCGCAGTTGATTGAGCATCTCAATTCCCCGGCGCCCGGCCGCTTTGCGCTGGACATCATTTGAGTCGGCTACGTTTTGCAGCTCGGCAATCACAAACTTGGGAATTACGATGGCGTGACCAAAAAAACCGGACTTGCACAGGGGCACGATCCTGCCATCGATCAGCGCACTTGTATCGACGAGGGCGACCGGCGTCTGCACATCATGGGGTACAAACTTCATGTAGGGGATCACGAGGTTGAACTCATCCTTTCCCCGCAGGGCAACTACCGCTCCCAGATACATTAACACCACGAAAAGAATCATCTGCACCAGGAGGAGGTTTTCGGCAAAATCCGGATCGGCCTCCAGGGGAGCGAAAAGCGGTGAAGAGGCGATGATCCAGGCGATGAGCGCCCCGATCGAGAGGCCGAAGGTCAGGGCGGACAGACCCCGCACCGAGAAGCCCTTCAAATAGATGTCCACCAGTATCACAAGTGCCCCCAGGCATGCCCCAAAAAACAAAACCTGCCCGGTATCGTACTCCTCGGACGTGAGTGTGATGAGCCAGCTTCCGAGAATACAAATCCCGAAAAAAAAGATCCGAATGATAAATATGGTCCTGTTCATCGATCCCGGATCATCGGAAAAAGAGCATTACAAAGGGGAGCAGAATGAGGAATGCCATCACCCCGTAGAGAATCCAGATCGTCCTCTGCGCCTTTCGCCTGATTTCCAGCGGGATGTCTTCGGAGTCGAGTTTGTTGTTATTTTTCATCGGAAAGAATAGTAGAAGAAGATCGACCTGAGTAGAGTGCTCTATTTCCAGGATTGCGGTGTGAATGTCAACGAATCAGCACAAATGCGATTTGCAGAACAATATTGGACGCGACTGCGGCAGCGATGTCGTCGGCGACGACCCCCCACCCCCCCCCGAGGCTCTGCAGCTTGGAAATGCCCAGGGGTTTTAGGATGTCAAAAAAGCGAAAGAGCGCGAATCCTGCCAGGATCCATGCCCATGCTGGCTCTCCGGGTTGAAACGGGATTCCAAGAAAACAAATGGGAATCGCCACACATTCGTCGAGAATGACACAGCCCGGATCCCTGCGCCCGAGCCGAATCTCGGCCTCCTCGCAAAGAGGCACCGCCAGAAAAATGAAGAGCAGGCTGAGTAACAGGTAGGGGACTGGCGGCAGGTAGGCGAACACCAGGGTAAACAGCAGGATTCCAACTACCGAACCCCAAGTGCCGGGCGCTTTCAATTGCCCGATCGGGCCGAAGGTTGTCGCCCCGAGGATTACCCGCCGGGGAATCAGGCTCCAGAATGGATTGCGATTATGCAGGTTCATGAGCGGGGGTTGGTTTGCCGATTCCCATCAACGTTCGGTACTTCCAGAGATAAACCGCGCCAGAGACTGCCGTCAGGGTGGCCGCAATCAGGAAGACGAAGATCCCGGCCCATAACGAAATCCACCCGACACCACTCTCCAAGCTGCCACCGAAATCGACCGCGATCGCCTTGGCCAGGAGAAGCAGGGCGATCGCGATGATCTGGAAAACCGTCTTGTACTTCCCCAGTCTCTCGGCAGCGAGAACGACGCCCCTGGCCGCTGCCACCAGCCGGAGTCCAGTGATCCAGAACTCCCGGGCGATTGTGAGGAGCACGAAAAACAGCGTCCACGTCGGCAGGAGATTCACCGCCAGAACGACGACCAGCATCCCGACCATCAGAATCTTGTCTGCCAGCGCATCCATCAGCTTCCCGAAATCCGAGATCTGCCCAGAGCGCCGGGCCAACCACCCGTCGGCCCAGTCGGTGATCGCCGCAATAATGAAAAAAATCAGCGCGAGTATCGGTCCGGGGGATGGCAACAAAAGACAGGCCGTGATCAAAAACAGAAACGGGATGCGCGAAAGCGTCATTAGGTTCGGCAAGCTCATGATCGCTCGAATATGATGGACTGAATCAAAATTGCAACGGGATTGCAGTGCCGGATTCTCTTCGGATCATGCCCGATCACAAATTTTTACCCTCCAGAAGCTTGACATCCGTTCCTCCGCAGTTTTACATGATCGCTTTCCTTCATGCGTGGCTAGCTCAATTGGATAGAGCACCTGACTACGGATCAGGAGGTTGGGGGTTCGACTCCCTCGCCGCGTGCCACTGGAAACCCTTGGAAGTAAAGGGCTTAGAGCATTAAAGCTTCAAACTCGAAGACTTCCGTTTCGACCGTGTGCCCCAGAAGTGCCCTTAAAATTCGGCCATTTCAGCGAATCAGCAAAAGCCCGGCATGGCAGGTCAGCACACTACCGCTTGTATCGACCAACTGAATCGCGCTCTCGAAGTCATTCCTCTCGCTGGTCGGCAAGACGAAGGTGACCTCGCTTCCAGAGACGGTGCCAGAGACCTCGTAAGCGGCGGTAGTCGGATCGGTGATCGGCCTCAAGGTCAACTCCCCACTGGCAACTCCATCGGCCCCAGAGACGACGATGGTTGCGGAGTCGTTCTGGTAAACGATGCTTGTGCTCCGGTCGGTCGCGGTCGCGGAAAATTCGATGGTGAAGCTTCGGATTAACGTACTCATTTTAGGATGGTTCGGGATTCCCCAGGTCGGCCCTCGTCCAGCTGGCGGACTGGAATGCGGCCAGCATCGCGAGGAGGAGGAGGTTCCTCGGGTGGTTCGGCTAGGCGGAAGTTAGATTGCTGAAAATTTCGGAAAAGGTTCGAATTCAAGGGCTTATAGA
>CAZWFJ010000156.1:0-10598 GCA_964633135.1 uncultured Puniceicoccaceae bacterium | reverse complement strand
TTATGCGATTTCTTTTCGTTTGGCGGCTTCCAGCCGCTAAATGAAAAAGCCCTGGGAAGTAGCCCTGGTCCAAACACCTTTAAAAAGCGATCCTTGACTTTGATGTAGGAATTACTACCTTAATAGTATGAATTCTATACTGTCGGAGAAAGGCCAAGTTACGATCCCCAAGCGTTTACGCGAAGACCTCGGTCTCGTGCCGGGGGCGGTGCTTGATTTTTCGGAGGAAAACGGACGCCTCGTGGCGAAGCGTGTTGGCGGGGGCGCACCCATAAGGAAGTGGCGCGGACGGGGACGCCTGGCGAAAGGAGAGTCTGTCGATGCCTATATTCGCAAGCTGCGCGGCGGCTGATGAAGACCGCACTTGATACGAGCGTAATCCTCGATGTGGTGACTGACGACCCGAAATGGGCGGACGCCTCCGAGGCGGCTCTGGTCGAAGCCTTTGAGCGTGGTTCTCTGGTTATCGGCGAGTGCGTCCTGGCGGAAATCACTCCCGCGCTGATAGCTGACGATCTCGAACGTTTCCTCGAGGAATGGCGCATTCTTTACTACCCGACGACCCGCGAATCCGCTGCGAGGGCGGGTCGCATGTATGCTCGCTATTTGTCCCGTTCGGGTCGGACAAAGCGCGTTCTTCCGGATTTCCTCATCGGAGCGCATGCTTTGGAGCACACTCAACGCCTGCTCGCGCGCGACCGTGGATACTACCGGGATTATTTTGAGGGACTGGAAGTCATCGAGCCGGTTATTTGAGTTGATCAGGAGGCAGAGGATGGGGTCAGTCCAATTATCCATGTATTTTCATCTACTTCCAGGAATGTGCAAGTAGGCGGTCTTCCTTAGCCGTCGATCTTTCCATCCCTCTCGACCTTTCCAACGGGGCGGAATAAATTCTGCGGTCCAAGTTCGGCCGAAAAGGCGTTGGCATAAATTCCCCTTGGAGTGCATCACTGACTTACTTTTTGACATCTTCCTCCTGCTGGCTTATTCGAAAAGCCAATGGACAACTCTTCCTCTCCGTGCCTTGGTGCCTCCGTGTGAGTCGCTCTTCCAAGGAATTTGATCACTAACACTAACTTTTCTGAGTAGAAAGCGAAATCGATCAACCCCGCCCACGATATGATTCAGTCCTTTGCCGACACCGATACGGAAAAGCTTTTCCACGAGGAGAGGAGCCGTCGATTCAGTGCAATCGCCCGGGTTGCGCTCAGGAAACTAATCCAGATGAACCGGGCAGGAAAACTGGAGGACCTTCGGGTCCCTCCCGGCAATCGCCTCGAAGCGCTCAAGGGGAATCTCAGGGGATACCACTCCATTAGAATAAACGATCAGTGGCGTATCATCTTCCGCTGGACGGAACGCGGGCCGACTGATGTGAGAATTTGCGACTACCATTGACAGCACCCTCATAACGTTACACGTTATATTCATGAACGCACCCATTACACCCGGAGAGATCCTTTTGGAGGAATACCTGAAGCCGATGGGGATATCGCAGAACGCAATGGCCCGGGCGATCGGTGTGGCTCCCCGGGCGATCAACGAGATCGTGCACGGCAAGCGCTCGATCACTCCGCAAATGTCGATCCGTTTCGGTGCGTTTTTCGGTCAGTCGGAAGATTTCTGGCACGGCATTCAAGTCGAATGCGACTTTCGGGCGTTGCAGAAGGAAAAGCCCCGACTGACCCAGTATGTGCAGAAAGCGGAGTCGCTGATGGTGGCCGAACCGTGAGGAAACCATTCTGCTCCGGCGAAACGGACGCTTTGAGGGAGGCGTCCCTGCCGGAAATCACAGGCGGACCCTGAAGGGAACCCCCCTACGGTGCGAGATCGTTGGAGGATTTCGTCATGGCGCGTCGGCCTATGTGACTTCTGTGCTTTTTTGCGGAGATTCCTCATTGAAAATACCGGACACCCAGCGGTTGCCTCCTGCCCGGAAGCCACTGCGAGGTGCTCCAAAGTAGTCGGGCGGACTTGGTGCGGCGAATGAATGCCACTACGGAACGAGCGAATCGAAAGGATCCTCCACGGTGATTCCCAAGTAATCCGCACCATGGGTCATATCCTCACTGAGGATGGTCGTACTGCCGGAAGCTTCGGCTGCCGCCACAATGAGTGAGTCCCACCAGGAAAGCCCATAACGTTTGTGCACATGGTAACCACGCTGGAGAAGCGCCATGTCGATCGGCAGCGGACCCCATGCACTCAAAGCCTCGACATCATCCCACGCCTCCCCGGGAGAAAGACCGGGATCCAACTTCCGGGTGACGTTGACAAAATATTCATTCAACACCTGAACGGAAATCCGCCCGCTGCGGGTCTCCCACAATGCGTCGAGACGCTGCGCGGCAATCGATTGCTTCTCCGGTTCGGATGCATCCCGCGCGTAGAGCAGAATGTTGGTGTCGACGAAAATGCTATCGCTCATAGAGGCTGTCACGCGAAGGGTAAGGCGTGCCTTGGGGTTTCAGCGCCGTGGGCTGGCGGGATTGAAAGCGCTTCCTCGCTCGCCCATATTGCTTTTCATTCAGCATCTTGAGGCGCAACTCCTCACCCAACATCCGGGAAACACTGGTGTCGTTCTGCGCAGCAGACACCTTCGCCCATCGCAGGACCTCTTCATCAACGGAAATTGTCACGTTTTTCATGCAACACGAATATAGTGCGACTTGACCCCGGGTCAAGTTCTGCGCGAATGAAAGACAGAGGCTAAGAACCTTTGTTCGGGGCCGCCAGAACTGCAGAGGGCCTTGAACAAAGTGGGTGAAAAGGCCTGCGGATTGGGAAATACTATCTCGCCGGCACCCAGCGAATCAGGACAAGAGCGCCGCTCCACAGAGGGCCAGGATTAACAAGCCTCGGTCGATCCCGATGATTTAATTAGAGCAGTTGGAAACACTCCCCTTTTCCAACAGGCTGCTGCGCGAAGCCCATGCCATCGTCATGGAAGGCGTCTGCGGCGAGCAGAAGACACCCGGTGAGTTCCGCCGCAGCCAAAACTGGATCGGCGGTTCCAATCCCGGGAACGCCCGCTTCGTCCCTCCCATCGCCGACGATGGGCCGGTTGGAACAGCCAGGGGGTCAGACGCAAAATATAAAGGAAAATTTCGGGACACCCAGAAGGTTTCAAAAAACTCGACCTATGCTCCAAAAATAAACCAATTTCCACTTTTGTTATGCCACAGGGGCGGGAACAACCCAGAATTTTAGCTGAACTCACAGAAAGAATACGATGGGTGTACTAGTATCTTGTAACAAAATCAATTTCGTATCAAAGCGTAGTGGGGTGGCCTTGGCCCCCGGCACCCAAAGCGATGATTGAGCCGAAAGGGATCGGACGGCAAGCCGGTCCGACTACGAAAGAAAAACTGTTACAAGATACTAGATCCTGCCTCCCGCTTTCGGCAGGATTCTCTTCACAACTTTCGAGAATGAATCGCTCGGTTCCCGCTTCCAAGCCCTGAGCCTGGAGTAAGCTTCCTCGTCCAATGTGATTGTTTTCCTGCCACTATTCATGCATACATGAAGGAATCCGCAGTTGTGGGGAATCCTGGTTCTTACTCCTCTTCGGACTTTTGGCTTTCTTCGTGTTCTTCGGAAATGACGGTCGGGGTATCGACGCGGTCGGCGGTGGGTTGATCCTCCGAATGAACGGGCAGGGCAAGAGTTTTATCGACCCACTCGTTCTTCTCGGCAATCGCTTTTCGAAATTCCCGGCGTTGGCGGGAATACTCCGGGATCCGTTCGATCAGCCGGGTCAGGGGAACGGCGATGGATCGGTCGATGTTGATAAAATCGTCCAGGCTCAACCAGAGTCGGTCATTTTTCAAATCCCAGTTCAGGGAGACGACCGAGGGCCGGTCGAAAAAGTCGGTTTGAATCTCGGTGACGACCCTGGACTCGCTCAGTGCCCTGCCGCCGTCGCCCATCCATTTTTCCTCAAGCCGCTGCATATCGCTCCGGTAGCGTTGAAAGGCCTTGATCTTATCCTGAAAATCCTCGAGGACCTGAATGAACTCTTCCTGGCTGCGCATCTGCTGGGTATAGAAACGCAGGCCCAGATTGCCCATGCCGCCGCCCTGGATTGTCGCGATCTCCCGCTCGCGAAATTCGGATGTCTCCAAATCATAGAAGGTCTCGTCCTCGATCCGCAGTTCCAGATCCCGGGCGAAGACCCCTTGCTGTGTTTCCGGGCGAACGACCAGGCGCGAGCCGATCGTGTCCGAGTAATATCGGCTAACGGTGCGAAAATCATCGGCGTCGTTCTGGGCCGACAATCCTGCGACGAGGTTTAGGAAGAGGATCGCTGGAAGTAATTTCATGATGCCACAGTGGTTGGACTGCCTGAGTTAGCGGCGGCCGATTGGTCCTGTTCGGGAGGGCTTGTGGTAGGATGTGTCTACCCCGGACGATTCCGTCTCCAACTCCTCCTCCGACACGGCGTCCTCGGCCTCTTCAATGGCCTCGCGCATTCGGAGTGCCCGGAGGATCTCGTTCGTTGCGGCCTCATTGCGGGCTTGGCGCACGGCTTGCTGGAGCTGAACCTCCTCTGGGGACAGGCGTCGCGCTCCCACGCCCTGCACCTCGCGGTCGGTCAAGCCCATTTCGTTAAAGCGCTCGATTCCGATCACATCCATGTAGGTATTCGACTGGGGATTGAGGAGACTGGCAGTGATGAAGATGATCTGGTTGGTCGTCTGGATGCTGTTGGTTTCCGAAGAAAAGAGGCGCCCGAGAATCGGAATATCGCCGAGAACTGGCACCTTGTTCGAGTTCGTAACATTCTCGTCGGTGATGAGGCCGCCGATGGCCAGGGTCGAACCGCTCCGCAGGAGCACCTCGGAGTCGGTAGCCCTCCGCCGGACGGTGGGGATCTCGTTTCCGTCGATTAACTGGTTCCCAATCACGCTGTTGACCTGCGGGACAACGTTCAGCGAGATCAGCTGGCCGCCGACCACGGTAGGGGTCACGGTCAGGGAGGTGCCGGGTCGGGGTTCGAGGGGGACGGGTTCACCAGTGGTTGTCACCCCGTCGTTGGTTTCGGTCGGGCCGGGCTTGAAGAAATAGTCCGCCAGCTCGACCCTTGCCTGTTTTCCATTGATGGCTACGACGTTTGGATTCGTGATGAGCTTGGCGTCGCTCTCTTCCTCGAGTGCCCGGAGGATAAGCTGGAACTGGTCGGCGGTGAAGATTGCCGAATCCACCCGGGCGGTCGAGGCGACATTCTGAAGGGTGTTGCTAAAGTTATCCGATGTGGAGAACGAGTTCGTAATGTTTTGGGTGGTGGTATCGGAGTTGTTGAGGTTGGACGAACGGTTGAAGGAGTTGTTGTTCGAGCTTCCGGAATCGCTGGTAGTTTCCGAGGAATTGCTGGACCCGGATTCAAACGTCGTAACATTCCCGACCGTTTGGGAGGAATTCGAGCTGGACACGCCGGATTCACTGGCGGTTCCGGAAGAACTGTCCCGCGAGAAGTTGTCGCTGGTTGTGAATGTGCGCCCGTCGATAATGCTACGCGTGCGGTTATCGGAGGAACTGCGGTCATTGGTGCGGATGGTGGTGCTGGTTTCATCCTGACTCCGGGTCCGGGACCAGTTGCGCGTGAAGGGGCCAGCGGAAAGTCCCCAACCCTGCAGGGTCGACCAGTCTACGCCGAGATTCTTGCCATCCTGTCCAGTGATCTCCACGAACTTCGACTCGATGAGGATCTGCTTCAATGGCTGGTCGAGGCGCTCAATCATTGCCGAGACCTCGGTGAGGGCAGCAGGGCGGGCGGTGATCAGGAGGAGATTGTTGGCATGGTCGGCGGCGACGCTTTGCACCCCTTCGACAACCGGGCGGACGTTATCCGAGATCTGGCGAAAGGAGGGGATCGCACCGTTTGTACTTTCGGATGTATCTTCCGGGCTGGGCATGATCTTCAGCAGCAGGTCTCCGGCACTGGCATAGCGGAGGTCGTAGATCCGCACAACCGGCGGTTCGTTGCGAAGGCTATCGATAAACTGCTGGTCCACGATCTGGACCAGATTCGGCCCGACCTGGTAAGTGGAGTAAACTTGAAAGGATTCCGCCCCCCCCTCGCCCCCCGGACCCATGGCAACCTTTGGCAGCTTGAGGATGGCGAGGTTCAGGGCTTGCTCGAAGCTCACCCCCTGCACTTCGAGGGAGATCGGGAGATTTTCGATCTCCGGGGGACTGACCACATTGACGACCGGGGTCTGGGTCTGGCCGATTAAGGTGGCCACCTCCTGGAACGGGGTGTCCTGGATGCGGATGTTCAATAACCCCGTTTGCGAGTCGACGACGACCCTTGAATCCACAGCGCGAATACCGATGATTCCGTCATCCTCGAACCATTGGTAACCGTTGCGCTCAAGAATGGTCGAGAGAACCCGCTGCCACGAGACATTGGAGAGAGTCGCGGATGTCGTGCCCTCAAGATCCGACGGAATGATGATGTTGAGTCCCACGACCTGGGCCAGTGCCTGAATGGCCGAACGAGTCGGCTCGTTTCGAAAATTGACCGAGATCAAACCATCGTCGGCCACTTCGATCGCTTGATCGGCACTGACACGCTGGATGCGAATAATTCCCGAGGGGGCGCGGGTCCAAACGAAGCCGGATCCCTCCAGGGCAATGTCGAAGACCTGCGGCCAGGTTACGTTCGTGAGCTGGAGGGAAAGACTTCCCACAAGGCTCTCCGGGATCACGACATTCAACTCGGCGGCGTCGGCCACGTTCCGCAGGATGGTCCGAATCGGCGTATCGGCATAGTCGAGATCAAACCGCTCCATTGAAATCTCCGGTTCCGCCGCAGGCGCAGTTGCCGGCTCGGCGGCTGGATCGGATTCGGCCGCTGGATCGGATTCGGGCGAAGGGGTAGCCTCGTCTGGGGTGTCGGATGCCGGGGTGGACTCGGGACCGGCAGTTTCAGGGGTCTGGCGGGATTCCGGTTCGTCCGGTTGTGCCTGATTCAGGATCGAGTTAAGTTCCGCCGTATTGGCATCGGCGGCGTCGCGCGCTTCGATCGCCCGCTCGATCGGATTCTGGGCCAAAGCAGTGGTGCCGGCCAGCGAACTGAGCAAAAGAATGGGGAGGAGATAAGGATGGATCTTCATAGCGTTGGAAAAAGGATTCAAGGTTGGGAGGTCGTTATGCCAGAGCGATTCGAGTCAAGGGGGACATAGGTTTCGATGTCTTCTAGCCGCAGGGTCAGTCCGGTTTTTTCGAGGTCGAGTATTTGCACGCTGACGGATGATCCGGAGCGTCCGGGGACTGCCATTTCGATGGTGTCGCCGGTGCGCAGCAGCCCGAATGTCCTGGTGGCGAGGAAAGCGCGATCCCCCACCTCCTGGTAGCCGATCACCGCATCCCGCAGGGATCCGGCCAGGGCGCGCATCAATTCTTCGTTGGTTAACCCCTCAACGAAAGCTTCCGGCTCTTCCTCTTCTTCCTCCTCTCCCGCTAATACCCGCCCGAAGGTGAAGGGATCGGGGATGAGCGCAAGCTGCTCGGCATCCGGACGTTCGTAGGACAACACGGAGGCGAGTCCCTCGATAATAGCGACGCGACGCTGCTCGGGCAGGATGACAGGCCCAGCCGACAGGAATGCCTGGGCTAGTAGAAAGAAAATGAGAATCGGGTATTTCATGGCATTCAGGTCATTCCTCGCTCTTTTTGGGCGGGTTGGCAAGGGCCTGAAGGGTCAGGGAGATCCGGCGCAGGTCCTCGCCCTCGGAGGGGGTTACCGAAAAATTGACTACGCGAACGAGCTTTGGCCCTCCGCGGACACGGAAGAGAAAGTCCATGATTTCCTGAAAGTCTCCGGTCGCTTGAATGGAAAAAAGGGTGACCCCGAAATTCTTCATGGTCCACGGGGTCTCTTCCTTCCCGGCGGGAACATCCCGCTGGTCGACAGCGGATATCTCAAGCCCCTCCGTTTCGAACTGGTAGAAATAATCGATGTTAACAGCGGTGTCCTCAGGCTCCACCGCCCGCGCATTCACCTGGTCGGCCAACGCTTTGATTCGCTCCAGATCCTCCTCCAGATTGTCGGCGTTTTTGATATTCCGCCGCATCGTCTGGACCTCGCGCTCGGTTTCGGCAAGGGATTCCTCAAGGTCACCCAGAAGGGAGAAGCGAAAGAAAAACACGAGCAGGCAGCCAAGGATGATGACCCCGGAAAGGATCGGAATGGCCAATTTTTTTCTGCGGGAGGCGGAGGGATTCATGCGTCACCCTCCTTCCGGGGCTGAAAGAGGACTTCGAGAGAAAATCCGAAAGTGTTCAAGACCGGATTGCGGGGGTTGGCCCCTTCAGTGATCTCCGCTTCCACGTTGAGAAGATAGGGCAATTCATTGAGGGCCTGCTTCAATACATCAATCTCCCTCAGGTTGCGGGTCTGGCCCCGAAGAAAAATACGGTAAGTCCGCTCCTGTTTGTCTTTCGTCACCTGCTCGCTCTCCCGATAGGCAATCTCCTCAAACGAAATGTCCGCCGGGCGGATTTCGGCCACGTCTGCCAAAAAGAGCGGCACATCAACCGGGATGTCATAAAACTTCTGCAGATCGTCGAAGATCTGTTTTCGTTTCATGAATGCGGCATTCAGGGCGACGGCCTCGCGGTTGTCCGGCTCGAGAAGCTGAGCCTCCGCGCGCAGAGTGGCCACATCACCCTTCAGCACCTGAACGTCGGTCTCCCGGTAGATGACCACGAAGAGAAGGCAGAGAGCCAGGGCGATCGAGCCGATGTTGATGATGAATTCGGTTCGGACGGCCTTGATGTCCGGCAAATCCCCCGCCAATCGAAAATCCGGATGCCAGGCCGGAAAGTCGTTCTTCTTGTTTCTCAGCGGACTCATCTACGGTTTGGGAGCTTCGAGGTGCGCCATTTGGGAGAAAAGGGGTAAAAACTCTGCGAGGTCATCCCGGCCCTTCGCTTCGGGAGCAAGGGCGATGCCTGTCTTGGAGAGCCACTCCGACATGGGGGGATCCCAATGCTCCATCCTAAGCTCCTCGCCTAAAACCTCGCCGATCCACGAAAGGCTTGGCGGCAAGCCCGGGAGATAAAGAGATCCGATCGATTTGCCGGTTTGCACCTCGAATTGTCCGGCAGAGGCATGCACTTCGCTGATCAACTTTTGCAGAAGGGTCGACCCCATGTCGCGAAAATCAAAGGTCTTCGATAACATTACCTTGTGGGCCGAGAGCGCATCCTGGAGATTCAATTCCGACTGCAGGCTGGTAGCAATGGCGGAAATTCCAAACTCAAAGGGGATGGAAAGAGCCAGGCCAGCCATATTAACCACGTATCCGTAGGACGAATTCTCACTCAATTCAATCACCAAAACCGATCCCTCCAAATCCTCCTCCAGAATCGAACGCCTGATCGCCCCATAAAGAGCAACGGAGGCAATCTCCAGATGATTGGGGTAGATGCCCAACTCAATCAGCCGCGATTGTTCCTCCTTCAGGCAATCGCGACTGGCTCCCACAAAAAGCGTCTCCCGCGAGAGGGATTCGTCTGGATTATAGTTTCGACCACTTACCGGGTGGATGATCCGGTATTTGATCTTCCCCGGATCCAAATGCAATTCTGACTCCAGCGTTTTCTCCGCGAAATCCTCCTGCTTCGAACGCATCGCATTCTCGGTGAACCGGCGATGCAGAAAACGGTCCTTCGGGTAGACCGCACAATGCGCTTGCACAAAATTGCCATGAGAGCTTCCGGCGAAGCTCTCAATCGCCTGCCGGGTTTCTACCGGTGTAGTGACGGGGATTGATTCCAGAGCACCAACGACTACCTTAGCCGGAGATCGATCGACCCGCGCCATCCTCACTTCATAGTGCGAAACATCCGCAAAAATTACTTTCGCTTTCTTTTGAAACATCAACGGGTGCGAGGGGGCATGGTTTACGAAAAATTCGATAAGAACGGATTATACTGGGGCACGCAACCCGAAATATTTCTGAAATAATCTCTTAGCGAACAATTTACGGGGTGAAACCGACTCATCCAGGAAAGACCATCCGCAGGTCGTTGCGGAACTCATGAAACTCGCGGAGACGGCACGAAATGAGGTGGGAAATTTCGACGGGCGCAATTTTTTATGCGGGGTAAATAGAAGGGACTTCCCGCCGCTTTGGCTCCTTAGGGCCTGTCAAAAAAGAACGGGAGCAATCGGAATGGCTCTCTTAGCGGAACAGATTCTTCCCAAGCCCCTTCCCGACCGTCAGACCGCCCCAGTCCGCTCCCTCCATTTCATGCGGCTTGCCGGGACGCTTCCTCGACTCCGAGGCCGCCCTGAGCTGCTCCTCCACAAACTTCGCCGATCCCAGGACCATCCCATCCGTTACATAACGCAACCGGCAGCCCAAGACCACTGGGGCAGCTTCCCTTTCTCTTCCTCCAGAACCCGGACTGCCTCCAATGGCACTCGGTTAAGGCCTGAATCGAAATCGCTATCGTACCGAGCGGAGCGACATCAACAAATCGCTATCGGGTTTCGATTATTATTACCTTTTGCTAAGCAATTACTTAATAATAATTCTCGATTTCGATCCCGATCCCGATTTCGATAGCGAATCATCGCTTAA
>CAZWFJ010000155.1:0-10714 GCA_964633135.1 uncultured Puniceicoccaceae bacterium | reverse complement strand
CTGAGAATACTAGCAGCCGGGGAAAATTGGAAGATGTGGGAAAAGAGCACTTACGCTGGTTGTCTGAGCACTGGAACAGTGCGAGCCAGCCGTTAAGCGAGAACTAGGCATAAGATGAGTTGGGCGGAGAACACGGCCTAAACCATAATAGCCAGGGGGCTCCACGGCGGAGAGGTCCGGGCGGGGCGGCCGATTTGCCAAGGGAGAGCCGCGAGGCGAGTGCACGCCTGTTGCCGAGTTGCGGCATTGACTAGAGTAGCGGCTTAAGGATCAGGATTTATGATTTCTTGGCCTGACCCCGTCTCGTTGCCTTTTACCTTTGTAGGCGCCTAAGATCATATCCAGCATCTCATCCGACTTTTTAAAGTTCTCGGGATCTATTATGATCTTTCGTTTCGGGTCCGAACTCTGAGCGGCAAAGTATCTGCGCCCATCGTAATTCTCAACAAGTTCAATACTATCGATACTAAAATAAGCTTTTTCACCATTTCCATATTCCAGATTAAGAGAATCTTCACTAATCGAAAGGAATCTGACTTTTGTATTCAGCTTTAAGTATACAAAAGCAAAGACACACATGATTGAGCCAATGCTTATTCCACCAAACTGTTCGTATAGTTCTAGGCCATCGACGAGAGCCCCTAAAGCGATTAGAGAAGAGCCAATCAAAAGTATCACGGTAAACGTAATAAAGCGGGAGAACTTTAGCCTACTCCTGAATCTCATCGGTTAGTCTCCTACAGAGAAGTTATAAACTGCTTCAACCGCTTTCTCCACCAAGAAACCAAGGGCGCCACCACTCAGCTCACCGGATGCAGTTGAAGTTGCCGTGGCCGAGACTGCTGGACTCCTTAAAGTATCACCAAACCCAACGACCACATCAATAGAAGTATCAAACCCGCCTCCTGGCCTTGGTGTTGTTCGAATAACTTGTTCACCTCTAGAGGCTCCAGCTGTAATTCGAGTGATGAAACCTCCGGTAACAAATGAAACAACAGTTGCTTGGAGAACATTGCCGGAGGAGTCACGAATACTGAATGGTTTTCTCAGAATGAAGATGTCTATCATTTCATTTATTACCGCAGTTGAGAAACCTGTCGATGTCGCAACGCCAGTCCCCAGTCCAAAGTTTCCGATAACCCCAGCTTTTACAAATGGCTGGAAGACTGCGGCGAACTTGAGAGCAATACCTCCAGAAACAGCACCAACACCACCATTTCTCAGCTGCTCAAGGAGAACCTGCCTAAATGTAAAGACCTCGTTCTGCGCAACAGCTCGGTAGCTTATGTTAGCAAGACCCGATAATGTTCCAATAGCAGCACCTACAGATACAGTCTCAATTAAACTAAACTTACCACTTGGATCGGTCCACATATTCGGCGCTGCATTCGCATAGAGGTACTTATGCAGCGTGATCGGATCGGTAGTCACACCCTCAAAGGTATCCATCGTATGGAACCTTCCGGTTTCAACGTTCAGGTAACGGGCGCGCAGGAAATACATCCCTAGATCCACATCCCACTGTTCGCCGGTGAACCGATAGGCATTCTCCGTTGATCCCGCGGAAGCTAACTCAACGCCCCACGCATCGTAGGTGTAAGTGTCGGTTACGGCACCTGAATCGTCCGTGAGGGCCCGGACGGAACCGAGGCCGTCGTAGAGGTAGTAGCTCTGCGTAAACTCACCACTGGAGTCAGCGTTGCGCCGGTCTTGGCTAATCAGGTCCAGACCATAGGTGTAGATGACATCGAGGTTGCCCGAGGTATCATACTCTTCAACCACTTGCGCGTAACCCGTTAGATTATTGCGGTCGACCAGGTAGGTGGTATGGGTGAGGGGCTGCGGTGCGCTCAGGTCTACGATTGTCTTCCGAATCCTGTCCCCATGGCCGTCGTAAACCACTTCGATGGCAGTCCCGTCGCTGAGCTGCCGCCGCACGAGGCGGTTTCGCCAGTCGTAGAAGTCGTCTACGACGACGATTTCAGATTCATAATTTGAGATTTCAGATGCGACTGTGTTTCCGTTGTCGTCATAAGTGTGCGAATCGAGCCAGTTATTGCCGCTGTAGGACTCCGCAAGATTCGGCAGACTTCCTAAGCTGCTCGTCTGACTGAGCCGGTTGCCGACCAGGTCATAAGTCCACGCCGTGGTCCCCTTGAGACCTCCGGGAGCCCCGGTGATTGATTCTTCCGTCAGCCGATAGAGGTTATCGTAGCTGTAATTCACTACCCTGCCGCTTCCTTCGGTGATCTTCGTGCGGTGCCCAGTCGCCTTCAGCTCGAAAGCATGGGATTCGAGGACCTGTGATCCTACATCGGAGATTGACAGGTCTTTGAGTCGGTTCCTTGCATCGTAGGTCCACGTGTGGGTGACGCCATTGGCGTAAGTAAGCGTTTCCAGATTTCCGTTGGCGTCGTAGCCGTAGCGGTGCTCCAGCGGGGGTTGGGCGGCTCCACCGTCGGTGACCATCTCAAGGCGGTTGAGGCCGTCGTAGTCATAGCTGAGGTTGAGACCGCCGGGGGTGCCGGAGACGGTCGATTTGAGGTTGTTGCCCGCGTCGTAGGTGTAAGTGAGCGTGCCGACGACGTTGGTCTTGGTGAGGAGGTTGCCTCGCTCGTCGTAGTCGTAGGTTGTGGTGCCGGAGGCATCGACCATGGTCTCGATGCGACCGAGCGCATCGTAGGTATAGGTGATTCCCACTTCCGACGGGAAGGCGGTGGCATCGGCCCGCTCGGCGAGGAGGCGGCCCAGGGCGTCGTAGGTGTAGGTGGTGGTGTGGCCGTTGAAGTCGGTGCGGCTCTCCAGTTCACCCCACCCGTTATACGTGTAGGTTTCGAACTGACCTTCGGGGAGGATGCGCTTGGTGCGGCGACCCATGCGATCGTATTCGAAGGTTGTGGTATTGCCCTCGGAATCGGTCTCGGCGAGGCGGTTGCCGGCCTCGTCATATAAGTATGAAGTCTGAATGACGAGGGATGAATGGTCAGGGTCTGTCTGGCGGACTTCGACCAGGCGGCCCAGGGCGTCGTAGTCGAATGCGGTGCGCTTGCCTTCTTCGTCGACGGTGGCGGCACGGCGGCCGAGGGAGTCGTATTCGGTAGTGGTCGAGGTGACGCCGTGCTCTGCGGTGGCCGGGTGAATGGTGTCGGTGAGGCGATTGAAGTCGTCGTAAACGAACTCGGTGGTGTTGCCCTTGGGGTCGGTGACGAAGCGCTGGTTGCCGTTGGCATCGTAGACGTAGCCGGTCTCAAGGTAGACGCTGGTGTCTTCGGGGTCCGGGAAGCTGCGGGTGGCCTTGAGGCGACCGGCGCAGGCGCAATTGTCATCGTAGAGGTTTTGCGTAACGTTACCCACGGCATCGATAGTGAACTCGACGCGACCGATGGAGTCGTACATCGACTCGGAGGCCGGATTGTCCTGCAGGGCGGCGGGCATTTCCGCAAACGTATTCCAACTGAGTGCGGCCAGGGTATCCGCATGCGGATCGCCCGGAGCGGCCATGACGGTATGGGTCTGACGGCCGAGGGCATCATAGGCCATGGCGGAGACCTCGCCGAGCTGGTTGGCGGACCAGATCATGCGGCCCTCGAGGTTATAGCCCGCGCGGGTTTCGGTGTTGTCCGGATAGACGGTGCGCACGAGGTTGCCCCGGGCGTCATACTCCATGGTGGTGACACGGGCGAAGGAGAGGTTGTCGGCCTGGTAATCCGCGAGGGACTGCCAGCGGATCGAGGCCGCTTCCTTGCCGATACTGTTGTAGCGGGTTTCGGCGACCTGGCCGTCGGGCAGGAAGGTGGCGAGAAGGCGGTTATCCTCGTCGTAGAGGTAGGAGGTCTCCACGGTTTCGGTCGAACCGTCCGGCAGGGTGCGGTCGAAACGCTCTACCAGCAGATTCTCCTGCCTGTCATAGAGGCTCTCGGTAACGCGCAGCACGCCGAGGTTGGCATCGGTGACGGTGACCGTCTGACGTTTGACCGCAGACGGGAATTCCGCGTCACTAATGCCATAGGCATAGGTGTAACTGGTCACATTGCCTTCGGCGTCGGTGATGCTCGCGATATCGCCTCCCGAAGTGTAGGTGAATCCGGTAGTGAGCGTTTCGCCATCGGCACCGTGTTGAATCTGGCTTAGAAGATTCCCCCGACTGTCGTAGGTAAATTCGGTCAGGTTGCCATTCGGATCGGTGATCGTAAGCGGCGAGCTGAACTCGTTGTACGTGTAGCGGGTGATGTAGCCGGTGGTCGCGGTAAGCGGCTCTTCGGCTGTCAAAGCTCCGGTGATTTCGACGAGGAGGTTTTCCCGTGAATCGTAGGCGCGGGAGGTGACGTTGCCCAGATCATCGGTCTCGTATTTGACCAGCGTGGTGCCGGGGTAGTATTCGAAGAGGGTCTCGGCACCGGTCGCATCGACCTGCCGGGTAACGTTCCCGAGTTCATCGTAGTAGTAGGTGGTGCTGTTACCCAGGCGGTCGGTGACGGTCTGGCGCTTGTTCGGGATATCGTACTCGAAGCTGAATGACTGCCCGTCGGCATCCGTTTGCCCGATGAGCCGCCCGTCGTCGTCGTACTCGCCGGCGATGGCCTCGATACCGCGCGGGTCGATGATGGAGGTCAGGTAGTGGGGGGTGTCGGCGTTTTCATAACGGTACTCGGTAAAGGTGCCAAAGAGCGGCGAGTCGGCGCGGTTGCCTTCGCGGTCGGTAAATTTTCTAAGTCTGCCCTCTTCGTCGTATTCATACGATAGCACGCCGCCCTCGGGGTCGGTGATTGCGGTGATGCGCCCCTCGGTATCTCTTGTAAAGCTGATCCTGTGCCCGTTGCTGTGGGTGATGCCGCCCTCGGAGATGGTGAGGACGTTCTCGTTGGGGTCGGTGACCTTGCGCAGGCCGACGATTTCCTCGATTTCCATGCGGGTGCCGTCGGTGGCGGTGTAGACCCAGCGTGACGGGTCGAACGGGCCTTCGCCGAAGTCGTCCAGATAATAAATGCCGCCACCTTGGTTAACCATGGAGCGCCCGATGTCGCCGTCGATGGTAGTGAGGCTACCGATGGAGCCGTTGACCGGGCGGAACTTGAGCACGGCGGCGGTGGGCTGCGGCCCGAGGATGGTGCCCTGTGGCTCGGTGTAGGCCTCGAACTGCTCCACCTGGTCGTCACCCAGCACAACGGTAACGATGATCTGATTCAGAGGTTCAAAGAACCATCGCCCGCCCAAGCCGGTGCTGGTGACATTCAGCACCCACGCTTCGCCCACGGTGCGGCTTTCATAAACCTGAACCGTGCGCACGCCGAGATCCCAGCCCGGCCCGAAGTCCCCTTGCAGTGCCCCACGGCTATCGTAGGAGCGCAAAAGCTGCACCGGAATGCCGCTGAGCGGGATGTTTAAATCTTCAAAGGCCAAGGAGAAGTGTCCGACCTTCATGCCCGTATCTACGATAACCGGGATGGTGTCGCGGATGGTGCGCCCTGTGAGGTCGGTCACGCTGAGGCGCAGGTCGTAAATGCCGTTGCGAAGCAGGGTGGGGTCGAAGGTGCCTAAGGCTTCGCTTTGGACGGATTCAATACCGCCACCGATGGTTTGCCAGCCCGACATGCCTTTCAACTGCAGTTCCAGAGTGTAGCTGGCAAGGATGTCCGAAGTGACCGCACCGACTATGGTCGTCGGCTCGGTGATGACGGCCTCGGGCAATGGAAACTCTATCAGCGCGTTCGGTCCGGGAGTGCTTTCCGAGACAATCTGAAAGTTGACGGGCGCAGAAGTGGAAGTACGTCCTTCAGAGTCGGTGACCTGCGCAGTTAACCCGTGTGTGCCGAGCGAGTAATTAGCGGCCTCATCGACTACCTGATAGACGATGGAGTTGGCAACGGGAACGCCGAGTCCGGCAGAGTTCCCGTCGACGAAGAACTCAACGTGGGCGATAACGGCATCGAAAGCGCTAGCCTCCGCTTCAAAGAATACGTTTTCCGACTCAAGAAAAGCCCGATTATCATCCGGATAGACGAGCGCTACGCGTGGTAAGGCCGAAACCGTTACCACCACTTGGTCGACCCCTGATAGAATGCCATCCGAGACAGTGAGCTGAAAGCGGTAAGTGCCTGTTTGCGAGAATGCTACACTGGTCGTTGCCGCGTCGGGGCTTGCAATATCCGCGCCCCCGTTGGGTCCGTCCACCTGTGACCATTGGTAGCCCAGGCTGCCAGCCGGAAGGCCATCGTCACTGACTAGCCCACTCAGGGTTACCCTATCATCGACGAAAACAGATTGGGACTCGCCCGCCTCTACAACGGGGGCGCGGTTGGCGATAGGACTGACGACAAATGTAACCGTGTCCGCCGAGTCGGCCAACCCATCGTTGGCACTTAGCCGGAAGACATAGGTACCCACCTCCGGCAAGGTTGCCGCACTTTGCAATTTGTCCGGCTCCAAAATGCTGGCTGGCGGTCCGCTGACTTGCTCCCAAAGGGTCGTAAGAGTCGAAGGCATTGGCAAACCGTCGTCACCGACAGATCCGTTCAGCGTGACAGGGATGAAGGACGGTTCGAGCGTTCGGTCAAAGCCGGCATTGACCAGTGGTGCTGCATTTTGAGCTGGTAACGGGCATTTTCCGAAAACACTGGATGAAGCGATCTCTGCAACCTCAGTCGGCGCAAGTACGCGCTGGTAAAACGAAATTTCGTCCAACTGCCCGTTGAAGGAACGGTTTTCGACAGGGTCGTAGCCGATATAAAGAGGCAGGTCGGTTAGAAGCGGGCCGATCCCTATGCTGGCCGTGGCTGCGGGAGCACCGTCGATGTAAACAACGGCCTCCCCGCTGCTGTGATCGTAGGTAACGGCAACATGCTCCCAAGTATTGTCATCGGCTGCAACCGTTCCCGGGCGCACATCGCTTACTGAACCATTCAAGACACGGCGGGCACGGAAGCTATAGTAGCGACCTGAGGAAAGGATTGAAAGCTCAGTGGCGCGACCGATGCCGTCCGACCACATCAACAAAGAACTATTGGCACGTCCGTCACGCTTTTGCCAGAAATCGATGGAAAAGCTGCCTTGGCCGAGATCGAGTGCCGCAGAGTCGATAATAATGCCCGCATTTTTCGTCCGAGTGGTGTCAAATGCGGCTCCGATTAGGCCATCGACGTAGTCTAGTCCGCCACTGGGTTGACCTGTTACCGTAGCACTGGCGTCTTTGGTGTTCAGCTCACCCTGCAACCAGGCGACGAGTCCCGTGGCATCAACATCGGCGCAAAGGCAAAAAAATAAGACGTCAGGTCTTGATTCTTGACAAATACACGCCATCACATGCCTTCCGCACGTTTTCGGAGTTTGCTCATAAAATCCGCAATCTCCCGTTTTTTCTCCGGATCCGCGAGTATGCGGCGGGCCGCTTGGCTCGCCGTCGAAGGGGTCCCCATTTTCAGACGTTCGGCCAACCATCGGTTGCTGGCCGAAGTGGACCCCTTCATTAGCGCGGCCAGAACACTCTTTTCTTTCGCCATTTTCGCCTCGGGCAGGTGGGCAAGGTTAACTCCCGACAAGGCCGAAGCCCGCAATAGCGTTTCTTCCCAGCAAGCTTCCCGTTCCCGGACGAGCTCTTTCGCCTCCAGCCCCTCAAACCGAACCCGATCCAAAAGCGCTCCTTTCTCACGGGCCTCATCGCGCATCGATTTGCGAAACTCTTTCGAGCCTTTGCACCAACCCCGACTCATTTGCGCCTCCGCCATCTTCTTCTGTTCCCCTTCATCGGTCGCCAGCCATGTCAGATAGTCGATGTATTTCTTCCAGCCACTTTTCGTGTCGGACAACCCTCCCGCTTCTTCCAGCACCGTCGATGCGTCCAACCAAGCAGGCCGGCCTCTCCCGACGAAATGAGCCAGGCTGCCCCAACGATACTCCGCAGGATTCTCTGCAGAAACGATCCGGGCCCGAACCGGATTGAGATGGATGTAATGACACACCTGGGCAAACGCGTGCCCCGGTTCCACAACGATTCCCTTGTAGCGCCCCTGGAACGGACGCCCCGTCCAATTCCGGAACCGATTGAACCTTCGCACCCAAGTCCCCTGCAGCCACTTCATCCCCTCGCTCAAATTCGGTTCGCCCAACTCAACCCCCAAATGAAAATGATTCCCCATGATCACGTAGGCATGCAACCGCCAACCAAAACGCTCCGCCGCCTCCCCCAGCGTCCGCTCAAACGCCTCGGCCGCCCCCTTCCCCCTGAAAATACGCTGACGATAGTTCCCACGATTAATCACATGGTAACACCCTCCCGCATACTCTACTCTCAACGGCCTTGCCATTTCCCCTGGATGATCAGACTTCAAGGCCCCCTCTGTCAACAATCAAGACCTGACGTCGTCTTGGTGTCCTTGGTGTGAGTGGTGGCCACCGGTGCGGTTGCGCCGGTAGGAACGGGGGATGATCTCCAGGCCGCAATATCGAAAGCTGATGCAACACTACGAAAAGACACAGAACATCTCGGAAAGTGCCGTTAAGGCGGGCATGGACCGGAAGACGGCGAGGAAGTATATCCGCGCGGGAGAAGGCCCTGGCGAGCGGGAGCGTGCGCGAGTCTGGCGCACGCGGAAGGATCCGTTTGCGGGGGTATGGCCTCAGGTGGAGAGCTGGCTCGAAGGCAATCCGTCCCTGGAAGCGACGACGGCCTTCGAGGACTTGCAAAGGAAGCATCCCGGAGAGTTTGAAGAGGGGCAGCTGCGCAGTTTACAGCGGCGTTTCCGGTCTTGGAAGCTGGAGAACGGGCACGCTCGCAAGCCGGTTTATTTTGAGCAGGAGCACGAGCCGGGTCGATTGCTGGAGCTTGACTGGTTCCACCTGCGGGACTTCGAAGTGACGATCGCCGGGGAGCGATACCGCCATCTGATCTGCCACTGCACGCTGACTTACTCGAACTGGGAGTGGGCGATCCCGTGCCGTTCGGAGTCCTTCGCGTCTCTGAAGAGCTGTCTGCAAGGAGCCTTGTGGGAGCTGGGAGCCTCGCCGCAGATCTGCCAGGTGGACAACTCCTCTACGGCGACGCACCGTTTGTGCAAGGGCGCGCGGGGTCGCGGCTTCAACGAGCGCTTCTTGGGGCTTTTGTCGCACTACGGGATGCAGCCGAAGACGATCCAGGTGGGGGCGGCCAACGAGAACGGGGACGTGGAAAGCTCCCACAGCCACCTGCGGCGCTATCTCAGGGACACCCTGGCCTTGCGTGCGGAAGGATCCGATTTCGCGAGTGTCGAAGCCTACGAACGGTGGTTGGTCGAGTGTTTGCGCAAGCGCAACCTCCGCCGGAAAAAGAAGCTCGAACAGGAGAAAGGGGCGATGGAGGCCCTGCCGCCGTGTCGGTTGCCGGAATACGAGGAGACTGACTGCCGGGTGAACAAGTATTCGATGGCCCGGGTGGGCAAGGGCAGCTACTCGGTGCCAAGCAAATACCGGGGCATGCGGTTGCGGGCCCGGATCTATGAAAGCCGCATTGAGCTTTGGGACGGATCTGAAAAGGTCGCCTCCTTCGAAAGCCACGCCAATGCGGGCGGGGCCTGCGTAGACTGGAGGCACTTGATTGAGGATCTTTGCCGCAAGCCTGGTGCCTTCGAGCGCTATCGGTACCGCCAGAGCTTCTATCCATCGCCCCGGTGGCAAGAACTGGGAGAGTGTCTACGTGAGCGCTTCTCGGGGCCGCGCGCCGACAGCGATTACCTGCAGATCCTGCGCATGAGCCTGGAACACGGCCTGGAGCGGATCGAGGAACTTCTGGAGCGGATCGACCCCCGAGAGGTGTGTCTGGACCGTGTCCGTGCCGAACTTGGCGAGCAAAACCGCTGGCGCGAAGTGCCTCCGATTACCCTCCAGGGTGATCTGAGTCCCTACGATGAACTCCTTGAGAATGCGGAGGTCTCCCATGGATAAAGCCCTCGCCAACGTCGAAAGCCTCCTGGGTTCGTTCCGCTTGCCGACGATGCGCCAGTGCCTCGGAGAGGTCGCCGAGCTGGCCCGCCAGCAAAACTGGGACTACCCGCGTTTTCTCGAAGAACTTTGCGAGCGCGAGCACCAGGTGCGCCACGAGCGGCGGATTGCACGCCTTCTGAAGCAGTCGGCCCTTCCCGAAGGCAAAACCTTCGCCAGTCTCGACCAGGACAAGCTCCCGGCACCGGTGCGCCGCCAGGTGGATGTTCTGCTCGAAGGCAGCTTCGTCGACAAGCATGCCAACGTGCTGGCATTCGGACTGCCGGGACGGGGCAAGACGCACTGCCTGTGCGCGATCGCCCGCGAGCTGATCCTCAGGCATCAAACCAGCGTTTGGTTTACGCCCGCCTTCAAGCTCGTCCAGCGTCTCCTCCAGGCCAAGGAAGAACTCCGGCTGCCCGAGGCCCTCAAAAAGCTGGACCGTTTCGAGCTGATCATCGTCGACGACATCGGCTATGTCCAACACGACCGCTCGGAAATGGAGGTCCTGTTCAACTTCTTTGCCGAGCGCTACGAGCGAGGCTCGCTGATGATTACTTCGAATCTGCCCTTTTCCCAATGGGAGAAGATCTTCCAGGACCCGATGACAGCCATGGCCGCCATCGACCGCCTCGTCCATCACAGCGTGATCGTCGAGTTCGCCGGAGAGAGCCATCGCATGCCCGAGAGAAAGAAATAAATCAATCAACCGCCCGGGTGTCCCCGAAGGGGGCGGTCTCCGGGGCCTGCGGCCCCTCCGACCGCC
>CAZWFJ010000154.1:0-10756 GCA_964633135.1 uncultured Puniceicoccaceae bacterium | reverse complement strand
CATTGATAGGCCGAAAATAGTCGATTTAGAGAAAAAACAGCTTAAGTCGGGCTAGACGATCAAGGGGGCTTCGATGTTGTAGTCGTCGTTCTTGCCGAAATGTTCCACGCGCTGAGTCCAATTGTTTCCGAGATGGTAGATGCGGATGCTGTCGGTAGTCGAGTCGATGATTTTCAAGAGTTTTGCTTGTAGTTCCACTTTTTGGGCGGGATTGACGAGGCATTCGAAAACGGAGTTTTGCACCCGCTGACCGTAGTCCAGGCAAGTTTTGGCCACCCGGCGCAGTCGGCGGCGACCGGCGGGGGTGATGGTGGAGACGTCGTAGGTGACGAGGATGTACATGATCGGAGGGTTTTTACTTGGCGAGGAAGGCGGGGTACGCGTCGAGGTCTCCCCGGAGAGAGCGGGCGAGCAAGCGGGCCTGGATGTGCGGGACCAGGCCCACCGTCATTTTCTCTTGGAGAAAGGGATGGAGGATTGGGGTTTGTTTGCGTTCCTGCCAGGCTTGGAGGACGGTTTTGCGGGAGTCTTCTTTCAGGAGGACGGCTCCATTTTCCTTCCGCTCGAAATCTTTGGCGGTGATTTGTTTTCGGTTGAGGAGGGAGAGAACCAGCCGGTCGGCAAGGATGGGGCGGAACTCTTCCATCAGGTCGAGGGCGAGGGAGGATCGTCCGGGGCGGGGTTGGTGGAGAAAACCGGACTGGGGATCGAGTCCACAGGCTTCGCAGGCGGATCGGCAGTCGTGCATGAGGAGGACATAGACGAATGACAGCAGTGCGTTGACGGGGTCGAGTGGGGGACGGCGGGTGCGCCCGTTGAGGCGTAGAAAGGGGTCGTCGGTTCGGAGGAGAGAGTTGAAGACGGCGAAATAATGCACGGCGGCGTCCCCCTCGATGCCCCGGAGCTGGTCGAGGCACTCGGCGCGGCTGCACTGGAGGATGCTTTCGTTTAGGTAGCGAACACAGGAATCGATTTCAGTGTGGCTTCCATAGTCCCGCAGGGCGCGCAGCAGGACCTGGCGGCAGTTGTAGAGTTTTGCGCTGATGATGTTTTGGGCAATGGGAAGGGACGCCGCTGCAGATTCTCCGATCCGGTATTGCTCGCGCCGGAGGAGAATGTTGCCTGAGACGCCGCCGGAGGTAGAGGCGAGAAACTTTCCGTGGGGAGAGAGGAAGGAGAGGCTGACGCCGTGTTGGTGGCAACCCTGCATGAGCGCGGCCGAGGCGGTGTTGTCCCAGCCGAAGGATACGATGCCGTCCAGGTTGTGGAGAGGGACGCGGAGCTTGCTTTCGCCGTCGATCCTCACCTCCACCGCTTCGCCGTCCTTACGGAGATAGGCGCCTTCGAGTGTGACGAACAGGGTGTTGAGGTGGGTTTTCACAGGGCGGAGAGTTCGGTTTCGGAAGGTGTTTGAGCCAGGGATCCGGTGAACCAATCGTCGGCACTGTTTCTGCGCGTCCTTTTTTTCGGCAGACAAAGATCTATCAAGGAGCAATTCCCACAACGCTCCTTCTGATAGTCTTGGGACGGTGTTCGGCCCGATCGGAAAAGTACATGGGTCTTTTCGATGATTTCGAGGGTCAGGCGGCGCAGGGGTTCGTCGAGCGGCACTTCGGTGCGTCTGCGCTTTTCGCCGTAGAAGATGAGTCCTCGATCAACGGTGGTGGTGAACATTTCTTCGAGGCAAAAGGCCTGGGCGCAGACCTGAACCTCGTCGGCCCGGTGGGATTTGGGTTTGCCCCGCTTGTATTCGAGGGGAGTAAGCGATTGGAGATTCGCGGGGGTGAACCGCTTGCCGCTGAACCGGGCCTCGACGATGTCGCAGACGCCGGTCAGACCGTGTCGTTCGGAGGAGACGGGGAGGCTGCGGAGGATTCGGACGCCGGGGCGGGACTCGTCGGGGCCTTCGTTGGCTTTCTGGTGAAGCACCTGCCCCTCGGCGGTGAAACGGTTCTCGGCCCAGACTTGCTCGTTGTGGATGAGCGCGCACTGTTTGGGGCAGAAGAGGTAGTGCTGGAGGGCGGAAAGAGGGACTGGGCGGTTATCGGCCATCGCACTCACGGGTTGTGGCTCAATGAGCGTTTCACCCGCTTTCCAGCCTCTGTCAGCCGATAACGCTGGCGGGGACTTCGCGGCGAGGCCGGATCGGTCATTTGAACCAGTGACTTCTCAAGGGCCGGATGCAAATAATTCTGCCGAAAGGAGGGTTTGTGACGGAGCTGAAGAAGGCCAAGCAACTCCTCCAGCGTTAGCTCTTCGGAGCCTGTTCTGAAGGCTTCGAGGAGCGATCTTACATGGTCGCTTACATGGTCGCTTACATGGTCGGTCTCCGGTTGGGCGACGAGTGTCTTGCTGATGGCATCGAGGATGAATTCGACGAAGGGCGAGGCGTCACCTTCCCGGTCAGCTTCACCGAGAGTTCTGTAATAGGCGTCCTGATGCTCGCGAATGACACTCTCCACTGGCAGAAAGGCGAGTTCCGGATGCCATCGGGCGAGGGCGAGGGATTGCCAAAGGCGTCCCATGCGACCGTTTCCATCGGAAAACGGGTGGATGAACTCGATCTCGTAGTGGACGATCGAGCTGGAGATGAGGGGGTGGTGGTCGGTTCGGCCGAGCCAGGAAAACAGGTCGCCGACCAGTTGGGGAACGCGCTCGGCTGGCGGCGCCATATGAACGAGTTCACCCTCGCGATAGACGCCAACTCCGCCGGATCGAAACACTCCGGCGTCCTCGGCGAGTGCCTGCAAGAGGATGCCGTGGGCGGTCAGCAAATTCGCGGTGGAACACGGATCGAACTCGCCGATTTGGTCGTAGCACTCAATGGCGTTCTTGACCTCCTGAATCTCGCGTGGAAAGCCCATGACCCGCTTCCCGTCGAGAATGGCCGTGACCTGATCGACGCTGAGGCTGTTGTTCTCGATCGCGAGCGAGGCCTGGATACTGTGGATGCGGTTCTCCCGGCGCAACTGTGGAGAAAGGGAGAGGTCCCCACCGCCGCGCCACTCTCCAACCCGCTCACAGGACTCCGCCACCTGCCCGAGAATGCCGGGGGTGATGATGAACGGAGGGTTACGGGGGAGGGTCATGAGAGACGGTTCTCAGGAATTTTCAGGCAAAAGGATTCACAGCGGTAATGCCGTCATAGATTTGGCCGTTTTGAAGATCTTCGGTATAAAGAGTTTCGCAGTTGGCTTCTTTGGCGGCTGCCAGGATCAATGCATCCCAATGGCTGACCTGGTACCGTTGGTGTAGGGCAAGGGCACTGAGGAAGGTGCGGCTAGTCATGCTGACAACAGGGCGCAACAGCCATCCCTCGAGCCATCGCCGTTCTCGCTCGCGCGAGAGGTTGAGTTTGTCGGGACGGCGTGAAGCGGCAATGAATTCGTTGAGAACTTGAATGGAATAGTGCAGGTCGGGAAGCAGCAGGACCTCGCGGGCAATCTGTGTCTTGCTGGATATGGGCGTCGTCTCATCGGCGGCGTAGACGAGGATATTCGTGTCAACGAATGCGTTCGGCATAGATCTCCTCACGGGTGGGGGGTATCAGGGTGTGCGTCCGGGGTGTAGCGCGCTCGTCCGCTTCCGCGTATATTTTCTTCAGTTCCGTTACGATCTCTCTCTGGTGCATTTGCCGGGATGCGCTCTCTTTCGTGACCGTGGAAAGAAACTCACGGACCATTGCACTGACCGAGGTGTCCGCCTCGGCGGCTCGGATACGGGCCTGGTGGTAGGTTTCGTCGTCGACCTTCAAGGTGATGTTTTTCATAACAAGCACAGTAACTGTGCAAATGCGCCTTGTCGAGACTTTGGGCCTGAGATTTCGTGCCACAAATGGGATCGCTCACCAGCGACAAGCACTTCGAGCACTTGCCGCAGGTGAGGGTTCGGTGGAGGTGAGGTTCTAGATCCGGCGGATGAGGGTAACACCGTCAGGAATTGCGGACTCGTCGATAGGGACTTCATAGTCGGCGAAACTGCGCGGGACTTCGACATCGTCTTTCTTTTCCACCTCCAAGTGCCTCTTCCGGAAAGCTTCGAATCGTTCCCTGCCAAATCCCTCTTTTTTGTCGTCCGGTTGTCGGCCGAGAAGATACGTCTGGTTGTCCCAAAGGAAGCGGTTCATCCCCACGGGTGTGGGGAAGGCTCCCCCTCGCCCGCGAAAACGCCTCGGGAGAGCGGTTCATCCCCACGGGTGTGGGGAAGGCTGCCTTACGGTGTGCCGCTTTTTTATGATTAGCGGTTCATCCCCACGGGTGTGGGGAAGGCGGGGCTGCCTCCCATCCAACTCCGGGAGTCCACGGTTCATCCCCACGGGTGTGGGGAAGGCTCTAACTATTCAAACAAATGCTACGAATGAAACGGTTCATCCCCACGGGTGTGGGGAAGGCTCCGCGAAGGAGCTGCAAGCCAACCGGGATTTGGGTTCATCCCCACGGGTGTGGGGAAGGCGACACTCGCACATACGAAGAAGGTATCACCTACGGTTCATCCCCACGGGTGTGGGGAAGGCCGGCGGTGGTGGCGGCGGTGGTGGCAGCACCACGGTTCATCCCCACGGGTGTGGGGAAGGCTTCTTTGCACTCCTACGCTTGCGGGATGACGGCGGTTCATCCCCACGGGTGTGGGGAAGGCGGCGTCCAACTCTAACCCTCGAAAAATGAAACCGGTTCATCCCCACGGGTGTGGGGAAGGCTCGCGGGCCGGGCTTCATCAGCTTCGACTCCGCGGTTCATCCCCACGGGTGTGGGGAAGGCCTGGTCGTGGCGGTAGACGAGGGCGCGGATGACGGTTCATCCCCACGGGTGTGGGGAAGGCGTCGAAGCGCTCCGGGTAGTGTTTGCGGATGGCGGTTCATCCCCACGGGTGTGGGGAAGGCTGCGCGGGAGATGGCCAAGAGGCCGGCCCCGTCGGTTCATCCCCACGGGTGTGGGGAAGGCAGGTAAAAACCGGAATCGCCCACTGGCTACAGCGGTTCATCCCCACGGGTGTGGGGAAGGCGATTTGAGCTGCTCGTCGGTCAGCTCGTTTAGCGGTTCATCCCCACGGGTGTGGGGAAGGCGGAATCCCAAGCATCATTTCGGCGACATCAATCGGTTCATCCCCACGGGTGTGGGGAAGGCGTTGTCGCAAATGGACTCGCTCATGCGGCCTCCGGTTCATCCCCACGGGTGTGGGGAAGGCCAGGATTCGGGTTGTGCGATGAGGAGGATGGCCGGTTCATCCCCACGGGTGTGGGGAAGGCGGTTCGGGGCGTGTTCGACGAGTGCCGGGCGACGGTTCATCCCCACGGGTGTGGGGAAGGCCCGGTCAGCTCGATGGTGCCGTGCTGGGCCGTCGGTTCATCCCCACGGGTGTGGGGAAGGCGGAATGGAAAGAGCGGGGCGTTAGGGGGTTGGCGGTTCATCCCCACGGGTGTGGGGAAGGCCAGCCAGCGCATCGGGCATCCGGGTAACACCACGGTTCATCCCCACGGGTGTGGGGAAGGCTGCCTGCTCGGTGTAGCTGCGCACCAGAGATTCGGTTCATCCCCACGGGTGTGGGGAAGGCCCTCGGCCTACGAGGCACTTATAAAAGTCAGTTATTGTTTTCGGCCCGAAATGCGAGGGTGCCTGCTCCGTCAGAATCCTTGATTTTTCAGCTTCTTGTAAACATGAAAACAAGCGATTAGGTCGTTCGCTGCGTCATGCTTTCCAAAGAAGCCGAATCCAAATAAGGCTTCGTAGAGTTTCGACAACACTTCGGTGATGGGGCACCCGTTTTCGAATGCCTCCTCCTGGCAGATTCCATGAATCTGGGTTGCTGAGGGAGGGATCGAATAGTTATCCGGTCGGATCAGCAGGCAGTGCCGTTCGGTGATTGCACCATCGTGGACGAGCGCCCAGGCAACTTGTACCATACGAGGCCATTCCTTGTAATTGAGTCGGTTGGCGTAACTTAAGCGAGTCAGGCCAGTGGTTTCAGTATCGACAATGACATCCATCAGCTCATCGCCTTTGTCTGGTCATTGACAAGAAAGATGCCGGAGAGTTCGTTGTCTTCCCTCCCGATGGCTCCTTGAGGCCCGAATCGTTCGACTTTATAGCCCTGGCAATTGGGCCAAGAGACGATGCTCATAAAACCGAAATCGGGCGGGGCGTGCTTGACGATGAACTGCATGACCTTCTCATGGGTCCGGACATTCAGGGTGCCCACAAAGACGTTCGCTCGCGGTTCGATGAACCAGCGTTTCAAGTGGCCGCGAATGAAAGGCGGCACATCGTTGGCGACGATTACGGTCATGCCTCGGATTTCGGCTGAAGAGGATGTGGTTTCGGATCCTGCAAGGTGGCTAGATCTTCAAAAAGTGCTTTCAGTTCTTTCGGTGCATGCGTCGAGCCACCTCATTTCGCTTGCGCGGGGCGGCCCAAGCTTCGGCGTGTTTGCGGGCCATGGAATTGTCATGATTGGGGGTAATGCCGAAAGCGTAGAAACGCAGCCCGTCCTCTCCCAACCAGAGCACAGGACAATTGCATTGAGCGGCGGCTTTGATCGCCGCATGGGTGATGGTAGTGCCGGGGCCGAGGATGAGAGCGGAGACGGTGGCAACGGGGATCGGGCAGACACCGCCCTTCGTCGCCGGTATCCACTTGATGGCGGCATCGTCCACTTCAATGCGGCCGTGTTCGAGATAGATCGGCGTCCACCGATCCTTGGCCGGGGTGAGTGTGTCCAGAGGCGGTCGCTGAAAAATCGGCATTGTGCGGTCAGGTTGTCGGGCGATGCTGGCGGATTCCGCGCGCCTTGTAGGGCGCAGGCACAGGCCCGTGATGGTTGCCGTAGGAGACGGGTTGATCGCTTTGGTAAAAGACTCCGTCGTCGCTACCGCTGTCGTCGCGTTCTTCCTGGTACTCGAATGATTCAAGGGGCGCGGCTTTCATGTCGGGCAGGACTTCCAGCAAACAATCGAGCGCGTTCTGTCGATCCTGGCCCAAGATCGGCGTGAGTGGACTGGCGGGAAGGCAGGTCTTTCGTCCAAACCAGATGCCCCAGACGGGATCGAGGAGGGCATCTCGGACCGTCTCCAAGAGTGCGGATCCGCCTTCCAATAGGGCGGCGAAGCGGATATCGCCCAAATAGGAACGGTGGGTGATGACCGTCCCAAATGGAGCCCCTGATGCTTTCTGTGGAATCGAATTCTTTTCCCACGAAGACGCCTTCTTATCGTATCCACCGCCGACCGTATGGAAGTCGGAAAAACGAGTCGCGGGTCGTTTTGATTTCGGTAAGCGGACCACCGTGAGTATTAATCCAGAAAGGGGTTGTAGCCGTTCGGCCTCATCTGCAGCATGTTTGTCGATCCCCATCGCCCCGGCGATGAGTCCGACCAAAGCGCTTTTGGTGGGAAACGGATTGGTTTCCCGATATTGGAATTTGGAGGAAGAACCCCAGGACTGCATGGGTGCGTCGATATAGAATGCTAGAGTTGGCATAGCATCTAGTCTTTGAGGAGCGCATTGATAAAGTTGTCGAGTCCGCCCTCGGTCTCGGTCAGATAATGCTTTTCACCCTGTTCGCCCCAGACCTTCTCGATGTCGTTGAGGTGGGCTTTCATGGTTTCCAAAGAAGTGGCCGCATAACCCGAATGGCCACTCTTGATCGGTGCTTCAAAGGCATTGACGAGTTGGAGCGGTTGGCCCTTTTCTTTGCGTATACCCAGAACTTCGTGCGGCAGGGTTCCCGCGTTCATGGAGTTTTTGCGGGCATTAGGCACGGCGGTGAGCGCGGAGCGGATGAAGGCACGAAGGATGTCTTTGCGCTCCTCCCCGCTGAGACCACCCAGATGGCTGGGTGCGGTCAGTAAATCGAGATTGATGGCGATGTAGCGATAGTAGGTGGCCGAGTTGAATTCGAGGCTGCCGATCATACCGGCACCCGCATCTTCTGCATCGCCTTTTCGATCATCAACCGCCGAGAAAAAATCGACTTCATTCGTCGCTTTATGGGTTGAGAGAGCGTGCGAAAACATCGATGCCCCTTCGATATTCAGGTTTGGATCGTTGGCGATCATTCGACCGAAGAGAGCGATGTCCGCCGCGTCGTTCCGAGTTGCATTTTTTATGGCCTTCTTCGGATCTTCACCCTCCGCTACCGTCTTGGCGATTTGCTGAATCTCGGCAGGGGAAAGGTAGACGGCGGTAGTCACCTGCTCAGGATGCTTGCTATCTTTTTTGCTGAATAAAACGCAGAGTGCGTCGGCTTTTTCTTCGGCGGAACTCTCATCCATCCCAGCGGCTTGCAAGGCGTCGCTGAATGGTTTGAGCAGGTGGCGGGATCGGATCCCTTCAAAGCCATGATGGTTCTGTCGAGCCAGCACCCGACTCGCGCGCTTCAAGCATTGGCTCGAAATCCGGGCGCGGGGCACTCCGCCGAAAACTGCGGATTTCGGCGAGCCGACATCGTCGCGATTGAGGCAGGAGACCGGGAAGGATTGGAGGATATGGAGTTCGATGAGTTTCATTGGATGTTTGGATGGATGATTTATGGATTTGAAAAAGATTCGTAGAGAGCTATGGTTTCGAAGTTATGAGTACTGTGGAGGAGATTGAAAAAGCGATCGGTGACCTGCCTCGTGAGGACTTTTGGAAGCTGACGGACAGGCTGATGGAAAAGCGAGAGGCCGCGTGGGACGCTCAGATCGCGGCCGATGCCGCCTCGGGTCGCTTGGATGCTCTCTGGGCCGAGGCGGAGAAAGAAATCGAAGCTGGCGAGACTCAGTCGCTTGATGCGTTCCTCGACGACCAAAAGCTTTCGAGCTGAATTCGGGCGGTTGCCCCGTCCGGTTCGAGAACTGGCGCGAAAGAATTATCGTCTCTGGCTCCGTTCGCCGAGACACCTTTCGCTGCATTTTAAACCGATTGGCAATTACTGGTCGGTGCGTATCGGGTTGAGTTATCGCGCTTTGGGGCGCGAAAAGGATGGCATTTTGTACTGGTTTTGGATAGGTCATCACAAAGAGTATGATCGGCTTATTAGTCGGTTGTAACCGGGACGAGACAGAGCATGCCGAAGCCGAAAGCCTTGGCCGACCCGACGCCGTTTTTCGCGGCTTCTTGAAATTCTGCGGGATCGGTCACCGTGAGAGTCCCGGTAAACTCCGTCGCCGTGTGAGTCCCGCCTTTGCCCTTCTTTAGAAATTGCTGACGTGGGCGGGGAACAGTTTTCAAGGTTCTCGTATCCGGTGCGAAGCCATGCTGTTGGCCCTTGCGCTCGATCCAACCAATGAGTTCGTCCCAATTGCTCAGGGCTACGCGCTGGCCGTTCTTTTTTCGAGTGCCGTCGGGGTTGCGAATCACCAATTTTTTCGTCGGATTGGCGAGGAGGGAGAAGCGGTAGATTTTGTGTTGAAAAAAGGCATCTTCGACGGTTTTCGATTCCCACTGGTCAGAGGGACACCAATCCGGCCGGGTGGGAAGGTCTTTTGAGAGAATGAGCAAACGGAAGGCGTTGCCGGTGTCGTCGAGGCGGGTCAAGAAGTGACGGTCGGCTTCGGGCTGGCCGGGGAAGGCTTCCCAAACGCGCTTGTGCCACGCATAGCTGTCGCGGAAACCGCCGTCATTAGATCTGCGGGCCGCGATCTCGTAGGGGATTTTTGCTTGCGTTAGGATCATGCTTCAACGCCCTCCTTCACGATGTGCTGGACGGGGGCTTGCCAGAATTCGGCCGCCCAGCGGACTTTGGTATCTTCGGAGTAGTTCTTCCAAAAGTTCAGATTCTTATAGAGCACCTCGTAATCCAGGCCTATCCCCTCGCGCCCAAGCCGTTTGACGAGCCGGTGCAACTGGACGGCGAGATCTTCCAGCGCATCGCAGGCCAGCAAGCGACGGAAGTGGCGGTCGTAGGGATGCTCGCCGTCTTTACGCTCCCCCAGTCGCAAGGCAGCCTTGCCGACGCCTTGCCCTTTCTGATCCTCGGGGTGCTCTGAATAGAGCGCGACAAGGTAGGTTTTGCGCTTGTCTTCCAGTGCCCCGAGCTGTCCGAGCAATGGGTAGGCTTGATGTCGCGTTGTCGGACTCCAGTAGCGGCGTAGTGCCGCCCGGCTGCCCGGATCTGCGCAAATTCTGCGCAATTGGGAAAGGAATGTGTTTTCGGGTTGTTCGTCCATTGTTTGGGAATTTGGATTCAAGAAGCGGTAGCGGGTGTCTTTTCTTTTGGTTGGGTGTCTTTGCTTTTCGGGAAAAGGGCCCGAAGCAGCGGTTTGATACCGTTTGCGTAGGCTTGGATCTGGCGGGGCGTGGTGCGAGGGCAGACGGCATTGAAGGCGTTCTGTGCGGCCGTTCGGACGAGCTTTGTCCAAGCATCTTCCGCACCCTCCGATCCGAATGCGGGCTTGCCTCTGCGGGATTCGGGATCGCCGGCTAGTTGGATCAAGACACCATGTTGTTGGTCTAGGCGTTGCCAGAATTGTTTTTGTCCTTCGGGAATAGGTGGGTTTTCGTGCTTTAGCGCACTCCAATAGGTCTTGATAGCTCCGTAGAGGTTTCTTGAAATCGCTTCGACAAATTCGATTCCAGCCGCATATATTCTTCTGCCGTCTTCGTTGAAAAGTTCATGTGGGACGGTGAATGTGGATTCGGTGCAATCGATAATTTTGGCGTCTTTTGCTTTGATGAGCTCGCCAACCCACAAATTTGCACTCTCCTCGACTGCGCGTCGGTTGTTGAAGGATTGGAGATTGAGTGGTCCGGCGGTGCCTTCACTGTTTTTGACATTCGTC
>CAZWFJ010000153.1:0-10797 GCA_964633135.1 uncultured Puniceicoccaceae bacterium | reverse complement strand
CAGACTTTGTTTGGCGTGGGCGTGGAGGAGAAGGACGGGAAGATGTCGATCTCGCCGGAGGAGGCCTCGCGGGTGCTGAAGGCGAAGGGGAAGCTTCCCTTGGCCGTTTTGCTGCGGGGCAAGGTGTTGTACTTTGTCGATGGGATGATCCTGGGATCCGAGAGCTTTGTGAAGGAGCAGTTGGGTAAAGACCCTCCCAGGAAGCGGGAACCGAAGGCGCATCCGATGGAAGGGGCCGACTGGAAGGGACTCGCAGTGGCGAAGGGGATTCGGAAGAAACTGTTTGGATAACGTCATACGGTTTCGAAGCAAATGCTTCGCTGCTGCGGGCACCTCAACAAAGCGGAGTTCCCCGAAGGAAAACAATGCTTCCGCGCAGTACGGAGCTGCCTCATGGCTTCAACGCTTCCGGCTTGGCATTCTTCGTAGCATCGAAGCTTCTTCACTGATTCTCGTGGAAGCTGCAATCCTCATTCCTGCAGAGTAAAGTGGATTGACTTGCCCTCAATCATGAATCCTTCGCCATCGGCGCATTCGTCGCCAAACGAACTCAGGATTCCGCCGATCTGGCCGACCATGGAGACTGGATTGCCGGGTTGGGTGTCTTGGAGAAGGGTGGCCCCGGGAATGGAATAGGGCGGGGGCATCGAGGCGAAAAATAGAAAATTGAATAAAATTTGTAGAACTGACCTATTATTCGATTGACGGCTGGCGGATATTTCAGGTTAATATTGTCATGGCTAAAAAACGGAAAAAGTTACCGGACTACCTGAGTTACTTTCACCTGATGAGCCGGACGATGAATTGGGGGCAACTGGAGAGGACTCGCGGTGTCGAACGGGATTCGGAAGAAACTGTTTGGATAGAGCAGGAGGGTGGAATCTCTCTCAGGCGTTCCAGACGGAATCTCCCGGAAAACGAAAATTCTATTCGCTGATTTTCCTTCGGCGATGTTCGTGTGAAGGTTATGCGCGTTCGGTCTTGACCGTCGTTCGAGTTCCTGTGATTTTGCGATTCGAAACGCTGCTGTTTCTTAAACTATAATATTCAGAGAGGTTATGACCACCATTACTGACATTCGCGCACGCGAAATCATTGATTCCCGCGGGAATCCGACGGTTGAAGTCGACGTTGAACTGGAGTCCGGGGTGATCGGGCGTGCCGCCGTTCCCTCAGGAGCGAGCACGGGCGAACACGAAGCACTGGAGCTTCGCGATGGAGCTCTTTCATCGAAGGACTTTCCCAAGGGCTTCGGTCCCAAGAAACGCTACGGCGGAAAGGGGGTTACCAAGGCGGTAGAGAACGTCCATGACATCATTGCGCCGGAACTGTTCGGTCTCGACGCCTGCGACCAAGTTGGCATCGACAAAACGATGATCGAGCTTGATGGCACCGCGACCAAGAGCAAGCTGGGAGCCAACGCCATCCTGGGTGTTTCCCTGGCTGTTGCCAAGGCAGCTGCCGAGACACTGGGGCTTCCGCTCTACAAGTATATCGGTGGAGCCAACGCCAAAGTGCTCCCCGTTCCCATGATGAACATCATGAACGGAGGCTCTCATTCCGATGCACCCATTGATATTCAAGAGTTCATGATTATGCCCAAGGGTGCGGATACCTTCCGCGAGGCTCTTCGCATGGGGTGCGAAATTTTCCACGAGCTAAAGAAAGTCCTCAAGGCGCAAGGACTCAGCACCGGGATCGGCGACGAGGGCGGTTTCGCTCCGAAGCTCGCTTCCAACGAGGCTGCTCTTGAGGCGATTGCTGCCGCCGTGAAAGGTGCTGGCTACAAGCTGGGCAAGGAGATCTTTATCGCTCTCGACGTTGCCTCTTCGGAGTTCTACGATGCCAATAAGAAGAAATATGTCTTCTCCAAAAGCGATGGATCGAAGAAGACCGCCAAAGAGATGGTCGCCTTCTACCAGGATCTTCAGAAACGTTTCCCGATCCTTTCCATTGAGGACGGCTGCGATGAGAATGACTGGAGCGGATGGAAAACTCTGACCGATGAACTCGGTGCGACGACCCAGTTGGTGGGGGACGATCTTTTCGTCACCAACACAAAGTTCCTCAAGAAGGGGATTGATCTTGGCGTGGCCAACTCGATTCTGGTCAAGGTCAACCAGATCGGATCGCTTACGGAAACGCTTGACGCCATCGAGATGGCTCGCGAGGCGAAATACACCTCCGTGATCTCCCATCGTTCCGGCGAAACCGAGGACACGACCATCGCTGACATCGCTGTGGCGACCAACGCCGGCCAAATCAAGACTGGTTCTCTGTGCCGAACGGACCGGGTCGCGAAGTACAACCAGCTCCTTCGCATCGAGGAGGAACTCGGGGAGCATGCGATCTACGGCGGTAAGCTGTAGGCCAATCGCTAGTCCAAAGTCCATTTTTCAGGCGGCTTCCTTCGGGGAGCCGCCTTTTTTTGATTTCGCCGGGTGGCTCGCTCATAAAGTGGAGAACAGGAACACGTGTTGACGAATGTCCGGGATGGCAGCAAAAATAAGTTCCGCATGAGAATTCTGGAGGATCCCCTTTTTCGTCGCGTCAGAGCGCACGCTGCTTCTCGTATCCATTTTGATGGTGAGATTCCCTCAAGGCAGGAACGTACCATCGCTTATCGTGAATTTTACCGCCTCGAGGAAGAAATGCTAAGACGTTATCACCGGAAGGGGGATTCCGGCCTTCGAGTGGCCGAGGCGGGGGCCATCATTCTTGATGTGCTGCTGTGTGAAATTTTCGACGCAGCCCGGAAGCGGACGAAGGAATCCTTTCCCGACTGCGCGAACCAGATCGCTTTGGTCGCATTGGGAGGATACGGGCGCTGTGAGTTTTGCCCGTTTAGCGACATTGATATTCTTCTTCTCTACCCAGGCAATCGCGAAACTCCGCGTCTCAAGGAGTTCCAGGAGGTGTTTACCCAGGAGATGCTCTATCCACTATGGGATCTGGGTTTTAAAGTCGGGCACTCCAGCCGAAACCTGAAGCAGGTCCTCGATGAAGCGACCGCCGAGTCAAAGTCGAAGAATGCCCTCCTCGAAAGCCGCTTTGTTTGCGGGAATTCTGCTCCTTACCGCAAGTTTCTCAAAAAGTTTCGCCCGCTCTACCACTTGCGCAACCCGGAGCACTATATTGAAAGCCAGATTGATGCCCAGCGTGCCCGACGCCGGAAATCAGGCGATTCGATCTACATGCAGGAGCCGGATATCAAGAATGGCGTTGGTGGACTCCGGGACTTTCAGAACGCCCTCTGGATGAGCCGGATCAAATACGATGCCGAGAATTTGGGGACGTTGGTCAAGAAGGAGATTCTTACGCAGGAAAAAGCGTACGCATTTCTGGAATCCTACAGCTTCCTCCTGCGAGTCCGCATTGATCTCCACTTCCTGGCCAACCGCGCGACCGATGTGCTGGATCTGGACAAACAGCCAGTGATCGCCCGGAATCTCGGTTACCATCAGGAGGACGTTTTCGAGCGGGTGGAAGCCTTTATGCGCGACTACTATGCCCACGCGAAAAACATTTTGCACATCGCCCAACATGTTGAGGATCGCATCCTCCGGCGCAACCTTCCAATCCGATCAGACCGTTTCCGGCTACGCGAGGCGATTGAATCCCGTCGCCACCACCCCAGGCTCCGCATTGACGGATTCTACTTGCAAGACGGCATCCTGGCACCGGAGAGTTCCCGCGTCTTCGAAGAAGATCCCCTCCGGATATTGAAGGTGTTTCGCATCGCCCAGCAGCACCAGGCATCGCTCCACATTGATCTGGAGAGCATGATTGAAGAGAATTATTATCTTCTCATCATCGAGAATCCCTGGCCCCTGCCACTGCAAAACTGTTTCCGGTCCATCCTCCAAGAGGCTGGCAGAGTCTATTCCACTTTGTCGAAAATGCACGAACTGGGAGTGCTGGGACACCTGATCCCCGAATTCGGAAGACTCACCTGCCTGGTGCAACACGAATTTTACCACCGGTACACTGCGGATATTCACACTCTCGACACTCTTCGCCACCTTGACGAGATTTTCCAGAAAAAGGAGGCACCATTCTCCGCCTATCTCGAAGCCCTCCACAAGACCGAGCACCCGACGCTGCTCTATCTCATCCTTCTCCTCCACGACATCGGAAAGGCCGATGGAATCAAGGGACATGATCACCGAGGAGGCGTCCTCGCCCGGCCCATCCTGAAGAAAATCGGCATCCCGGCGAAGCAACAAAGTCAAATTTTGTTTATAATTGAAAACCACCTGGAAATGGCACGATTCTCGCAGAAGTTCGACCTCGATGACCCCGTCACGATCCAGTCCTTCGCCGATCTTACCGGAAACCAGTCGCGGCTTTCCTACCTTTACGCGCATACGTACTGTGACGCGAGGGCGACCGCAGAGACCCTTTGGAACAGTTACAAGCAGTCCCTCCACGATATGCTTTACCACCGGACTCTCGCAGCTTTACAGAACGACCATGGGCCGGAAGAAGAAGAACAGGAGCACCGGAAAATGATTGAGAACGATTTGCTGGACCGCCCGATTGCCCGGGAGCTTTCAAGGGATGAGTTGGACGCTCATTTCAACCTCTTGCCCGACCGCTACTTTGCCCATAATTCCATCGGGGAGGTCGAGCTGCACCTCCGAATGGTTCACGACCTCCTCACCAGAATTCAAAACGCCGAGTCCGTCGGTGCCCTCGCCCCGATCATTGATTGGCACGATAACAAGGAACAGTGCCTCTCCGTGGTAAATGTGGTAACCTGGGACCGGGCCGGCCTTTTTTACAAACTGGCAGGAGCACTGAGCGTGTGTGGGCTGAACATTCTCAGCACTAAGGCAATCACGCGGGCAGATCATATTGCCATCGACACCTTCTATGTGGTCGGGCCAAACGGCGGCGTCGTAGATAATGTCAGCAGCAGGCAGGCCTTTGAGAAGTATGTTCGCGCGGCCCTGGTCGACGACCAGGATCTGTTCGATCTAATCGAGAAAGAGACCAAAAAACACAGCTCAAGCTACTTCAGCAAAGCCCCCTCACAGTTGCCGGTCCGGTTCGAACCGGTTGTCAATGTCTACCACGAACTCACCTTGAAGCGCACGATTATTGAGGTTCACGCCAACGATACCCTTGGTCTCTTGTACAGTCTGGCGAAGATCATCACCGAACACCAGTTTGACATCACCTTCGCCCGGATCGCCACCGAGAACGGGGTCGCAAACGACACTTTCTACATTGAGAGTATTCGCGAGGATGAGGATGAATCGATCGATAACGAGAATCTTCTCCGCCTGCGCCAGGCAATCGCGGAAGTTCTGCAGGTGCCCGCTCGCAAGGCCGGATAATCACCGGACAGTCAATCGACCAGTCCGAAATGACGGCATCCCTCCAAAACTCCGCTCGTCCCACTTGCTCTGGCTGGGTAAAATCGGTCCAGTGCTCCACGGGATTCCATTTCACGGGTGATTTTGGCCACCAGTGAATCGGAGGCATTGCCCACAGCGATCGACCGAAATCCAGCCACCAGAGCTGCGTAATCGTTGCCCGAATCACCGGCATAGACGAGTTCCTCGGGTCGGAAATCCGCGTGAGTCGCCAACCAGATCAAGGCGTAAGCTTTGGAGACCTGATTCGGCAAAAGATCCAGCAAACCCTTCCCGCTGAAGGGATCCACGCTGCCCATGCATCCAAAGGGAAATCCCCCATTCTCGCAGATTAGGGCGATTCGCGACTCCAATTCCTCCACCCTTGCCGCCTCGGCAAAAAAGCTGATCTTGAATGGCCCCTGGGATGCCGCGTCCTGCAGTTGCAAGCCGTCGACCGCTTCCAGTGCTGCGATCATGCTCCGCCGATCCATTCCCCCAACCAATTCGCGCAAATGATCCCGGTAGGGGCCGAACAATTCATACCGCCCGCTGCCCCAGCGATAGATCGATGAACCCACATCGCACACCATCCACTGGGGCTGTGGTAGCCCATACCCCTCAATCGTCTCCAGAACGGACTCAACGTGCCTACCGGTGGCGAAAACCAGCTCGCGATTTCCACTCGTCATGGCCCTGGCCAGTATTCGCAGATCGCGGCGGTTGTCCTCCGAATCGGGAAGAGGAATCAGGGTTCCGTCGAGATCAGTTCCAAGCACTCTGGCTTTTACTTCGGATTGATGGTTGAAAAGATTCATTCCAGCCAAGATACTGACTTTCGGTTCCCGTCGGAACCATTAATTTACCACCATGAGCCAAAAAAAAGGAATCCGCATCGCTCTCCTTAGCCTCCACGGCCTCATCCGCGGAGAGAACCTCGAACTCGGAAGAGATGAAGACACGGGTGGGCAAACCAAATATGTCGTCGAACTCGCTCGCGCCCTCGCTGAGCGGCCCGATGTTTCCCGGGTCGATTTGATAACGCGTCAAATCATGGATGACCGGGTCTCCGATGACTACGCCCAGCCAGAAGAGGTTATCGGAGAAAACGCTTACATCATCCGCATCCCGTTCGGCCCGCGGCGCTATCTCTACAAAGCAAAGCTCTGGCCTTACATGGAGGTTTTTGTCGACCAGTGCCTGAATTACTTCCAGCGCAATCGGACTGTCCCCGATATCATCCATGGGCACTACGCCGACGCAGGCTACGGGGGCGGGCAACTCGCGCGGCTTCTCGGCATCCCTTTCGTTTTTACCGGTCACTCCCTCGGACGAGTGAAAAAGGAGCGGTTGATGGAAAGCGGAGTCTCTCTGAAAAAGATTGAAACGACCTACCGGATTAGTCGCCGAATCGAGGCCGAGGAGTTCGCTCTCGAAACCTGCTCGCTCATCGTCACCAGCACCCATCAGGAGGTTCGTCAGCAATACGAAAAATACGACAACTATATCCCCGAACGAATGGAAGTCATTCCTCCGGGTGTGAATCTCGAATCCTTCCACCCACCCGAAGGAGACACGGATGATTCCGAAATCGCTCCGATGATTGACCGATTTCTCGACGATCCGTCCAAGCCCATGATTGTTGCAATGGCTCGCCCGGACGAACGCAAGAATATCGAACGCCTGGTGCTTACCTATGGAGAATCGCCACAGCTCCAGCGTGAGGCTAATCTTGTTCTCATCCTCGGTAACCGCGATGATATCCGCGAGATGCCCAGCGGACAGCGGGCCGTCCTCTTCAATATTCTTACCCTGATTGACGTGTACGATCTTTACGGGAAGGTCGCCTACCCCAAGCACCATCGGGCCGATGACGTGCCGGAGATTTACCGTATGATCGCCCGCAGCCGAGGTGTCTTTATCAACCCGGCCATGACCGAACCCTTTGGCCTCACCCTCCTGGAAGCCGCAGCCAGTGGCGTTCCGATCGTGGCCACCAACGACGGGGGTCCCAGCGATATCATAGCCAATTGCAAGAACGGGATTCTCATCGATCCCTTCGACTCCGAGGCGATTGAGAAAGCTCTCCTTCGCGCCCTCACCGAGCCGGAGACCTGGAGCCAGTGGTCGAAAGACGGATACAAAAATGTCCATGAGCATTACTCCTGGCAGCGTCACGCCGAACGATATCTGCGCGATGTGAAGGAGGTGCTGGATGTATTCAAAAGCTCCCCCGCCATAACCGGACGAAGAAAAACCAGGCCGCTGACCGGCGTCGATCGAATCGTCATCGCCGACATCGACAACACCCTGACCGGAGACGACGAGGCGATGCGCCAGTTCTTCGACTTGCTGGAAAATACAGAAGCGGGAGTCGGCTTCGGGATCGCCACCGGGAGGCGCTTCGAGGAAGTGATGCGGATCATGGATGAATATCACATGCCCCAGCCCGAAATCCTCATCACCTCCGTCGGCACTGAGATGTACTACGGCAAAAACCTCACGCCAGATGCCAGCTGGAGAAAGCATATCGATTTTCGGTGGGAACCCGAAAAAGTCCGGGCCGCCCTTGACTCGATCCCCGGCCTCTACCCACAAGAGGAGCACGAGCAATCGACCTTCAAGATTAGTTACGGGATCGATTTTTCGGAATCCCCCGGCTTGGCATCCATCCGGCGAATACTCCGCGAGAACGGCGTTCGCGTTAAAGTGATTGTCTCCCTCGGCATGTTCCTCGATATAATCCCCGCCCGGGCCGGAAGCGGGCTTTGCATCCGCCACATGGCCTTTAAATGGGGCTTCCCGCTTGAACATATCCTCGTCGCAGGGGATTCCGGTAATGACGAGGAGATGCTCGCTGGCAGCACACTCGGAGTCGTCGTTGGCAACTATAGCCACGAGCTGGAAAAACTGCGCAAGTATCCACGTATCTACTTCGCCGAAAAATTTCATGCCGCTGGTATCATGGAGGGGGTCGAATACTATGACTTCCTCAACGATATACGGATTCCAAATGATCGGAATATCGATCCGGAGCCAGCGGAGTAATACAGCGATCAGAACCGGTTCGGCCTCTCGAAAACACCAAAATACAATCATCCCCAGGTTATTCTGACGGTGAATTTTATGGAAGAAAGCCGCCTCCAGTACGAGGCGACCCGTTCGCTGCGCCGCATCCGTCCCAAAATCTTGCGGCGGATCGAGGCGGAAGGCGAAAGTGATCTGGATCGTGCCCTCCTTCAGGAAACCATCGATTCACGACTGAACGAGCATTGGCTGACTCTTTTCCGATTGCTCTACCAAATCTACGGACACCACTACGATTTCTTCTATTACCTTGAGAATATAACCCTCACCGCCGTCGACAGCTGGTTGGCCCGCCCCCGTGACCTGAAGGAACTAGACCACCGACGTGAAAACGATCCCGGCTGGTACCTGTCCGAACGAATGGTCGGCGGCTCCCTTTACGTCGATTTATTCAGCGGGGATCTCCTCCGGCTCCGAGAGGCCATCCCATATCTGCGAGATCTCGGCCTCACCTATCTCCACCTGATGCCGCTCTTCACCTCCCGCCCCGGAAATAGTGATGGCGGATACGCGATCAGTGACTACCGAGCCGTCGATCCCAAGCTCGGAACGATCGAGGATTTGCAGGCCCTTGCTCACGACCTGCGCGAAGTCGGCATATCACTGGTTTTAGACTTCGTCTTCAATCACACCGCCGATGATCACGTGTGGGCAATCCGCGCATTGGAGGGCGAACAAGAGTTCATTGACTACTATCGAACCTTCCCAGACCGCACCATCCCCGACCAATACGAGAAAACCCTTCGCGAAATCTTTCCCTCTGTCCGCCGTGGGAACTTTACCTGGGATGAGTCCCTGAAACGCTGGGTCTGGACGACCTTCAACAGCTTTCAATGGGATCTCAACTACGACAACCCAGAAGTCTTCCGGGCCATGGCCTCCGAGATGCTCTTCCTCGCCAACACCGGAGTCGAAATCCTTCGCCTCGACGCCGTGGCCTTCGTCTGGAAACAAATCGGCACTAGCTGCGAAAATCTTCCCGAGGCACACCTCCTTATCCAAGCTTTCAATGCCGTGTGCAGGATCGCCGCTCCAGGCCTCGTGTTCAAATCAGAAGCAATCGTACACCCCGATGAAGTCGTAAAATACATCGACGCCGGAGAGTGCCAGATCTCCTACAATCCCACCTTTATGGCTCTCCTCTGGGAGGCCTTGGCTACTCGCGAAACGAAGCTCCTCGAACGTTCCATCTACCACCGGTTCCAGCTCCCCCCCGGCACCACGTGGCTGAACTACCTCCGCTGTCATGACGATATCGGCTGGTCGTTCGACAACGGCGACAGCTGGGAGGTCGGAATCAATCCCGATCATCACCGGGACTTCCTGAACCGATTCTACACCGCCCGCTTCCCCGGGAGCTTTGCCCGGGGTGTCCCCTTTCAGCAGAATCTCGAGACCGGCGATATGCGTATCTGCGGCACGATGTCTTCCCTCGCCGGACTCGAGGAGGCAATCACCGAAAATGACCCTCACCGCCTCGAAATGGCTCTGCGCCGAATGCACATGGCCTACGGTGTCCTTTGTGCCGCAACCGGCATCCCCATGATCTTCCTGGGAGAAGAATGGGGTCTTCTCAATGATTACACCTTCGAAAATGATCCCGATAAACGAGATGATAGTCGCTGGGTCCATCGGGTGAGGATGAATTGGAACCTCCCCTCCGAACTCAAAAAACAAAAGTCGGTCCCCAAACAGGTCTTCCTCAGCCTTCAACATCTTTTCGCCACCCGAAAACGAATCCCAGCCTTTCGCGGCAACCGAATGCGGCTGCTCTACATCGTCAACCCCCACGTCCTAGGATTCGTCCGCTGGCACGACGCCAGCTATGCCGCTATCCTGGCCAACTTCTCCGAAAAAGAACAAATCGCCGATCTCTCTGAACTCAGAACAATGGGCATGGGTCACTTCCTAAAAGACGCCCTGGACGGACAGGAATACAGCACCCGAAACAAAATCACACTATCTCCCTACGACATCCTGTGGCTGGAAGAGTCTTAAAAACCGTGTAAAAATTCCTCCCAAGAGCTTTTTTCCTCGCCCTTAGTTATCGATCCTCATTTTATAGAACCGTCCTAAAGAAATTAAATATCTTTGACAAAAATTAAAAAGGTTAACATCATGGGAAAACAAAGGCGTAAAAGATTGGATAATATTAGTTACTTCCACCTGATGAGCCGGACGGTGAACGGGGAGGTTTTGTTTGGGGATGTGGAGAAGGAGGTTTTCCGGAAGATGATCTGGAAGGTGGCCGAGTTTTCCGGGGTGCGGGTGATCACCTATGCGGTGATGAATAATCATTTCCACCTTTTGGTGGAGGTGCCGGAGAAGGCGAAGGAGGTCTCGGATGAGG
>CAZWFJ010000152.1:0-10809 GCA_964633135.1 uncultured Puniceicoccaceae bacterium | reverse complement strand
GAAAAAGTTTCGCCACGGGCGCGGAGTCTCCTCACGTCGCCTGCTACGGGAAAGAGAGAAAAAGAAACTTCCTCGTAGTGGTCGACGTGAGGAGACCCTCAGGCCAGTCCGAAAAAGTTTCGCGACGCGCGCGGAGTCTCCTCACGTCGGCGGATACGACGATTATGCTAACAAGCTACAGTTATTCTCTGACAGGCCCTAAGCGAGCGGCAATCGTCCAGCCGATAATTCGCGCAATTTTTTGGTTCGAACTCGAGTCCTCTTTCTGCGTATATTGGAGGATTTAACCCTGAGTATGAGCAACAAAACACGGCCCCTGTCTCTGCCCGAGACCGAAGCTCCCATCAAGCCGACCGACTTGCGGGGGATCTTGAAGTATGTGCCCATGTTCAGGGGGCAGACTTTTGTCGTCTCCGTGGACGGCAGTGTCGTAGCAGACGAGGGATTTCGAAATCTGCTCATGGACCTCGCGGTTTTTCGCAGCTTGAACATACGGGTCGTGCTGGTGCATGGAGTGGGCCAGCAAATTCGCACACTCGGCGAAGCCCGGGGAATACCGATTACGGATGCCTATGGGTCCGGTCCGACCAGCGAGGATGTGCTGCAACTCGCCATCGAATCTTCCGGCCATGTCAGCAACCGAATTCTTGCTCTTTTTACTGAGCTTGGCGTTAGCTGCGCCATGCCGAACGCGATTCGGGCTACCGAGCGAGGCATCATCCGAGGCGAGGATCTCCTGCTCACGGGCAAGGTCGAGAAAGTGGACGCCTCCGTCTTGGAGAGTCTCCTTTCTGCGGGTATCACCCCGTTGATCAGCCCGGTTGCCGCAAGCCGCAGCGGGCTGGTTCTACGAGTGAACTCGGATTCGATTGCGGCGGCAATTGCCTCCGAACTGAAAGCCTCGAAGCTGATCTTCCTCACCTCGCACAATGCTCTCTCGGTAAACGGCCAGTCACTTCTAAATGTTCCCGCCACAGAGTTGCGGAAAACAATCAGCGATAACCCTTCGTCTGTCCCGCCCGAACTGCTCTCCAAAGTGAAATGCTCACTCGACGCCCTTTCCGCAGGTACCCCGCGCGCACACATTCTGGATGGGCGGATTTTCGGAGCCCTGCTCACCGAGGTTTTCGACAAGGTTGGCCTGGGAACCATGATCCATAGCAATGAATACGATCAGATTCGGTCGGCACAGCCCTCGGATCTGCACTCGCTCCATAATCTGATTCGCAATGCCGCCGAAAGCGACGCACTGCGTGAGCGCTCCCTGGAGTCGATTCAGGAGGGTCTGGCGGACTTCTTTCTCTATGAGATCGATGGAAGCCTCGTGGCATGCGCGGCACTGATCCCCTACCCGGAGGAGAATGTTGCCGAGGTCGCCAGCGTTTTTGTGCAGCCCGCCTACCAAGGGAGGGGGGTCGGTCTGAAAATGGTTCAGTATGCCGAGAAAAAGGCCGCCGCCCTGGGATTCCAGAAACTATTTGCCCTGAGCACACAAAGTTTCTCCTTCTTCCGCGAGGTCTGCCATTTTCGCGAGGTCCCGATTGAGGATCTGCCCAGGGCACGGCAAGAATCACTTCTAACGTCAGGACGGCGGTCGAAGATTCACATGAAAGATTTGGCGGGAGAATCCGCTCAGCCTGAATAATTCACCATATCCATGCACCTAACCGATTTAAACGGCGCCGGAGGAATCGGCGCAAACAGCCTTTTCGTTGAGATTGGCCCCTTCCGGGTCTTGGTCGATGCGGGGATGCACCCTAAAGAAAAAGGGCTGCAAGCACTCCCGCGATTCGACCTCCTCGACGATGTGGCACTCGACCTTATCATCCTCACCCACTGCCACCTCGACCACCTGGGCACACTGCCCGTGGTCGCCCGGGAGCATCCGGGTGCCGAGATATGGATGTCGCGGGAGTCGGCGGTGCTCGCCCCGCGAATGATGCGAAATTCCGTCCGCGTGATGAGCCGCCAGCGCGAGGAAAACGACATCCGGGAATACCCTCTTTTCACCGACGGGGAGGTGAAGGCACTGGAGGGTCGGTTCACCGCGATTCCGGTCGGGCACACCAGCCAGCTTCATGCAAACGGGGAAATTCTGGAAGTGGAATTTATCCACGCCGGTCATGTCCCCGGCGCAGTGAGCGTCCTCCTGCGCCATCGCAAGGAATCCATCCTCCTCTCGGGCGACATCCTTTTCACCGACCAGCATATTCTTCCCGGTGCCACCCGCGCGAATCCTGGGCCGGTGAACACCCTCGTTCTCGAGACCACCCGCGGAGGCACGACCCGCGAACCCGGCCAAAGCAGGGCCGAGGAGACTGTGCGGCTGGTCGCGGCAATCGGGGATACGCTGCGGCAGGGTGGTTCCGTACTGCTTCCGGTTTTCGCCCTGGGCCGTATGCAGGAGATTCTCAGCATCCTGCACGAGGCACTTCAGCAGCGGCTCCTGCCCGAATGCCCGATCCACACGTCCGGGCTGGGGATGGATCTGGCCGACTATTTCGACTATCTTTCCCGCAAGAACAGTCCCCTGCGCTTCCGGAAGCGGATTCTCAAAGACCTGAACGTTCGCCGCATGCCTCGCGATATTGTCCCTGGGAAAAATCCCCCTGGTCCGGCCATCTACGTGGCCAGCAGCGGGATGGTCGTCGCCAACACTCCCTCCTACCGCCTGGCCGCCGCGATGATCGGCACGCCAGCGAACTCGGTTTTCTTTGTGGGCTACTGCGACCCTGACGCCCCCGGCTACCAAATCCTGAATGCCAAACCCGACGATGCGATCCTCTTCGAGGCACTGGACTATCAAACGACCTGCAAGGCCCGTATTGATCGATTCGACATCAGCGGCCATGCGGACCGGGAGGAACTGCTGGACTATGCGATTTCGATGAATCCGGAGACGGTGATCCTGAACCACGGGGACCCGGAAGCCCGCGCCTGGTTCGAGGAAGAACTTTACGCGAGCGTTCTTGACAGCCGAATCATCGATCCAGCCCCCTTGACACGCATCCACTGTTGACCGCTGCCTATGGAAACATCCCCGCCAAACCGCCCTTCCTCCCCCTTTCTCTCCGAAGTCTCGCAGCTCCTAGAAGACTACGGCGAACGCCCTTCCTGGGATGAGTACTTCATGGCCACGGCCTTTCTGATCGCCAGCCGATCGGCTTGCGGACGGCTCCACGTGGGAGCGGTTCTGGTCTCGGCGGGCGAGCATCCCAACCGAATCATCGCCGCCGGCTATAACGGATTCCTGCCCGGTTCTCCCCACCTCTCGCGAATTCGGGAAGGCCATGAGCAAGGAACAGTCCATGCCGAACAAAACGCCATCGCCGATGCCGCACGCCGGGGCATTTCCGTGCAGGGTGCCGTAGCCTACATTACCCATTTCCCCTGCATCCAGTGCGCGAAAATTCTTGCCGCGTCGGGGATTCGCGCCATTAAATACTACCATGATTACCGGAATGATCCTCTGGTAGTGGAAATTCTCGAAGAGTCCGGTATCCTACTGTCCAGCCTATCAACCGATGGAAAGCTCACCTAGATTCCAAACTCTCTCCGGTCTCTCCGGCTCGCTCCTGGTCGCACACCCCTCGCTACAGGATCCGAACTTTGAAAAGACGGTCATCCTCCTCCCCATGCACTCCGATGAGGGGGGAGCACTCGGGGTCATCCTGAATCGGCCGACAGGGCAGACCCTCGGCGAGAAGTATCCTGAGCAGGCCTTCGACAAGTTGGCGAACATCCGCATCTTCGAGGGAGGTCCAGTGGACCACAGCCAGTTGATCCTCACCGCATGGAAGTGGGATGCAAATGAGAATTCACACAAGATGTTTTTTGGGATCACCAGCGAACACGCCCTGAGCCTGATCGAAAGTGGCGAGCCAGTCACGATTCGTGCCTACCTCGGCTACGCCGGTTGGAGTGCCGGGCAGCTCGAAGCCGAACTCGAGGCCCGTGCCTGGATTCCCAAACCGATCGCAACCGAAGTCCTCGACCAGGAGTCCAGGACCGAACTATGGACGCAAATGACCGAAGATGCCGAATGGGAACCCGGCGAAGGCCCGGATTGGGGTGCCAGCTTCGGCGGTGAAATCGATATCAACCTGCCGCAACCACCCGAGGATTTGGATTTCAACTGATCCACACAGCCACGTGCAGCCCGTTTAGCGGGCCGCCCTACCCCAACCGCCTCCCCCGGGAGTTTCAATCCGAAGGCGACTTCCCGCCGCAACGACTCGCGTGCAGGCATACGGCAAGGTCTCAACGTCCCCCTCGGGCGAGATCAGCATCTGGCACCCGGGCTGCCCCGGACCTCCCCCGTCGGCCCCCATCGGGCCTTCGGTACGGTGCTGGGTCAAGAGGGAGATCTCCACTTCGTCCTCAAACCGATACTCGCGGATAACCCCGTCGCCCCCCTGATTTTTCCCGACACCACCGGAACCCCGGCGGATCGCGAATTTCTCCACCCGCACCGGGAACCGATGCTCAAGCACCTCTGGATCGGTGATGGCGGTATTGGTCATGTGAACCTGAACCGCTGAACACCCCGGGCCTCGCCCGGAGGCCCCGCTTCCGCCCGCCAGGGTTTCATAGTGGGAAAAAGCAGCATTGCCGAAAATGACATTGTTCATCGTACCCTGGCTATCGGCTTCGATTCCCAAGAGCCGGATCAGTGCTTCGACAAAGCGCTGGCTGACCTCCACATTTCCGGCCACTACTGGCGGCTGCTGCTCCGGGTTTTTCCCCGCAAATCGGGCCGAAAGAAGACAGCCGTCAGGAATGCGCGTATCCACGTCCCGAAGGAGTCCCTCGTTCAGGGGCACATCTCGATCGACCAGTAACCGGCAGACATAAAGAATCGCACTCAGGGAAACCCCGATCGGGCACTGGAAGGAACCCGCACCAGCATCGGTCCCCGCGCAATCAAATTGGATCCCCCCATCCCCGCCCCGGTGTGCCGCGACCCGGATTCGCTCCCCTCCGTCAAGGAAAACCTCTGTCTCGGAACCCCACAGAGAATCCGGCAATCCCGCCAACGCCGCGCGCATCCACGCCGCGGATTGCCGAAGAATCCTCCCGAGATAATGGTCAACCTTCTCAACCCCCTCATCTTGCACCAGCCGAGTCACCCTGCGAACCCCTTCCCGAATCGCTGCTACCTGGCTTAATGTATCCGCCAGATTAATACTTGTAGCACGAGATGGGTGACACTGCCCCGTGCCACCACTGAGAATCTTCTCCAACCGCTCAAAGTTTTCCTCCCCTTCCCGAATCAAATGGAACGGAGCTAAAACCACCCCCTCCTCGGCCAGGCAGGTCGCCTCGGCTGACATTGATCCGGGCCGAATACCTCCAATCTCGGCATGGTGAGCGCGGACCGCCAGAAAGACCACCGGATGCTCACCCCCGGCGAAGACGGGCGCGAGGACAGTGACGTCCGGCAGGTGAGATCCGCCAAACCCCGGATGATTGGTGATGGCGATGTCCCCAGGTCTCCATTCCAGAACCTGCGAGACCGATCGGACACAGTGCCCCATCGCCCCCAGATGCACCGGAATGTGCGGAGCATTGACCGCGAGAAAACCATCCTTGTCGAGCAGGGCACAGGAGAAATCAAGCCGCTCCCGAATATTGACGCTTAGTGCCGTCCGGCGAAGCACCTCCCCCATCGAATCCACAATCGAGCCAAACCGGTTGCGGAAAAGCTCGTACGCGACCTCCTCGGTATCCGCCCCCGACACTCCCGTGCTCCCCGAAATCTCCAAACGATCGAGCTGGATCGAACCCATGGTTCCCACCCGAAAAGCCCAGCCGGATTCGACGACCAGCGTCCCGAACCGTTGCGATATGACACAGGGTCCGACCCCATAAGCTCCCGCAGTGAGCGAATCCCCATCCAGAAAAGATCCTTCCTCAAATTCCCATTCCGCACCCTCGGAGAATTCCTCCACCTCCGCCACATCATCCCGCACCCTCACTCGCACCCGGATCGAGGCAACCTCAAGGTCCGGTCCCTCCTGCCGGAATCCAAAAATCTCCTCAAACTGACGATGAAAATCCTGCTCCAGGTCACTACCCTCTTCCCATCTGCAGGCCAGAGCCGACTCCTGCCCCACCAGTCGAACGAAGGCCTCCCGCTTCCACTCGAGCGAATCCACTGAAACGCCTGCGAGCTTGCCCAGCACGACCGCATCCAGCTCCGCAAACCATCGCCGGGACTCTTTCGCAAACTCGCCGAGTGGAGACAGAACGGGCCTCCGCTCAATGCGCTCTTCGCGGGCAGATGACAAGCCTTCGGCACTGAGAATACCCGCACTGCCCGGCTGCAGAATCCGATTCATCCCCAGTTGATCGGCCAAAGAACAGGCGTGAAGCCCCCCACCCCCACCAAACGAGAGGAGTGCAAACGCCTGCGGGTCCAGGCCATCCCGAAGCGAGATGCCCTGCAAGGCACTGGCCATCCGTTCGTCCGCGATGGATCGAAAACCCTCGAGAATCTGCTCCCGCTCCCGCTGTCCCGCGCTCTCCTTCCCCGCCTTCGACAACAATCCCTCAAAGGCTTCGCGCGCCGCATCCCCGTCCAGAACAAACTGAAACCGCTCTGGATCAATCCGTCCCAGCAACAGATGCACATCGGTCAAAGTCAGCGGACCACCCCGCCCGTAGCAAGCCGGCCCGGGGTCAGCTCCCGCACTTTCGGGGCCGACCGTAAATCCAAATCCGTCAAATTCGCAAATTGATCCCCCGCCCGCCGCCACACTGTCGATCCGCAGTCCTTCGGAATAAATTCGCGCATCGCCAACCGTCAGTTCCGAACGATAGGCGAGATCCCCGTCGAAACGAGAGACATCGGTGCTGGTCCCGCCCATGTCGAAGGCCAGAAACGGACCCACACCCGCACGCTCGGCAGCCGCTACCGCCCCGACTATCCCCCCCGCCGGTCCACTCAGGAGCGAATCCACCGCCCGAAATTGCTCTCGCGGGACGATGCCTCCCCCGCTGGTCATTACCTCCACCCCTTCGACCCCTTCCGATCCAGTGATTCCATCCAGATAGTCGTCCAGAATCGGGGCTAGGTAGGCCTCGACCACCGCCGTCTCGGTCCGCCGCAGATACCCGGGCAGAGCGCTGATCGCAGAGGCAGCTATCGACCGCCCCCATCCGCCCTGACGCAAGGATTCCGCCCACCGGCCCTCCGCCTCCGCATTCCGGTAACCGTTGCAAAGCGATACCACCGCAACCTCACCCGTCGCAGGACCTGTCAACACCCCAGGTGCCTCGCCCTCGACCACACCATCGCGGTCAAACCGCATCCGCACCGTGTGAACCGAGGAGAACAGAACCCGGCGTCCAGTGATCGGGCGAGCGAATAAATCGGAGCGCGTCTGGTCTCCTATGCGCAACAGATCCTCCCAGCCTTCGCTGACAAACAGTGCCACCCCAGCCCCCGTACCCTCCAGCAGGGCATTCGTTCCCCGCGTCGTCGCCACACGCAGAACCAGCGGAGGCAGGGATGCGGTTAACGCCGTACCAGTAATCTGGTGGGCGCCCAGAATAGGCGCTGACATTCCCGTGGCAACCTCCAGGTACCGCTCCTCCTCAAAAGGTTCACCCTCGAAAGACAGCAGCTCCCCAGCCAGAGAGACCACCCGGCGACCCCCTCCCAGATCAAACCCATCCAGAAAACCATCCGGCAGTCCCCGCGCCTCGACGCGAACGATTCCCGGCTCGATGAACCCCAGCCTCCCAAGCCGCAAATGCCCATTGGACAAAACCTTTGCCTCAAATCGCTCTCCCAAGGGACTCCAGCCCACAACGTCCGTAAACGTGCCGCCCGTATCCGCAGAGATCCGCCATAGCTCTCTTTCCTGAACAGTTCGCATGAATCTACCCCCTACCGGGAGGCATCGTCCTCACGGGACTTCGGATCTTCGATCATCTCCTCCAATGTCAAACCTGTCAGCTCCTTTAGACCACGAAAACAAATCCAGAGAGCCACCCCCGTCACCAAAAGACTCGGCACCACGATTACCGGATAACTCCACGCCATCATCCGCCCGAGTTCCCGGTTGAATGCATCGGTCCCGGCGTCACTGACCACAATCCATTTCGCGAGGAAAAAATTAAGCACGGAACTCAGGAGGAAGGAAGCCGCCAGGAGATAGGTCGTCTTCCTCATTAACCGCTCGAAGCCAGCCGCCGATCCCCGGGCGTCCAGACGCTCCTGAATCGTATCCACCCGGAAAATTTCCGGTCGGTAAAGAAAAAGCCGAACCAACGGGCGAGACGTGAATGCCGAGACCAGCGTCACCAGCCCCAGTATTCCGGGAATCATGGCTTCCTTGATCGCGACCCATTGCGGGGGAAGCTTCAAGAGACCAATCCCCCCGGTCAAAAGAACTCCGATGATCCCCAGAATGGAGAGAAAATTCCACGTCCGTCTTCGAACAAAGTCATACACCCCATAGCCCAGCGGAAAGGCCAGCGCGACAACAAAGAGGATGGTCGAGGCGCGAATCGGCAAGTCGGCCAATCGATCACCGAACCAGTCATCACCCTTCATCAGAAGAAGCGAGGGTATGATTAGATTGAATCCAAGATTGAACCAGGGATTCTCTTTTTTGGCATGTGTCTGAGTCACCCCTCGGAAAAAATCGTGACAGAGGATCGCCGTAAAGGTAAATTCCCCCTTTTCTTTTCCAAAAGGCAAACTTCCCTGTCCCAATATTCTGAACTCCGTGAGTATTTCCCAACCTCTTCGCTGCGTGATCACCGCCGGACCCACCCGCGAACCAATTGATCCCGTTCGTTTTATCAGCAACCCTTCCACCGGAAAGATGGGGTACGCCATCGCCGAGGCCGCCGTGAAGGCCGGATGGACAGTCGACCTGATCAGTGGGCCGACCCACCTTCGCGAACCCGAAGAGTGCATCCTTTATCCTGTGGTCACCGGGGAGGAGATGTTCCATCAAGTCGATGCCCTCTTCGACGCCTGCGACGTTCTCATCATGACCGCCGCAATTGTCGATTTCCGCCCCAAGACCCCGCTTCCACACAAGGAAAAAAAGGGGAATGCTCAACTCACGATAGAGATGGAGCCTGTCGTCGATATCCTCAAAACCGTTTCCCAGCGGAAAGAGAATCAGTTTCTGGTCGGCTTCGCCGCTGAAACGCAAAACCTTGATGAATACGCCGCCCGCAAGTTGAAGGAGAAAAACCTCGACCTGATCGCTGCCAATCTGATCGGGGACTCCTCCGGTTTCGCCCTGGACCAAAATGTTCTTACCCTGATCGGTCCCCACGGCTTTCACGAGGAATGGCCAGCCGCCACCAAGGAGGCACTGGGTCACAAACTCGTCGCCCTGATCGGGGAAAAACTCGCAGAGTACCACACGGCTAAACCAGCCTGAGTCCCCAGCAAAGAAATTTCCGCACGCATGGCACGCAATCGCAGCAAAGGACTCGAACGCATCCTCGGACGCCTCGAGAACCTCGACGAGAAAAACCTGACCATTCTCGTCAATCGGCTCGTTCGCGACCGACACCTCCTTGAGAGCGTTTTCGACATCATTCGCGACGGCATCCTCGTCCTCGACGGCGAGAGCGTGATCCAGTACTCCAATGCGTCCGCACTCGCCTTCTTCGGGCTTCGTCGAAGCGAGATCGGCCACTCCAATATCTGGCGCAGGATTCCCGAACTGTCCCAGGCCCTTCACATCGACCCCGACGGAAGCGGCCAGAAAAATCGATCGGCTTCCTGCGAGATCGAGATCCATTATCCAGAAACCCGCGTACTCCAGGTCTATATCGTACCAATGGAGGAAGCTACCGAACACGACCTTGGCGACGGCACGGTCGTCATTTTCTCCGACCTTACGGAGATCAAACATTCAACCGAGGAACTACTCGAAAACGAGCGAATCGCCTCCATCATGATGCTCGCAGCCGGCGTCGCCCATGAACTGGGCAATCCGCTCAACTCGCTGACCATTCACCTTCAGTTGATTCGGCGACAGCTCGAAAAACTCGGAGACTCCGACAAGACCGCCCGCACCGCCAAGTCACTCGATATCTGCACACGCGAGGTGGAGCGCCTCGATGGAATTATCACCCATTTCCTGGCCGCCGTCCGTCCCCAGCCACCCGACCTCCGCAAAGTCGACCCAATCGCCGTTCTCAATGAGGTGCTGGAGGTCGAGGAGACACTCTTCTCCGAGCGCAATGTCGAAATTACAATTGATCTCGACAACCTCCCCCCTCCAATCTTCGCCGATCCTGACCAGCTGAAGCAGGTGTACCTCAATGTCTTGAAAAACGCGGTCGAAGCCATGCCCGGCGGAGGCTCAATCCGCATCCGTTGGCGCAAGGCTCCCCACAATGTGACTCTCCTTTTCGCAGACACTGGCGAGGGCATTATCCCCGAGGATCTACCCAAGGTGTTTCAGCCCTACTTTACCACGAAGAATACCGGAAACGGACTGGGTATGATGGTCGTTCAACGAATCATGCGCGACCACCACGGGAGCATCGCTATCGATAGCCGCCCCGGACAAGGAACAGTGGTAACCCTGAAGTTCCCTGCCTTCGCTCCCGAACGACCGCTTCTGGAAAATTCCTGATCTCCGCCTTATTACGGTTATCTCTTTCCAATCCGCAAGCAAGCCTTCGGCCGACGGACCGGTGTCCCCGAGTAAAACCCGTACACCCCGCACACATCCACTGGACATCGTCTTCGTGTCGCCACTTCCCGAAAAATTTCAATCTCCTCCATAACCCGCTGAACAAACCCCTCCGATCCCAGAATCTTCC
>CAZWFJ010000151.1:0-10876 GCA_964633135.1 uncultured Puniceicoccaceae bacterium | reverse complement strand
TTAATCCCGCCATCCCTACCCCTATCGCTTTGATACGAAATTGATTTTGTTACAATATACTAGGATGAATAGACCGGAATTTCAGCTCGGATCACAGGAAAATATTATGGGTGTCCAGAACCTCATCGAAGAAAATTCAGAAGAATATCCACTTTCAAACTGCGGATTTCACCCACTTTCCAACCGCCGCTGACACCCGATTGATCATCCGAAAAACTCCCTTGCCCCAATCAGCTTCGGCTCAAAGGCTGATGAAGTGTCTTTTGAGCCAGCACCTCCTCAACTTACATTCCGCGCCATCATCACGGGATTCCTCATCGGTGCGCTTTTGACTCCCTGCAACATTTACAGCGGACTCAAGATCGGGTGGTCCTTCAACATGTCGATCGCCGCCGCCCTGATCAGCTATGCCGTTTGGAACGGCTTGCACTGGCTCGGCGTGGGCCGCCGGTGGGGTTTGCTCGAGAACAACATCAATCAGACCACTGCTTCCTCGGCGGCCTCGATCATCTCCGCTGGCTTGGTGGCCCCGATTCCGGCCCTGACCATCCTCACCGGCAAAGAGTTTACCTACTGGATTCTGGCCATCTGGGTCTTTACGGTGAGCTTTACCGGAATCATCATCGCCCTCGGTCTCCGCCGGCAAATGCTGATCGAGGAAAAACTGCCCTTTCCCAACGGAGTCGCGACTGCCGAAACCATCCGCGAGATGTACGCGGAGGGTCGGGACGCCGTCTACCGGATCTTTCTTCTCGGGGGGGCCGCCACATTCTCGGCCGCTGTGAAGGGATTCAGCTCGTTCGTGATCAAGATTCCCGCCCTGAGTTTTCCGCCCTCATGGGGAATCGGGGTCTCCGCCAACGTTGCCGCAGGCGGGGTCTCTTCCTTCTCGCTGCGAAATTTGGGATTTCAGCTCGACCCATCCTTGTTGATGATCGGCTTCGGCGCGATCGTCGGGATGCGGGTTGGTGCCTCGCTGCTCGGCGGAGCGGTAGTGGCCTGGTTGTTCCTCGGCCCCTGGGCGTTTAACCGTGGCTGGATCGAACCCGGCATTGCGGATCCCACCGAATCTTGGTACAGCGAGGGACTCGAGTGGTTGCTCTGGCCTGGCGTAAGCCTCATGCTGCTCTCTTCCCTCACTGCGTTTGCGTTCTCCCTGCGCGGCATCCTCGGCGGATGGTGGGAGCAGGGAAAAGCCTCCCGCCAGGGCCGGAAAGCCCGAAACCTGGATCCCGAGGAACAACCGGGCGGACGGCTCCATATCCCCTGGTCCTGGTTTTGGTCGGGCCTAGCCCTCGCAATCGTTGCCTCCACCATCGCCCAAAACACCATCTTCGAAATCCCCGTCTGGATGGGGGTTCTCGCTGTGCTCCTAACCTTCATCCTCGCCATCGTCGCCGCCCGCGTGTCGGGCGAAACGGGAATCCCGCCGATCGGAGCACTGGGAAAAATCACCCAACTGACCTTTGGTGCTCTGGCTCCGGCCAACACAACGGTAAACCTGATGGCGGCCAACGTTACGGGAGGGGCGGCCGGCCAATGTTCCGACCTCCTCCACGACCTGAAAACAGGGATGCTAGTCGGCGCCCGTTTGCGCTTGCAGGCGATCGCCCAGGTTTTTGGAATTCTCTCCGGGGCACTGGCCGGCACAGCGGCCTACCTGATCCTGATCCCCGATCCGAAGGCCATGCTCCTCACCGACGAGTGGCCGGCACCCGCAGTTGCGACCTGGAAGGCGGTGGCCGAAGTTCTCGCCGAGGGTTTCAACACCATTCCGACCGGAAGCGTGGCCGCGATGGCCGTGGCGGGAGTCATCGGTATCGCCCTCGCCATTCTGGAAAAGAAAGTCCCGCACGAGCGCAAACCCTGGGTGCCCAGTGCCCCCAGCATTGGCTTGGCGTTTATCATCCCCGCCTCCATTAGCATCTCCCTCTTTCTCGGTGCTCTGATCGGAGTGATCGCCGCCGCGATTGCCCCCGACTGGAAGCGAAAATACCTAATCGTCATCGCCGCCGGACTCGTTGCCGGCGAAAGCCTTATGGGCGTGTTCGAATCCATACTCTCCATTTCCCTCACTTTCGCCGAAAACGTGAGTCAGCAATAGTCTCAGCGAACCTTCGCGGGCAAGGCGCAAAGCCATCGGAATCTTAGCTGAACAAGTCTTGAACTCCCGGGTTAACCAGACCATGGTTTGAATCGGTGTCGAAAGAACTTCCCAGCGGTGAACCCGTCCAACTCGATCTGCCCGGGGGGTCGATTCGCCTTTTTTCATTTGGCGATCCTGATGGATGTCCATTGTTATATTGCCACGGTTGGCCTGGGTCCGGGATTCAGGCGGCCCTTGCCGATGCGGCAGCCCTCCGCCATGGATTTCGGATACTGTCTCCCGATCGGCCGGGAATTGGCGGTTCGACCCACATTCCCGGACGCGCGGTGCGGGACTGGGCATCAATCGCCGGGGCTGTGGCCGATTTTGCGGGCTGGAAATCGTTTCATCTCCTCGCGGTTTCGGGCGGATGCCCGTACGCGCTGGCCACGGCTGCGGCTCTTCCCTCCCGCATCCGCTCGGTCACGGTTTGCTGTGGGGCGGCACTCCCCCGCTTCATACTGGACCCCGAAACCACTTACCCCATTTATCGGGGACTTTACCTGATCAAGAAGCACACGCCCTTTATCCTGTTGACCGGACTACGACTGGCACGACTTTATATGCGCATCGTGCCGAGTCGGCTCACTTTTCTTGCCTTCCTCCCCTTCCTGCCGCGAGCCGATCAACTTGCTGTACAGCCAAAGCGCAACCGCATTCTCCTCGCCCGTAGCGTGGCTGCGGCGTTCGAACAACCCCGGGGGGTTTTGCACGACGCCACGCGCTATATTGAAGATTGGGGGATTGATCTTGATACGGTCAAGGTGCCCGTCGTTTTTCATCACGGCACATCAGACCGGAACATTCCCATTCGGGCAGCCCGCGAAACCGCCGCCGCCGTCCCGGGATCCCGTTTTTTTGAAGTTCCCGGCGAGGGGCACTACAGTCTTCCATTGACCTACCTCGAGAAGATTATCGCGGGGATTCGTGCGGATTCTGCGGGCGACGAACGCCCGGTCATCTCTCAGGGAGAAAGTACCGCCGGACAATCGCCTTCTCGGCCTCGACCGTGAGGAAGACGCCAAAGCCGATCCCGAGAGGGATGAGCCAGTGACGCAGTTCCAGACTAGTCGAGGAGAAAAGGGTCTGCATGAACGGAGCGTAGACAAAAAGCAACTGAAACCCGGCCAATACGCCGACGGACATCCAGGCGACACGGTTGGAGAATAGCCTTCCTTTGGCCAAACTCGACTCCCGCATAAAGCGGCTGTTAAACAGGTAAAACGCCTGACCACAAACCAAGGTGTTCACTGCCAGGGTACGGGATAACTCCAGGGACATGCCGAGACGCCTTTCGATGAAGAAAACGGCCAGCGTAGCTCCGCCAATGAGAACCGAGACGAAGGAGATACGCCAAAGGAAGGCGGCTCCAATGATGGGAGCGTCGGGATCGCGTGGCGGACGCCGCATGACGTTGGGTTCGGGCGGCTCGAAGGCCAGGGCCAGGGCCAGGGTGACGGCAGTGACCATATTGACCCAGAGAATCTGCACCGGAGTCAGCGGGAGAACGAGGCCGAGCAGGATCGAAGTGAGAATGACCAGTGCCTCTGCCCCGTTGGTCGGGAGGATGAAAAGAATGGCCTTGCGAAGATTGTCGTAAATGGTTCGCCCCTCTTGCACAGCGCGCTCGATGGATTGGAAGTTATCGTCGGCAAGCACGATTTCAGCGGCCTCTTTCGTTGCCTCCGTGCCCTTGATCCCCATGGCCACACCGACATCTGAGCGTTTCAGTGCCGGAGCATCATTGACCCCATCTCCTGTCATGGCGACAACTTCGCCACCAGCCTGCAGCGCCTCGACCAGGCGCAGCTTGTTCTCCGGGCTGGTCCTGGCGAAGATATTGCACTCGCGAGCGAGGCGGGCGAATTCCTCGTCGGAAGCCGCGTCCAACTCTCCGCCAGTTACCACATCGTTGCCCTCCTCCTCGGATATGCCCATTTCCCGTCCGATCGCTCCGGCGGTGCCTGCGTGATCGCCGGTAATCATCTTCACCCTGATACCGGCCTCCCGACAAATCTTGATCGCCTCGATTGCCTCCGGGCGCGGCGGGTCCATAATGCCGGTCAACCCCAGGAAGATCATTCCTTCCTCCAGGTCATCGACACTGAGGGAATCTTTGCCATCCTCCTCCTCGCGGGCTGCAGCGGCCAGTAGTCGCAGGCCTTGCCCACTGAGGCGATCGATCTCTTTTTCCCAGTAATCCCGATCCAGATCCTCGACCGAACCGTCTTTTCCCATTTGCCCGGAACAGCGCTCGAGCAGTCGATCTGGAGCCCCCTTGAGCAGCGTGCGTACGCCCCCGCCTTCCGGGAGACGGTTCAGTGTGGCCATGAACTTGTTTTCAGACTCGAAGGGGACCTCACCGATCCGCTCGTAATCCTCGCTATCAAATCCCAGTTTGCGGGCAAGGGTGCAAAGCGCGCCCTCGGTCGGTTCGCCATGCACCATCCATTGGCCGTCCTTCTCGCCGATACGGGAGTCGTTGCACACCGCCATGACTTCGACCAGTGCCCGCAGGTCACCGCTTTGATCCAGCGTGACATCTCCGTCGTCCTCCCTTTTGATTCCGCCCTCCGGCCGATATCCGGTGCCCATAACCTTATAGGAACCGATCCGGGTCGCCACCCGGCGCACGGTCATTTCATTACGGGTGAGGGTGCCCGTCTTATCGGAACAAATCACCGTTACGGAGCCGAGCGTTTCGACTGCATTGAGCTTGCGGGTGATGGCATTGCGACCGGCCATGCGCTGAACCCCCAGGGCCAGAGTGATTGTCAGGATTGCGGGAAGACCCTCGGGAATCGCAGCCACTGCAAACCCGATGGCCGCGAGAAACAAGTCTGCGATGGTATAATCATGCAAAACCCAGCCCGCCAGGATCAACAGCCCGGCCACGCCCACAATTACTGCGGAAAGCACCTTGCCAAACTGATTCATCTGACGGGTCAGGGGGGTCTCCAATGTCTCGACCCCGGAGATCATTTCGGTGATGCGCCCCAACTCGGTTCGGATGCCGGTCGCGGCAACGACGCCCTCCCCTCTTCCCGAGGCCACCATTGTGCCGGAGTGAGCGATGCACTGCCGATCCCCTACCCCGGCTTCGGCACCCACCGTTTCCGAGTTCTTCTCCGTGGCCTCGGACTCGCCCGTGAGAGCGGACTCCTCCACACGAAGATTCAAGGTCTTCGAGAGCCGCAAGTCAGCCGGAATGCGATCGCCCGATTTCAGCCGAACGAAATCGCCGGGCACAAGATCTTCCGCATCGACGGTGGTCCATTCTCCGTTCCGGCGCACGCTGGCACGGGGGGATAACATTTTGCGAATGCCCTCAAGTGCCTTATCCGCCTTGCCTTCCTGAATAAAGCCGATGATGGCGTTGATCAAAACCACGCCCAAAATGACTCCGGTATCCACCCAGTGCCCGAGCACGCCGGTGACGACAGCCGCGACGAGCAGGATGTAAATCAGCAAGTCATTGAAGTGCTTAAAAAAGCGCTTTAACAACCCTTCTTTGCCGGGATCCGGCAATCGATTCGGACCGACGGCCTCTAATCTCTCGGACGCTTCTTCCGAAGTCAGCCCCTCGGGAGACGTGTGAAGTTCCTCGAAAACCTCCCCTGCGTCCCGCGCGTGGGGATTCTTGATGGCAAAGGATTCGGCAGATTCATCTTTCATAATAGAATTTGGCTGAAATTTCCGTTTCAATCAGAACTCAGGGCACCTGCATGCTCCAATAGCTACCCACAAGCTTCAAAAAGCAAGAAATAAGAAATTCTATCCTGCCGCAAGCCCCTTCCACAATCATTCCCGGCACTGAAATCTTTCTTACCTTTCAAATTTTCCACCATTTCCCGCTTTGCGGGGTTGTCCTCGGGGCATTTGGCGGCTTACCTGTATCCGATGATCAAGCATATCGTTTTTTGGAAATTCGTAGAGTCGGCCGACGGCTACTCGAAGACTGAGAATATTGAACGGGTTGAGAAAAGCCTCCTGGCTCTGAAAAATTTCATTCCTGAATTGCTGGAGATTGAGGTAGGCAGGGATTTCAATCGCTCCGCTGCCGCCTTCGACCTGAGCCTCTATACAGTTTTCGCTTCGAAGGAAGATCTCGAAGCCTACCAGGTCCATCCGGCGCACGAAAAGGTGAAATCGCTTGTGGGGGCCGTAACGTCGGAACGGGCAGTCGTCGATTACGAAGTATAACCGAACCCGGGAACCCCCTGAAGGTGCCCTATCGAAGATGCAAACCTTGCCCATGGATATTCCTGCGGAGCTGATTGCCAAATACAATCGGCCCGGCCCTCGCTATACCTCGTACCCGACTGCGGTCCACTTCAAGGAGGTTGCCGACCCGGAACCCCTGCTCTCTTCGACCCGCAAGTCTGCTGCACCGCTTTCCCTCTACTTTCACCTCCCCTTCTGCGAGACGCTGTGCTGGTTTTGCGGTTGCAATACTATCATCACCAAAGACAAGGAACGAGTCGGCGACTACCGAGAGCTGCTTGAGCGTGAGATGGATATGTTCCGGGAAATCGTCCGGCCTGACCGCAAGGTTCACCAGCTTCATTTCGGAGGCGGCACGCCCAATTTCTTCCCCCCCGATGACATCGTCGGCCTCGGAGCTGCCATCCACAGCCGGTTCAGACTTGCCAGCGACGCCGAATGCTCCGTCGAACTTTCCCCAGCCCACCTGTCGGAAGACCAAGTTAAAGCTTTTGCTTCTTTCGGTGTGAAACGAGCCTCTTTCGGAATTCAGGATGTCGACCCGAAGGTGCAAAAGGCTATTCACCGCATTCAGCCGCACGAAATGAACGTACAAGCCATGGAATGGCTCCGAAGTAGCGGCTTCGAATCGGTCAACGTGGATCTGATTTACGGCCTTCCCGGCCAAACGGTTCAGTCCTTCGAGCGAACCCTCGAAAAGGTGCTCGCCCTCGATCCCGATCGGTTCGCGGTTTTCAGCTACGCTCATGTCCCCTGGATGAAACCTGCCCAGCGAATGCTGGAGCGGGCCGGACTGCCCAATCCCTGGGAGAAAATCGAAATGCTTCGGTTCGTCGTCCGTTTTCTCACCGAGAACGGCTACCGCTATGTAGGAATGGACCATTTTGCCAAACCAGACGACGAACTCGTTCGCGCCCAGGATGAAAAATCACTCCAGCGCAATTTCCAGGGATACAGTACGAAGGCCGGTCTTGAGATTGCCGCCTTTGGAATCTCGTCCATTTCTCAAACAGATCAGGCCTATCGGCAGAATGCGAAGGACATTACCAGCTACCGGCGCGCACTGGAAAGCGATCGCCTCCCCATTGAGAGAGGGTGCGAGGTATCCCGGGAGGACCAAATCCGACGCCACGCCATTCACCGGATGATGTGCGACCTCGAAATCGACCGGGAGCGTTTCAGCAAAAGCTGCCGGGTTGATTTCGACGACTTTTTCGCCAGTGGTCTGCCAGGCCTCCGCGAGCTGGAATCGGATGGGCTGCTCGTCGACGACGGCACGCGGATTCAAGTCACGGAAATCGGGCGCCTATTTCTCCGCAATATTGCCATGTGCTTCGACAGCGATCAAGAGGTGCCGGAGGGACGCTATTCGCGGACGGTATAATTTCGATTGTAGTCCGGTTGGGATTCCTCGAAAAGAAATTGCAGCAGTTTTGGCGACGTTCTCTGTCCGATTAAAGCACTACAAGCACTGAACCGGAAACGAACGAACGGGAATCACCGTATCCGCCAGTTTTGCCGATGTTGCAAACTCCCCTTCTGACTTTCCCAATCTCCTGCGTCGACTTCCTTTGCAGGCGGCTTCAGCACCGCGCTCACCGCTCGAATGATCCCAAGGTCGTCACTGTCTTTCTCCAGCGACCAAAACATCATGCCACGGAGTCCCTTTCCTTTGACGTATTCCGCTTTCTCCGTCACCGATCGGGCCGACTCGAAACTAATCAGGCTTCTCGAGTCCATCGAAATCCAGTAAGACGCCACAGCTGCCTCGTCCCATCGCAACTCCCATGAGTGTTGGGAGCCAAGTGGATAAACGACGACCGGTTCGAGGTTTCGTGTATCATTCCAAGAATCCGCCCTGCGCCTTTCATTCATCGAAACGAACGGAACTCCGACCCATTGATTTCCACGAGGCAACACCTCTTCAAAACGGATTCCGGCCAGCCCCACGCCCAATACGATCTGTTCTGGATCGACCCCCAGGTTCTCAATGGCCGCTACCGCTCCCGCCGCACTGAACTGGCGGTACAACGGAAATCCATCCGCAAAAAGCGGCGAAAAATAACCCGTCTCCACAGACCAGGTGCCTGCGTAATCGTAGGCCATTACATGAAACCAATCGACAAATTTTGAGAGCTCTGGAAAATCATAACGCGTCGACAGTGCTGCATAGGTGCCCGGAACCGCCATCGTTACTAAAAATGGATCCCCGGCGGAACTTGTTACCTCTTCCCATTCGTCCCGAATCGCTTCCACCAGCTTCACCAAATTTCCCCGATCCTCCGCCCGGTGAACTTGGTTCGGAGCACCTCCCGCGACCGGATACTCCCAGTCCAGATCAACCCCGTCCAAGCCGTGTTTCCGCACAAACGAGACGACCGACTTGGCGAACGAACGACGACTTTTCCGGGACGCCGCAATGTCGGAAAATTCTTCCGATATCCCCCATCCGCCAATGGAGATCAGCTTCCGCAATTGCCCAGACTCCTTTTCCCCCAAGATCAGAAACCTCTCAAAGGCGGCGGAGGCATCTCCATTCGCAAGCCCGTTGCCGTCGAAGTTGAGCATAAGAGCGACCTCACCGGTCTGCTCCTCCCAAACCGGCTTGACGAAAGCATAGATCAGATGAGTTACATTCGCGGCAATCGGTGCATCCTCATGAATCGAATCGATTCCCCAAGAGGATAGGTAAGCCGATAAAACTGGCTCTGGAGATTCCGCTTTGAGGACGGAACCCCAAAACAAGAAAATGCTCAACGCAAAGCAGTCGGAATGCTTTCCAAATAAGAACAAGAGCAATCTATTCCGAAACGACCTCACATGGCATGTAGTGCTCGCCCGTCTACAGCCAAGGCCGCTTCCTTGAGGGCCTCGGATAATGTTGGATGGGCGTGAACGGTGCGGGCAATATCCTCGGCACTTCCGCCGTACTCCATGTGAGTGACTGCCGCTGCAATCAGCTCCGAGGCACTGTGGGCGACAATCTGGATCCCCAACACCTTGTCGGTCTTCGCATCGGCATGTACAATGACAACACCGTCGGTGGCATCCGTCGCCAATGCCCGCCCGTTGGCCGCAAGCGGAAATTTGCCCGTCTTGATCTCAATGCCCTGCTCTTTCGCCTTTTCGGCTGTCATCCCCACCGCAGCGATTTCGGGATCGGTATAGATTACGGACGGGATCACCCCATAATTCACATGCCCCGCCTTGCCCGCCAGGAACTCGGCGAGCGCGACCCCCTCCTCCTCAGCCTTGTGAGCCAACATAGGCCCCTCAATCACATCACCGATGGCGTAAACGCCTTCGACATTTGTCGCATAATGGTTGTCCACCGGTATGCGTCCGCGTTTGTCTGTCTCGATTCCAACTTTCTCGAGGTTCAATCCATCGGTCACAGGCACCCGCCCCACCGAGACAAGAACCTTATCCGCCTCCAAACGGACTTCGCCCTTTGGTCCATCCGCCTCGAGCACAATCCGTCCGTCACTCCCGTCCTGGAAACCGCTCACCTTCGTCGACTTGTGAAACGTAAGGCCTTGCTTCTTCAAAATTCGCTCGGTCAATTTACTGACTTCCTCATCATAGCCCGGAGCGATCTTGGGCAGGAACTCGACCACATCGACGCTCGCTCCGAGTCGCTGCCAGACCGAACCCAGCTCAAGGCCGATCGCCCCACCCCCGACCACAACCATCTTCTCCGGTATTTCTTTTAGTGAAATCGCCTCGTCGCTGCTGATAATTCTCTCTCCGTCGAAAGGAATCGAGCGCAACTCCGCCGACTTCGACCCCGTGGCAATCACAATCCTCTTGCCTTTCAGCTCCACTTTTTCATCCCCCTCGATAATGACCGAGTCTTTCGAGAGAAACGAAGCCGCCCCATGGAACACTTCGATCTTGCGCGCCTTGACCAGCTGGCCCACCCCGCCCACTAGTTTTTTGACGACCCCTTCCTTGTTCTTCATCAAGGAGTCTAAATCAACCTCGATACTACCGGAAATACCGTGTTTCTTTCCATGATCACGAGCGGCGACCAGAACCTCCGTCGAGTGCAGCAGTGCTTTACTCGGGATGCAGCCGATATTCAGGCAAGTTCCTCCAAGCGTCTTCCGCTTGTCAACCAAAGCAACCGAGAACCCCAACTGAGCCGCCCGCAAAGCACAGACATATCCTCCGGGACCCGCACCGAGAACTATTAGATCGAAAGATGAAACCGACATGGCACTAATGCCAAAGGGAAAGTGCCGCCGGGTCAATCCCCACCCCAGCCCAAATTCAGGTGGAGGGAAATTTCTTTGCCGGTATCCTCATCGGAAAACCCGAGGAGTCCCCAAAAGGATGAATCAGAACAGTAAAGGTTCCGGGTTCGGATTTCAACGACCGTCAAGACCCATCAGGCGTTCTTTTTCCGCAAGCAAGCCTTCGGCCGACGAACCGGGGTCCCCGAGTAAAATCCGTACACCCCGCTCACATCCACCGGACATCGTCTTCGTGTCGCCACTTCCCGGA
>CAZWFJ010000150.1:0-10911 GCA_964633135.1 uncultured Puniceicoccaceae bacterium | reverse complement strand
TTGGCGTGGGCGTGGAGGAGAAGGACGGGAAGATGTCGATCTCGCGCGAGGAGGCATCGCAGGTGCTGAAGGCGAAGGGGAAGCTTCCCTTGGCCGTCTTGCTGCGGGGCAAGGTGCAGTACTTTGTGGATGGGATGATTCTGGGTTCCGAGAGCTTCGTGAAGGAGCAGTTGGCAAAAGATCCCCCCGGGAAGCGGGAGCTGAAGGCGCATCCGATGGAAGGGGCCGACTGGAAGGGGCTCGCGGTGGCGAAGGGGATTCGGAAGAAACTGTTCGGATAGGAGAGAAGCAAAAGTCCGGGTCGCGTTCGTCGCGAAAGCATCCGGCCAAACGCCAAGTCGTCCCGGTGTGGGACTCCAACTCACGGAAAAGAAGCGCACCACCTTCGTCACTGCTCAAATGACCTCCGTCGAAAGATTCGACGACTTTGCGTCCATTGTGATCATGAAATTCGAAGACTTCCTGAAGCGTCTCCGTAAGCTGACCAAACATTCACCACTTGGCCAAGATTTTCGGCTGATCGTGAGGGATTTCTGCTTGCGTCGGGTTTTTGTCAATATGACACGGTTTAGTGAGGTCTGAACATAATGTGGACTGGTCGCTAGTATCTGGTAACAAAATCAATTTCGTATCAAAGCGTAGTCGGCTGGCCTTGACCTTTCGTCCTTTGTGAATGTGGGACTCAAGGTGGGTGCGCATTAGCTCGAGCACGCTTGATCAAGCTTGGAATCGAAAGCTCTTCGCCGGTGGGGATTCCCGGAGAAGTGGAATCTGCGTTCGAACGAGAATGATTCAGCCGGCGGTTGGTTCGTGGTTGAGACCGAGAAAAGGCTGCATCGTTCGTCCCAAACTTCCACCTTTGTGTACTCTGTGACGCGGGACGGTTCAGGAAATCCCGCCACCGTCGTACCCGCAGGAAGCCTGCTTTCGATCCTTCGACTTGGCTTAGGACAAGCAAAGCTCAGACATGGGAAAGGTATCGGCTACTGTGGGTGTCCCGAGAATTCTTTCTGGTAGCAGGCGACGTGAGGAGACTCCCCCGGCAATGGCTAAAGCTCTCCGGGCCTCCGGGGGTCTCCTCACGTCGACCACTACGAAAAGGCGACTGGGTCTCCTCACGTCGAGCACTACGAGAAGGCGAATCTAAGCCAAGTTTCTTCTGAGTCCTTCGGAAGCCCCTTCAAACGGGAACTCGGATTACAAAGGCACTACAAAACTGTCATGGTTTGGCGAAGGACTTGACAGGGCGGAAGGTCTTTTCCGAGTCGATACGCAGTTTTTCGTAAATAAGTTCCTGTTCGGGGTCCGGGCGCGAGGGTTTGCGGATTCGCAGGACTCGTCCGTCTTTGAGCGGCAGGGCTGTGGTAACGAGGCTGTGAGTGCTTTCGGAAGCCGACCGGGCGGACTTGGAACGACCGGCAAGTTGCAGGATGCGCCGCACCCACGGGAAAAAGCAGGGTCATTTTTAATAATTAGGCACAACATTTCAGCAGCGGCGAATATTTTTGTTGATTTGCAATGATTTACAAATTTTCTGAGCCTTGATTTTAGCTCAAATCCAGCGAAATTGCCGAAAGGATAAGAAAATTGGGCCAAAATTTTCTGCTTAGATAGATTTGTAGGAGAAAAAGATGTCTTAAAATTCGCTACGACACAGCCTGAAACCACCTGATGAGTCCGGCGGTGAATGGGGAGGCCTGGTTTGGGAATGTGGAGAGGTAGGGTCTTCGGAAGATAATTTGGCATATGGCCGGTTTTTCGGTCGAGTTTTGCGAGGATGCCCTACATGATTTTGCGAGATATTCCCGCAGCAAGCAAACTTCATGAAGGATTTCTATCAACCGTATGTTTCCGTCGCCGAGCGTCGCCGCAAGGCCTCAAAAAAGGTTGCCGACCTTGTAAAAAAGGGCAAGACCGTCGAGCCGGTCTTCGCGGCCACTCCACGGGGAAAGATTGCCGCCAGTTTCTGGGGTCAGGCATGGTGTGAACACCTTGAATCTTACAGCGATTTTGCAAATCGGCTACCTCGAGGCCGGACCTACCTGCGCAATGGTTCCGTTCTGCATCTAGGCATCACAAAAGGTGTGATAGATGCCCTCGTCATGGGTTCCGAACTCTATCGCCAAACCGTTCGGATTGACCCGCTTCCGAAGGCCAAATGGGAGTCGTTGAAGCAGCGCTGTCAGGGAGGGATCGGTTCGCTCGTAAAACTCTTGCAGGGCAAGCTCTCCGGCGAGATCATGAAGATCGTCACGGATCCCGTGGACGGCCTCTTTCCCGCTCCGGACGAGATCCGGCTCGACTGCTCTTGCCCCGACTGGGCTGATCTCTGCAAACATCTCGCTGCCATCCTTTACGGTATCGGTGCTCGGCTCGACGAAGCTCCGGAGCTTCTCTTCAAACTCCGTGGCGTCGATCACACGGAACTGATCCGGGCCGACGCCTCCTCTTTGGTCGCGCGTCCTGGCACCGGTTCAGGACGTCGCCGCCTCGCGGCTGATTCCATCAGCAATGTCTTTGGCGTGGATATGGCCGGGGAAGAGCAGCCCAAACCAGTTGCCGAGCGGCCGGAAGCATCTCGGTCATCTGGAGGGCAACCTGCCATCAAACCGTCTGGCAGGGAAGCCTCGACCAGCTTCTCACCCACTGGCCCGGCCGTTCGCCAGCTCCGTGAGCGGCTCAATCTCAGTCGCAGTGCCTTTGCGCGCTCCCTCGGCGTGTCCGCACCTACTGTGGCTAATTGGGAGGCGAAACCGGGCGCAATCAACCCCCAGATGCGCAGCCTCGCCGCCCTGAAAAAAATGCACGCCGCTCTTGATAGCGGGTAGGGCATTCAGAGGTTGATTTCCGGTTGAGGGCAAAAACTCAGCTCGCTGCGGAAAGACCGTCCGGTACCGACCCGTCACTTGGTTGGGTTCAACCACTTTTTGAAATAGTGCCGGACGACTTCGAAAGCGAGCTTGGGGCGACGGTATTCGTCGACAATGCCCTTGTTATTCATAGTGCGTGGACGCTGCATCGCCCAGGATTCGTCGACCCGGATGTCGCAGAATTGCCAGATGAAGAGACCCTCTATGCGGGGATGGGTGGTGTAGTCGGCGAGTAGTTCATCGAGCAGCTCACACTGACGTTCTTCACTCCACTTTCCCTTGCGGATCGGGTCGCGGAAGCCGGGGATTGCGCCGGCCCCAAATTCGCTGACCAGAAGTGGCCTCTCGGCGAGTCCGCAGGGATCCTGATGCTCGAAGATAATGTCAAGACTGTCGTTCGGAGTGCTGTGAATATACCAGTTCGGATACTGGTTCCACGCGCAGATGTCCGGTAGATCCTGGCACAGGTCCTCCCTCATGCGGAAAGTGGCGTATGTGAGCGGGCGGGACGGATCGAGATTGCGGAGCTGGGCAAACTGCTCGGCATAAACCTCGCGTCCATACTCGCTGTCACTCATACATTCGTTGAGGATGCCCCACATTATGATAGAGGGATGGTTGAAATGTTGGGAGACCATTTCCTCGTTGCAGGCCAGGCATTGCTCGCGCAGGCGAGGGTGTTCGAACTTGTCGTCCCGCAGCCCCCGTGCGTGATTCTCCTCGAAAACGAGAAGGCCAAATTCGTCGCAAAGATCCAGAAAGCGGCTGTCGTTCGGATAATGGGATGTGCGAACGGCGTTAGCACCCATGGACCGCATTAGTTCTATGTCTTTTAGCATGATTGGCAGGGGAATCGCGCAACCGTAATCGGGATGATCCTCATGGCGGTTAAAACCGGCGAGCCGAACCGGCTGGCCATTGAGGAGGATTTTTCGCTCCTTTGTCTGAACAGAGCGCAGGCCCGTGCGCTCAAACAGGTCGTCGATCACCCGTTCGCCCTGAACTAGTTGAGTCCGAACGGTTATCAGTGCCGGATCTGCGGGTGTCCATAAGGGGGCTTTGGGAAGAAGCAGTTCGGACTCGACCCGGGTTTGCTGACCGGGAGAAAGGGAGACCGGTCGGGGAGGGCATGTCGGCATCCCTTCCGTATCGGCAAAAATTTTCAGTGTTCCCTCAAAGGGGTCTGGGGATACATTGCGCAGAGTGACTTCGCATCGTAGGCGACAGGGATCGTCTCCAGCCCCGGGAGTCAGGTGCAGCCACTCAATGTAGCTGCCCCCGTCAATGTGTTGTAATTCGAGGGGGCGGCTGATCCCTCCGTAATTGTAGTAGTCATTGGGAATGTGGAGGGCGGAGAGGTCACCGTGCTCGTTGGAGATGTGTGCGCGCAGCTCGTGCAGGCCGGCTTTTGCGTCCGGGATGATGGCGTCAAAACCGGTATAGGCGTTGTGGTGGTGAGCGATCGCGGTGCCATTCCACAGTACTGTGCAGGTGTGGGAAACCCCGGCGAAAACGAGGCGGATAGGACCATCTCCGGGGAGCTCGATCTCGCGAAGGGCGATCGCCTGCCCCCGATAGTTTACCCTCGCAGGGTGTGTCTCCCAGACGCCGGGCACAGCGAGCTTCAGTGTTTCCACCCCGGACGAATGAGGCGCAGCATCGGCTGCGATTTCTGTACCCTGGGCTGGGAAGAGGTAGGTCCATACTCCGTCCAGGGGAGAGACCTTTCGAACGTCGTGCTGTGAATAGAGATGAATCATGACAAGCGTGGAAGGGTTGAAAGGGAGTTCATTGCGACGAATAAGAGCGGATAGGGCAAGGAGAGCAATTCGGTTCAACGCAATCGATCCAAGAGTGCCCATGCCTTTTCGCGGTCGGCACGAATCGCCGTTTTGAGAGCCTCCAGATTCTCGAATTTCTTTTCGGGACGAAGGAATTTTATCCATTCGGCTACGACCGTGCTTCCATAGCCCGCCGGACATTCGTCCAGGGAGTGAATTTCCAGCCGGGGGATGACCGAATTCTCCATGGTCGGACGCAGCCCAAAATTGGCCACCCCACGGCGCATGATCCCCTGCGGATCTTCCTTGATTTGATACCGGACGAGATAGACTCCGAATTGCGGATAAATATCCGCTTCCAGGGGCAGGTTCAGGGTCGGAAAACCGAGTGAGCACCCGAGTTTCTTCCCCTCTTTCACCACCCCGATCGAGAGATAGGGACGACCGAGCAAGTGGTTGATCTCCTCAATCGGGCGTCTTCCCAGAAGACTGCGAATGAGGGTGCTGCTGATCGGCTTGCCATCGAGGTGAATCCTCTCGCAACTGAACACCGAAATACCCCGCTTTTTGAGACCTTTAACGAGCAGGGCTGGATCTCCGACCCGACCTTTGCCGAAACGAAAGTTCTCGCCGACGGAGACGCTGGCGAGTGACGGGATGGTGTTGCAGATCCAGGTTACGAACTCGTCAGCCGAGAGTTTGGCAAAATCCCCCGTGAAGAACTGGATCAGGCAGAGGTCGAGACCCATCCTGCGGAGAAGTTCCTCCTTGACCGATGGCGCATAAATCTGGGGCGTAGGCGAATCGGGCCGGAACAGATGGCTAGGGTGGGGGTGGAAGGTGAGAATGCCACATTGTCCGCGATCCAGTTGGGCGGCCTGGAATGCCGAATGAATCACAGACTGGTGCCCGACATGGAGTCCATCGAACATACCGATGGCGATGTGCAGGGGGCGATCCCAGGCGGAGAGTTGTGAAAATTCAGCTGAGCGGAGGGTTTTCATGGGAGGATCTTCCGGGATGGATCGACGCGAACGAGACGCCGGGCGTTTTCACCACAGGATTCGATACGCAGCCAGGTGGTTGGGGTGGGAAGGTGTCCATAAACATGTTCGGGCCATTCAACCAGCAAGAGCCAAGGTTCTTCAAGTATGTCTTCCATGAGAAGCGAATCATACTGCTCGGGTCGGGCGAGGCGGTAGGCATCGAGGTGGACCAGCAGCCCCCGGGATCCCGGGTAGGTGAGGAAATAGTTGTAGGTGGGACTCTTGACCGTGCCGGGAACTCCCCAGCCCGCAGCGATTCCCTTCGAAAGAGTTGTTTTTCCATCTCCGAGTTCGCCGGAGATGGCAAGAGTTTGATTGGGGGAAAGAGAGCGGCCAATCCATTCCCCAATGGACAAGGTGGCGGCTTCGCCCTGGAGGACAATACCGGAGTCAATCTGTCCCCAGTCGAAGGTCATCCTTGAATCCGAAAGTGCTCGAAGCCCTCGCCGCCAAACAAATCACCCCCGTCAAGACCGACGACTTTTGAGGGCACTGGCTCGCCGGGAGCAGGAGCATTGCGCAGCGATCCGATCGCAGCCAGAGGAACATTGAAAGTGCTTTGCCAGGCCGATTCAAAGGCTGGGACATCGATCCCAGGCCGGGTGACGAACACTAGCTCATAATCCTCGCCATCAGAAAACCCGTGCCAAACAGCCGGCTTTCCGGTGTCTTGTGCCGCGGCCCTGGCCCCGTCTGAGACAGGTACCAGCGAGAGGTCAATCCGCGCCTGCAAGCCGTCGGGAATCATCTTCGGGAGGTCGCTGGAAAGTCCGTCGGTGATATCCATCAGCGCCAGTGTTTCGCTTCGACCGGCGAGCCATTGCCCCTCGGCGAGACGCGGTTCAAAGGTCAAATGGTGGCCAAGAATGCTGCCGCCCAGGCTACCGGTGACCCAGATCCACGAATCCCGTTCGCCACCAGTGCGGGGAAGGGGGGATCCGCATTCCCCGAGGAGGGATAATGTGGCGACAAACGTTCCCGGCTGCGCCTCGGCCACATCCCCGCCATTGATCTCACAGCCATAATCAAGTGCCGCACAAGCCAGCCCCCGATAAAAGCTGCGGAGCCAGGCGAGGGACAAGTCTCCACCACAGGCTATTGCCAGAATTGCGTGGGTGGGCTTGCCTCCCATTGCGGCGATGTCGCTTACGTTTCGTTTCAGGAGTTTTGCGCCCGCTTGCCCGGGCGTGGCGGTTTCATCAAAATGATGACCCCAAACCAGGCTGTCGTTTGTGAAAAGGAGATGCTTTGCGCCGCATGGCGGCAAGACGGCGGCATCATCCCCCATGCCCTGCGGACTCGGAGGATTCACTGGGTCGAGCCACTCCCGGATCAAGGCGAGGAGCGATATCTCCCCAACTTGATCAATCCGCTCGGCGGCATTCTGGGTAAACGGTTGCACGATCAAGAGACTTTGGATTTGTGGGCACCTCGTCAAGCAGACGAAGATAGCCAGCCCTTCGGCGGGGTATCCCGGAGCCTCATTCGAGAGGCTCGGGCCAAGGTAAGCAGGGCACTGGTTGGCATGAGGATAGCGGCGAGGAGCGGATTCATGAGACCGGCCAAGCAGAGGGAGATCGCGACGACGTTGTAAATCACCGCGAAGAGAAATACCTGCCGGAGAACTCTTCCCCGGACTTCCGCTACCTCAAAGAGCGCGCGGATCCCCGACAAATCCCTCCCCGTGAAAAAGAAATCGCAACGGGATTCGAGTATCCCCTTGTCCAGAAGCGGAGTGCCCCGGCAAAGTGCGCGTGAAAAGGCGAGGGCGTCATTGGCCCCGTCGCCGATCATTAGAGCGACGCCCTTGGCGTTCCGCTCGATCCATTCGGCTTTTGCCTCGGGGCTGAGTCCACCGAGTGCGCGGTTCGGATCGAGGGGCAGCCGGGCTGCGAGTGTATCGACTTTGGACTGACGGTCTCCGCTCAATACGGCCAAGCCGAGGCCTCTGGCGGCAAGGAACTCAAGTTCCTCAGCAGCGCGTTGCCTCACCGCATCCACAAAGTTAAATCGGGCCAGAACCTGTCCGTCTCGAGCGAATACAGTCGCACCGTCCGTGGATTTGCCTTGATCCCTCCATCCCGCCTTTCCAAGGGACCATTCCGAGCCGCCTAAGGTTCCGAAGACCCCGCATCCTGGTTCATCAGAAAAGGTTTCGAGGGCTGTGCTGCGATTTCCCCGCTGCAACAGCTCATCCCGCAGTGCTCGTCCGACCGGATGAAAGCTGGTTTCGACTAGGCCAAGAAGGGCTGAGCAAGCTACCGAATCCAGAGGATCGAGAACAGAGCGATCGACCAAACGGGGATTCTCCAGGGTGAGGGTACCTGTCTTGTCAAAGATCACTTCCCGAATGCGATCAAGACGACCCCAAATGTCGCCCTCTCTCAAGTAGACTCCCCGACGGCGCAACTGCCCGGCGGCAATGTCATTGATCAGCGGCCAGGCAATGCCCAGTGAGCACGGGCAGGAGACCACCAGCACCGAGATGGCCACCTGCAAACCTGACCAAGCATCGCCAAACAAGGCCCAGGCGGTCCCCCCCAGCACGGCGAATGCGATGACCACCCCCGTGTAAATCACAAGAACCTTCTCCAGGAGAAGGTTCTTTGCTGGCTCGCCCATCTCCGCAGTCAAGCGGTAGAGGAGAGAGTCTTCCCACCTTTCCGCAGCACAAACCGTTACCGGGCGAGGACTGGTTAGAACCGCGCCCGAGGGTAGCCGGGCACCCGTCTCGAAGGATATCCCGTCGGCCTCGCCATTGATGTTTTCAAGGCTCATTGTCGCTGGCCCCTTCTCCAATAAGGCTAGCACAGGGGCGGTCTGACCCGGATCGAGCACGAAGCGCATCCCCGGCTGAATGGCACTGGCGGCGATTCTTTGTCCTCCTTCGAGCGCCTGGAATGTTGCTGCGGAGGGATCGAGTGCCTGGGCGCGAACGCGATTGCGCTCAATGGATCGCTCTTGGAGCCATCGACCGGTGAGCATCAAGAAAAGAAAGATGGCGACGAAATCGAAGTAAACAAGGGTTTCATAGCCCAGAAACCAGCCAATCACAGATCCGCCCCAGGCAGCCGTTACGCCGAGGGCGATCGGCAGGTCAATGTGCATTACTCCCATCCGGGCCGCGTCCCATGCACGGCCGACAAACCAAAGCCCGCCAACCCCGAAACTGATGGTGGCAAAAAGTAAGGCGAGCAGTTCAAAAAGCTCGGCAAACCGAAAATCGTCAGTCATCCCCAAGTATCCGGGAAGGGTGAAAAGCATCGTGTTCAACGCGAGGAAGGCGCAAACGCCGAGTCGGCTGAGCAATGGACCCGACTCCGATTCCATCCCGCTGCATCGGGGGGCCAGTCGATATCCAAATCGGCGGATCTCCTCGGCGAACTCAACCGGACAGAAGACTCCAGGCTTCCATTCAAGAGAAGCCACGCCGCTTTGGGGATTCACCGAAAACCGTCGCCCTCCCGGTTTCTGGCGGAAAAGTTCTTCGAGGAGCCAGACACAGCCAACACACGAAATACCTTTGATGGTCAGCTCAAGCCGGGCGGATCGATTCTCCGGGGCAGCAACGGCTTCCGCATCGGTGGCTGCTTCACTCAGCCAGGCAAAGTCTTCCGGTCTGGTCACGGCCGGCGAGACCGGCTCGATCTCCCGCCCTCTTAGAGAGTAGAATTTCCCGAGGCCCCGGTCCTCAATTAGCTGGTGAACATGGGCGCAACCCGCGCAGCAGAATTCCTCCTCCGACTCACGCAGGAACGGGGTGCCACAGTGCTTGCAGGGCCGGACCTCAGCCACGGTAATAGAGTTTTCGGCGTTCCAAATACTCAGCGACCGTGACGGGGACAAGCGATCGAATCGGTTCGTCTCTGGCGGACCGCTCCCGGATCTCGGTGGCACTAATGTCGATCCGCCGGTAGGGGAGGAAGAGGATGCTCCACTCGCCCGCCGCTGGGTCCGCGTTCGACTTTGGGTCCACTTCCTCGCCCCGACTTGCGCAAACAAACGTGACCTCGCGTCGCAATTCTTCGATCGCTTCCCATCGCGAAAGTTGCTCGTATTGATCCCAGCCGATCAGAAAATACAACTGTGCTCCCGCAAACCGCTTCCTGTACTCGCGCACCGTCTCGATACTATAGACCTTTCGCCCTTGGCGCACTTCAAAATCGTCAACGAAGAAATTCGGATAGCCATCCACCGCCTTCCGCACCATTTCCATACGATCCCCGGCGGGGGTCTCCGCCTCACTCGTACGGAGCGGAGCTGAAAATGCCGGCACGAAGAAAACCTGATCGAGCTGGGCGGTCCGCAGCGCATCCTCGGCAATCACAAGATGCCCCAGATGTATCGGATCAAAGGTGCCTCCGTATATCCCGATCCGTGCGGGCCGGCTCGCTTCATTCATATTACAAAGCTGTTGGTCGTTCATCCCAGCCGCAACCTAACGCAGGGCGGCAATGGTTTTCCCGAAAACGCCCAGCCATGCCGATAGTCCGGCGAGGACGATTACCGCAAGCCAAAGAGCCTTATTCCATTCCCCTTTCTTGTTAATCAGCGACAGGACCGCCCCCAGGAGGAGCCAAATGACAATTTTTATGTTCAACCACAGGGGCCAGCCGATCCCGAGCTTTGCCTGCATCCCAAAGCCCGCTACCAGGATCACAAGAAGTCCAATCCCGCTGATGATACTGCCCCATACCCGAAAAGACTTATTCTCCGGTGCCAGGACCGCGCGAGCCAACAGCGAACCATAACCAAGAACCAAAACGAAGGCCCCAAGAATGTGAATGAATTGATAGAATTGATAAGACATATTTCTTGAAAACGAGAGACGGAACAATAAATCCATTACGAAGATGAGCCACCTTTTTCCAGAATAAAAGGAACAGTTTCCCGGTTTGAAGGAGGAGGTCCAGATCACAGACAAGATTTTCCAATACGTATCTTTACCGAACTTTTTATAGAAACGTCCTATTTTTATAGAAACGTCCTATTATAGGGTTGACGGGTTCGGAAAATTTTGGAATGGAATGGGGGCATGGCTAGAAAACGAAAAAAATTACCGGACCACCTGAGTTACTTTCACCTGATGAGCCGGACGGTGAATGGGGAGGTTTTGTTTGGAGATGTGGAGAAGGAGGTTTTCCGGAAGATGATCTGGAAGGTGGCCGAGTTTTCCGGGGTGCGGGTGATCACCTATGCGGTGATGAATAACCA
>CAZWFJ010000149.1:0-10942 GCA_964633135.1 uncultured Puniceicoccaceae bacterium | reverse complement strand
GTCTCACAGCTCAACAGAGCCACTCAGTGCTGCCTGCAATTTATCCGATGGCTACCTATCTCCATGATCAAGAAAACCCCATATACCGAAGCAGTGTGCGAACTAAGACCTCTCATGCTCCATTATATCAAATGAACTTCCAACACCGTTGGTTGTGGTGGATTTCGAGGGCCAAAAAGTTGACCCGGGAGGGTTTGGGGTTGATTCTTTGCGGGTGAGCAGGGCATACGACGCTATTATAGTTGGGGGAGGGCATAACGGACTGATAACGGCGGGTTATTTGGTGCGGGACGGCTGGAAGGTGGGGGTCTTTGAGCGACGACCCGTCGTTGGGGGGGCTGTGTGTACCGAAGATTGGAGGATTCCGGGTTATCGGATCGATGTTGGAAGTTCGGCGCACATCATGATCCACCAGACCCCTGTTTTGACGGATCTTGGGTTGGCCGATCATGGACTGGAGTATCTAGAGATGGATCCATGGGGATACGCTCCGTCTTTGACGGGGGGGCCGGCGATCCGATTTTATAAGGATCTGGAGAAGACCTGTGAGAGCATCGCGGCCGTGAGTCCCGGGGATGCGGATTCGTATCGGGATTTCACCCACGCTTGGAGGGCGATCAATGAGGGTGCCCTGCGGGCTTTTCTGGGGGAACCGAGTCCGTGGAAGCTCTTCCGGGCTTTTTTCGGGCGATCGATCAAGGGGTGCGGGCGGGTCGACATGTTGCGAAAGATTTTTGGACCCTATGGCCAACTGGTCGAGGAGACCTTCGAGAATGAGCAGTTGAAGACGGCTATTCTCTGGCTTGCGGCGCAGTCCGGGCCTCCGCCGGGGGAGATTGCGAGTGGCAATTTTGCGGGCTGGCACGCCATGTACCACCAGAGCGGGATGAAGCGGGCAGTGGGAGGAAGCGGGGCACTCACCCAGGCTCTCAAGAAAATGATTACCGCCGGGGGCGGTACCGTGTATGAGGACGCCCCCGTTCGGCGTATTCTCACCGATTCGGGCGGGAAACGGGTATCGGGGGTAGAGCTGGAGAGCGGCGAATGTTTCGGTGCGAAGACGGTGGTGGCGGCCTGCCATATCAAAACGACGATCGAGAGCCTACTTGCGGACGCACCCCTCCCGCAGCGCCTAAGGAAGGGGGTGGCGGACCTGCGGATTGGGAACGGATTTGGGATGATCGTTCGCTGCGCCATGAGCGGATTGCCCGAATACCGGGGGGAGCATCTCAGGGAGGGGATAGGTGATTGCCATCATGGTTTGCAACTCCTCTGTGGCTCGCGAACTGAGATTGATGATGCCTACGGGGATTTCCTGCGGGGGCGCCCTCCGGAGAATCCGGTTCCGCTTGCCATGACCTTTTCCGCCCTTGATCCGACGCTGGCGCCCAAGGGGAAGCATGTTCTCTTTGTCTGGGGGCAGTATCATCCCTACGAGTTGCGCAACGGAGAGCGATGGGACGACATTGCGGATCGCGAGGCAGACAAGCTTTTGGCTGCGGTCGATCGTTTTGCGCCGGGGACTTCGGAGAAGGTTCTGGATCGGTACATTCAAACGCCTCTGGAGATTGAGCGGCTTCACGGCATGCACCGGGGCAACGTGATGCACCTCGAAATGAGTCTGGACCAAATGTTCTTTTTCCGTCCGCTCCCCGAACTCTCGCGCTACCGGATGCCATCCCTCGAGGGTCTCTATCTGACGGGAGCCAGCACCCACCCCGGCGGAGGTGTTTGGGGTGCGTCGGGGCATAATACCGCCAAAGTCATGCTGCGCAGAAAGAAGCGGAGGGTAAAGTAGGCATTTCCAGACTGGAGATCCTAGAAAACAAAAAGCTCAAGAAACGACACCGAGGGCCGGGAGGGTGCTCTCGCGGAAGGTGGGAGGCTCGAGGGTCCATCCTTCGCGCAGGCGTCTGTCTTCGGCCTTGAGGGATCGGTACACATGAATGCCTCCGAGTGCGGCAGCCATGCGTGCGCGCAGGCCGAATTCCTCTTTGATTTCGCGGAGGAGGATGTCCAGCCGCTCGCGGATGCCCGGTTGATCGCGGAACCAGCGGCGCGCGCCGGAAACGGCAGCAGCGTAGCGGATCGGGAGAGCCGCAGCTTCCCTCTGGAAACGTTCGCGGATCCTCGGATCGGCGCTTTTCCCGTATCGCTTCCAACCTTGAAGCAGGGTGGCGGCCATTCGCAGCACGCTGGGACCATTGACCTCGAAATCGCGCTCGAAGGCTTTCATCAGGAAGCCAGTCTCCTCACCTGCCGGAATTTTCGGATGCCGGTGGACGAACCGGAGTTGGCCGTGCGTATCGGCCGACCGCTCGCACTCTGGGTCGAGAAGGGTCTTCGCCTGGCGGTGTTCTTCGAAAAGAGGGGTGCCGGGAACGGGAGTGTAGAGCATGAACTGGTGGAACTCCGTGTTGTGGCGCACGGCGTACTCAATGGCCTCGGGCAGGTTTTCCGGGGTATGTTCCTCCAGGCCGATGATCGTCGATCCGAGAACGCTGATCCCGTGCGATTGAAGGTTGCGGACGAGTGAGAGAGTGTCTGCCCCCGCCAATTTTGAGTACTGGCTCTCTTTGCCTTCCAGCCCCATCCAGACCCACGAAATGCCGAGTCCGATCAATTCCTCGATCTTGTAGGAGGTCAGAATATTGGCGGAGCTGAAAACGTAGAGCGACCAACTTTTCCCGTGTTCCTTCATCCTCTCCAAAAGGCGGAGGGCCCGGCGGCGGTGAAAGAGAAAATTTTCGTCCATTACGAAGAAGGATTGGACTTTCATGTCCCGTTCCAAATCCTGCATGACCTCGAACAGTTCATCGCCATTCTTGTAAAAGTCGATGAATCGCCCTTTTCCGCCGAACATGGCGGAAGTCGCGCAAAAGTTACAGCCCATCGGGCAGCCCACGGAGGGAATCAGGGTGGCGGCGATATCACCGGGCTTCTCCCTCATGCGCATCCCCATCGTTCGGGTGCCGACTCCGGACAGTACGCGCGGGTGGCGGATGGGACGGTCCGTAGCCTCACCGAGGAATTTCCTCATCCAGCGGACACCCTCGCCGCGGACGACGTAGTCCGCTCCGGTGCGCTCTTTCAGGTTGGGGATGCCGGAGATGTGTCCGCCGACGATCACTCTGGCACCGGGACGGTGGACGTGGACGAGGCGACACATTTCCCGGACCTTGAGGTAGTTTGGAGGGATGCCGCTGATCGCCACGAGATCGTAGGGGTATCGCTCCAGTTCCTCAATGAATTGGTCGCGCGAGGGAAAGTCGAGTAGGGTGCTCGGGCTTTCAATGTTCTCGCGGATTAACATCAGCCCCCAGGATCGGTGGAACATCCGCAGGGAGAACGGTCCCTGCACCCGGGTCACCTGATTCTGATAAAGCTCCATCGGGTTGATGGCACGGCTCCCATATTCATCGTTACGGGCAAAGGGTCCGAAAACGCTGCTGAAAAGGATCGTGGGTTCCCGAACCGGGCATGCGGGCACGGGATGTGTTGGAGTCTCTTTATGATTCACCTTTCAAGAGATAGCCAAATGTCGGAGGAACCCAATCTTTCATCCGCCGGGCCGGTGAGGTAGTAACAGAAATATCTCCGCAGATTCACGCGGCTTATTTTTGCCGGGAGGTCTTGATTTGGGGATTTTCGCAGCCGGGTGCCGTTTGCTGCCAAATCTTCCGGTGAAAATCCGCCGGAAGCGGGTTGTCTTTCCGGTCAAAATGAGCCTATACATTCTGGCATGGAAGTAAATGCTCGGATATCGGGGGAATGGCGCCGGCGGATGCTGATGCTTTTTCTGATGATTTTTGCAATCGCCGCCTGGTTTCTCTCCGACGGTTACCTTAGCTGGCCGAAGGAGGCCGAGCGGTACGAAGCCTATTCGGTGATCCGGGATGAGTTGATCGAGAGCGGGGATGCGGAGGATGAGGATTCCCCCGAGGTCAAACTGGCTTGGCAGCGGTATGCCGACGAAGCTGGTTATTCAAGAATACCGCCGAAAGAGCGGACGGAGGGCGCCATTCAGGAACAACGCGTCATCGGCGGAACCATGATGGCCTTCGCTTTGCTCTTCGGGGCATGGATCCTTTGGAACCATCGCCTGTCCGTGCGGGCCGAGGGTGAGACCATTATCGGTGCTTCCGGTCAACGGGTCGACTTGGACTCAATCATCGCCACCGATCGAAAAAAGTGGAAGAAGAAAGGAATCGCCTACGCGATTTACGAGGAGAATGGCAAGCGGAAGCGCCTGACCCTTGATGACCATAAATTTGCCGGTTGCGAGGCCATTCTCCTCGAGGCAGAGAGGCGAATCCGGGTCCGCAAAGAACTCACCGCTCCTGCCAAAGACTGAGAGAAGATGTAACTTCCTCCTCCCTTCAAACCGGCTACCGCTGTCGAAGAAACGCCTTTTCTCCTCGGTCAGGGGAGCTTGGTAGTCCCCATCAAGAACCGGTCGCACTCCCGGGCGACGGCCCGGCCCTCATTGATGGCCCACACGATGAGGGATTGCCCGCGTCGCATGTCACCAGCGGCGAAGACATTGGGGATGCTGGTCTGGAATTTGCCGTATTCCGCTTTCACGTTGGAGCGGGCATCGCGTTCCAGGCCGAGTTCCTCGACGATCGTTTCTTCTGGCCCGAGGAAGCCCATGGCCAGAAGCACCAGCTCTGCCGGGAGGACACGCTCGGTGCCCTCGATTTTCTTGGGCATAAATCTTCCGTTTTCGTTTACCCACTCGATGTTGTGGACGTGGACGGCCTTGACATTGCCATCGGCATCGCCCTCGAACTTGCTGGCGGTGACCAGATACTCGCGCGGGTCGGCACCCTGAAGGGCGTGCGCCTCCTCCTGGCCGTAGTCCACCTTGTAGACCTTGGGCCACTCCGGCCACGGGTTGTTCGGTGCCCGCTCGGTTGGTGGCTTGGGCATGATCTCCAGTTGGGATACGTGCCGGCAGCCGTGGCGCAGGGAGGTGCCTACGCAGTCGGTGCCAGTGTCCCCGCCGCCAATAATCACCACGTTCTTCCCTTTGGCCAGCTCGGTGAAGCGGTCTCCTTTGCCCTCGCGCACATCCCACATCTCTTTGGTGTTCGGTCCGAGGAAGTCCATGGCGAAATGAATGTTGCCAAACTCGCGGCCCTCGATGGGAAGGTCGCGGGGCTTGGTGGCTCCACAGCAGAGGACCACGGCGTCAAATTCGTCGAGGAGCTGCGTGGCGGGCAGATCCTTGCCGATCTCAACCCCCGGGCGAAAGACTACGCCCTCTTCCTCCATCAGTCGGACCCGGCGGGTGACCACCTCCTTTTGCAGCTTCATGTTCGGAATGCCGTACATGAGCAGCCCGCCGATCCGGTCGGCCCGCTCGAAGACGGTTACCCGGTGGCCAGCCTGGTTGAGCTGATCTGCGGCCGCCAGCCCGGCGGGGCCAGACCCGACTACCGCCACCTTGCGATCCGTGCGCTCGGTCGGCGGGGCTGCCTGGACCCAGCCCTCGGCCCAGGCTTTGTCGATGATGGATTGCTCGATATTCTTGATGGTGACCGGCGGTTCGATGACTCCAAGGACGCAGGATCCCTCGCAGGGTGCCGGGCAGACCCGGCCCGTGAACTCCGGGAAGTTGTTCGTCTTCATCAGGCGATAGAAGGCGTCTTTCCACTTTCCCCGGTAGACCAGGTCGTTGAACTCCGGGATCAGGTTATTGATCGGGCATCCACTCGCCATATTCGCTAGGGTGATGCCGGTGTGGCAGTACGGGGTGCCGCAATCCATGCACCGGGCACCTTGCTGGCGCACCTTTTCCTCATCAAAGTCCTGATGGGTTTCGTTCCAGTCCTTCAAACGCTCGATCGGATCGCGGTCGGCGATCGGTTTGCGCGTGTATTCCAAAAATCCAGTTGGTTTTCCCATAATCGATTGGTTCCAAAGTTCGGGGTTATTCCGTCAGTGGCGATCTCAGTGTCCGGCCATGACGTTTTCTTCGAAGGCGGCCAGAATAGCGTCCTCTCCTCTGAGTCCTCGCTCCTCGGCGCGTTCCTGAGCCTGCAGCACCCGCTCGTAGTCTTGTGGCATGATTTTGAGGAATCGTCCCGCCGTGGTCGGCCAGTCGGCCAGGATCTCCGCCCCGCGAACCGATCCGGTATAGTCGACGTGCCGCTGGATGCGCTCCCTGACAAGTGCGATTTCCTCGTCCTTGCACTCAATGAGCTGGTAGACGTTGACCATCTCGGGGTTCAGCCGTTTCTCGACGAAATCGCCGAGATCGTCGTAAACGTAGGCAACTCCGCCGGACATCCCGGCACCCAGATTGCGCCCCGACGTGCCGAGGTTGATTACCATCCCCCCGGTCATGTACTCGAGGGCGTGGTCCCCGACCCCCTCGATAACGGCTTCTACTCCGGAATTGCGGACGCAGAACCGCTCTCCCGCCATCCCGGCGATGTAGGCTTCGCCCGCAGTGGCACCGTAAAAGCAAACGTTTCCGGTGATGATGTTCTCGTGGGCCTTGAAAGGGGAATCCGCTGGTGGGCGCACGATGATTTTGCCGCCTGAGAGCCCTTTCCCAAGGTAATCATTGGTATCGCCGGTTACGGTGAAAGTCATGCCCCGGGGGCAGAAGGCTCCCAAACTCTGCCCGGCCGATCCCGTTAGGTTAATCCGCAGGGTGTCTTCCGGTAGACCGTTCGGACCGTGACGCCGGGAAATTTCTGCCCCGGTTATCGTGCCGACGACCCGGTTGGTGTTCACTACGGGAAGATCGATCTCAACTGGCTTGCCCTCCTCTATGGCCGGTCGGGCCAACTCGAGAATCCGGGTGCGGTCCAGCGAGTCATCCAGCAGATGATCCTGTTTCATGCTGCAGTAGGTGCCGACCTTTTTGCCCACATCGGGGCGGTGGAGAATCTTGCTGTAGTCCAGACCGCGGGCCTTCCAGTGGTCAATGGCCTTGCGGAGTTCGAGCTTGTCGACCCGGCCCACCATTTCGTTGATCGTGCGAAACCCGAGTTGTGCCATGATCATGCGCAAATCCTCGGCCACGAACCGCATGAAATTCTCGACCGCCTCCGGGCCACCGCGAAACTTCTTGCGCAGTTCGGGGTTCTGGGTGGCGACCCCGACCGGACAGGTGTTCTTCTGGCACACCCGCATCATGAGACACCCGAGGGTGATGAGGGGGGCGGTGGCGAATCCAAATTCCTCGGCACCGAGAAGACAGGCGATGGCTACGTCGCGCCCGGTCTTGAGTTGCCCGTCGGTCTCAACGACCACGCGGGAACGAAGGTCGTTGAGAAGAAGAGTCTGGTTGGTTTCGGCGACCCCCAGCTCCCACGGCGCACCCGCGTGCTGGATGGAGGAGCGGGGCGAGGCACCCGTGCCCCCGTCGTAGCCCGAGACGAGGATCACGTCCGCCTTGGCCTTGGCCACACCAGCCGCAATCGTGCCAACGCCCACTGCGGAGACCAGTTTCACGTTCACCCGGGCGTTTACGTTCGCGTTTTTGAGGTCGTGGATCAATTCCGCAAGATCCTCAATAGAGTAGATGTCGTGGTGCGGCGGCGGCGAGATGAGTCCAACACCCGGAGTCGTCCCGCGGGTCTTGGCGATCTGCGGGAGCACCTTGTGCCCAGGCAGTTCCCCCCCTTCGCCCGGCTTGGCTCCCTGGACGATTTTGATCTGTATCTCGTCGGCGTTGACGAGGTAATAGCTCGTGACGCCAAAACGCCCGGAAGCCACCTGCTTGATGGCCGAGCGGCGACTGTCCCCGTTTGGATCCGGAGTGAAGCGGTCGATGTCCTCACCGCCTTCGCCTGTGTTCGACTTGCCCCCAATCCGGTTCATGGCGATGGCAAGGGACTCGTGGGCCTCCTTCGAGATCGATCCGTAGGACATGGCACCCGTCTTGAAGCGCTTGACGATCGCTTCGACCGATTCGACCTCTTCAATCGGGATCGCCTTCGATCCATCAAAATGGAAATCCATGAGACCACGCAGGGTGAACATCTCCTTTGACTGGTTGTCAACCATGTCTGCATACTCGCGGAAGACCGCATACTCCCCGAGCCGGGTCGCTTGCTGGAGCTTGTGAATGGTGACCGGATTGAAAAGATGACGCTCCCCGCCGTGCCGCCACTGGTAAACGCCTCCAGGGTCGAGGACAGAGTCCCTGCTGTCTCCCCGGGGGGCAAAAGCCCGGAAGTGCCGGATCTCCGTCTCGCGGGCGAGGGTCTCCAGTCCAACGCCCTCGACCCGCGACGCTGTCTTGGTGAAGTATTTGTCGATCACGAGCTGGTTCAGCCCTATGGCTTCGAAAATCTGTGCTCCCCGGTACGAGGCAACCGTCGAAATGCCCATCTTCGACATCGTTTTAATCACCCCGTTGAGGTTGGCCTTGAGAAAGTTGCGGCAGGCATGGTCAGAGTCGCAGTCAATCTCTCCGCAGGCGACCAAATGCCGGACACTTTCCAGCGCGAGGTAGGGGTTGATTGCGTCGGCTCCATATCCGATCAACAGGGCGAAGTGATGCACTTCGCGGGGTTCGCCGGATTCGAGGATGATCGAGACCCGGGTGCGCGTGCCACTCCGAACCAGATGATGGTGAAGGCCCGCCACCGCCAGCAACGCGGGAATCGGAGCCTTCTTCGGCCCCACCTTTCGGTCGGAAAGGATGAGGAGGTTTACCCCGTCCTCAATCGCCGCATCCGCATTCTCAAAGAGATGATCGAGCGCGGCCTCCAGACCCCGTCCGGAAATCGCCGGTTCCGATATCTGGCTGTGACCTGCGGAGAGACCGCCCATTGACGGCTCAAAGGTGATCGGCAACTTGCAGGATTTGAAACCGTCCCGGTCGATCTCCACCAACTGGCGCAGCTGGTGGCGGTCGATGAGCGGCGAGTCCAGCTTGATCATCCGACAACTGCTCGGACCGGGGCGGGTGAGGTCGCCCTCCGTGCCGAGAAGAGTGACACTCGCTGTGATCAGCTCCTCGCGGATCGGATCGATCGGGGGATTGGTGACCTGGGCGAATAGCTGCTTAAAGTAATTGTAGAGCAGCTGCGGACGGTCGGAAAGCACGGCGAGAGGCGCGTCGTTGCCCATTGATCCAAGAGGTTGCTTGCCGACTTCGGCACTGGGTCCAAGCAGAAAACGAAGATCTTCGAAGGTGTATCCAAAGGCCTTCTGCCGAGTCGTGATGGTCTCAAAATTATCCTCGGGCACCTTTTGCGGGGTGCCGAGATCAGTCGCTTCCACCAGATTCTGGCGCAACCATTCCCCATAGGGATGCTCGCGGGCGATGGACTCCTTCAGCTCGTCGTCGCCCACGATTCGACCCTGCTCCATGTCGACCAGAAACATGCGCCCCGGCTCGAGTCGGCCCTTCTTGACGACATTTTTCGGCTCGATCCCGGCGAGCACGCCAACCTCCGAGGCAAGGATGACCCGGTCGTCTGCTGTGACGTAGTAGCGCGACGGGCGCAGGCCATTGCGGTCCAGTGTGGCACCAATGCGGACCCCGTCGGAAATTGCCATCGAGGCTGGTCCGTCCCAGGGTTCCATCAAACAGGCGTGGAATTCGTAGAAGTCTCGCTTGTGCTGGGGCATGTGGCGGTGACGCTCCCAAGGCTCGGGGATCATCATCATCATCGCATGGGCCAGACTTCGCCCGGAAAGCACGAGGAACTCTAGGCAGTTGTCGAATTTCTGAGAGTCCGATCCATCCTCGCGGATGATCGGCAACAGCTTCTTGTAATCATCGCCAAAAACCTCGCTTGCGAGCTGCATTTGCCGGGCGTGAAGCCAGTTTTCGTTTCCCCGCACGGTGTTGATCTCGCCGTTGTGGCAAAGATAGCGGAACGGCTGCGCCCGCGGCCAACTCGGGAAGGTGTTGGTCGAGAAACGTGAGTGAGTCAGAGCCATCGCAGACTCCATCGACTCGTCAGAGAGGTCGGGAAAATACTGATCCAGCTGGGCCGTCGTCAGCATCCCCTTATAGACCATAGTGCGGCTGGAGAGCGAACTGACATAAAATAGGGAATCCTCGTCCTCCCCGCGATACCGGATCCGGTGGGCCGCGATCCGCCGTATGACGTACAGCTTCCGCTCGAACGGTAATCCGCGCTCGACCGAATCGCCACGGGCAATGAAGAACTGGCGCATGAAAGGTTCGCACGCCGCCGAGGCTTTTCCGAGAATCTCACTGCGCACCGGAACATCACGCCAGCCCAGAAACGAAAGACCTTCTTCTTTCACAATCCCCTCAATTGTCCTCTCCTCCTCGCGACGCTCCTCCGCATCCCGAGAGAGGAAGGCGAAGCCCGCACCATAATCCCCCTCTGCAGGAAGTTCAATCCCCGCCTCCGCAAGGCAAACTTTACGGAGGAATTTGTCGGGGATCTGTAAGAACAGTCCTGCCCCGTCACCCGTGATCGGATCACAACCACAGCCCCCGCGGTGATCGAGGTTCAGGCAAATCTCAAGTGCCCCACGGACGATATCGTGGGAACGGCGGCCCTTCATGTCTACAATCAGGCCAATCCCGCAGTTTTCGTGTTCATTCGCCGGGTCGTAAAGACCCTGGGCCTTCGGTTGTCCAAATGCTTCTCTCATTATCTCGGTATCAAAATTTCTCATCCTGAACTGACGACCCCGCCAGCATAGCTAATATAAATCTGTAACTGCGGGGAAATCGAACGGAAGTCAAAAAAAATATGCCCTCGAAAAATAAGCCCCTCTTATGGATTTCGCAAAATGAAGCCAAATACTTAGAAACGTCCTATTATGTGGTTGACGGGTTCGGGGATTTTGGAATGGAATGTGGGGATGGCTAAAAAACGAAAAAAGGTATCGGACCACCTGAGTTACTTCCACCTGATGAGTCGGACGGTGAACGGGGAGGTTTTGTTTGGAGAGGTGGAGAAGGAGGTTTTCCGGAAGATGATCTGGA
>CAZWFJ010000148.1:0-10953 GCA_964633135.1 uncultured Puniceicoccaceae bacterium | reverse complement strand
CGGCTCCTCCGACAGAATCGGCTGCACTTCAAACGATCTTGCATAGGCGATGCCCCCGTTCCACTACGCAGATAAAAGGCTTTACAATATCCCAGGAAACCGTGTAAAGATTTCCGAATCTAAATCTCTTGTGAAACTAACCGACGATAGTGCCGAGCACCTGCTCCACGAACTCGAATCGCTGAGCCGGTCCTTCCATTGGGAGACGGATGCCGAAGGGTTATTGATCCACGTGAGTCCGGTTGTGGAAAAGGTCACCGGCTACCGCCCGGATGAGCTTGAGGGCCACGCCTATTTTTACGACCTCTGGCCGGATTCCGCTCGGTTGAAGCTGAAAGAGGCCGCCCTGCAGATTTTTTCCAGCCAGAAGCCCTTTGTGAGTTTTGAAAACCAGATGGTGACCAAAGAAGGGTCGATTCTCTGGATCTTAACGAACGGCATGCCCATTCTCTCGGATGACGGGGAGCTGCTGGGATACCGCGGCACGGACACGGATATCACCGAGCAAAGAATGATTCGCGAGGAGAATCGCCGCCTGTCCGAGGTGATTCGCCGGGTCGATAGTATCGTGATGATCACAGATCCCGACCAGCGAATCGAGTATGTCAATGAGGCTTTCGTGCGTCAGACCGAATTCGACCTCGACGAAATCCGGGGGCGACGTCCCAGCTTTCTGCGTGGCCCCGAGACGGATCCAGAGGATGTGGAGGCCATCAACGCGGGCATCGCCTCGGGCCGCTCCTTCCGCCACGAGATTCTCAACTACACGAAATCGGGGCGGGCCTACTGGATTCAACTCTATATCAGCCCGGTTCGCGATGCGGGCGGGGAGATCGAGCAATTTGTATCCATAGGCACCGACGTTACCCAACGCCGGGCACAGGAAGCCGCCCTCGAGAAAGAGCGCAAGCTCCTCTCCACCATCTTGAGAACGACGCCGACTGCGATTACGGTTTTGGACGATGCCGGGCGCATAACCTTTGCCAATTCCTCAGCCATCGGAATTCTGGGCCTGGAGAACTCGAAACTTGTCGGGGTGAAATACGACGATCCGGTTTGGAAGATTGAAGCGGTGGAGGGTGGTCCATTTCCAGAGGAACAGCTGCCCTTCCGCAGAATCATGGAAACCGAAGATGCCATCTATAACGTCCGGCACGCGATCCGATGGCCCGGCGGCGACCGAAAAATCCTCTCCGTAAACGGGGCACCACTGGAAAGGGAAAAGGGGCAGGTGATCAGCGTCGTGTTCTCCATTGTCGACGTTACGACGGAAGCGGAAACGACCCAGCGCCTGGCAAAAGCACTCCGCGAGGCGGAAGAAGCCGACCTGGCCAAATCGAGATTCCTGTCGTCAATCAGCCACAACCTCCGCACTCCCCTAAACGGGATTCTGGGAATCTCCGAACACCTCCTCTCCGTGCCTGCCGCAGCGATCAAGCGCGAAGACCTCGAAATCATTCAGTCTTGCGGAGACGAAATGCTCGACCTGGTCCTGAACCTGCTCGAGGTCGCCACTGGAAATCCGTGGGAGATTTCCGACCTTTCCGACCGGGTGCCCGTCACGAAGCTTCCAAATATCTTCGAGGGATTCTACCGCAAGCGGGTTGAAAACAAGGGACTCCAGCTTCGGATCGTCGATGAGACAAGGAACATCGCCAACGGGAATGTTCCCCTGAAGCCGCTTCATCGGGCCATGAATTGCCTGTTGGAGAACGCACTGATCCATACCGAGGAGGGTCTCATTGAGATCCGGTTGGGCGGGAGGACTGATTCTGTAGAGGGAAACCGGATTCAAATCCTTGTCATGGATACCGGAACCGGCATACTCCCCGAACATCGCGAACGCATCTTCGAGCCTTTTTTTCAGGCTGATTCAACAGCCGCTCGCAAGCACGCAGGTGCTGGCCTGGGACTCCCTGTTGCGCGCCAGATCGCCGAGTCGCTCGGTGGCTCGCTCACACTGGAGCCAACCCCGGAAGCACCTTTCCAAACCAGCTTCGTGCTGACAATCCCCCTCCTGGCGAAGTAATCAGATAGATAGATATTAGAGATGGAAGTATCTTTAGTCGATTCACTGGCGTTATGCAACTTGCATGAAATCTGCGCCTATGATGCCTACTACCTGGAGATATACGAAAAACAAATAAAGAAAAAACTGTCTCTCACGGAGGCACGGAGCACGCGGAGTAAATGAATTGAAGAAATGGAAGCCGAAGATGTCGTGCCTTTGGCGGGAAATCATCCCCGTGAACAGAAAAAGGGAAGGATTGGGATTGCCAGCCCCCGGGATTCCGCCACTCTTCGTAGCATGGACGGACAGCATATCCAGACGGCGTAGGCAACACAGAGTTCACGCCCGTGAAATCGACAACCCATAGAACGCTGGACGTCTCAGGCCGGGCCGCCTAGTATCTTGTAACACATTTTCTTTCGCAGCCGGGTTGCATAAGTGCCCGGCTTCGATTCGGAACCCACTTCCCCGCAATCCTACCACCTCCCCGCGTCACCGCAACCCTCCCTCCGACCGGAGCCCAAGCTTAAAAGCATGGGCTACTCTGCCTTTCGGCAGCACTCAAGGAGACTCTCCCCAGATAGGGGCCTTGGCCCCCGGCACCCAAAGCGATGATTGAGCCGAAAGGGATCGGACGGCAACCGACTTCGCCAAGGCTACGAAGGTCCAGAGCCGGTCCGACTACAAAAGAAAAACTGTTACAAGATACTACTTTCGCGTTCCGCGCTACAGTCGTGATAGTGCTCACGGTTCGAGAGAAAAGAATGAATCACCACGAAGAGCGCGAAGAGCACGAAGGCAAAGACGGAGATACTTTCGAATTAGGTGCTTGCCGTTCAATGGTTTTGGGAATGGTACCTGACCGGGGACTCGAACCCCGAACCAATTGATTAAGAGTCAACTGCTCTACCAATTGAGCTAGTCAGGCCCAAAAGAATTGAGGAAAACAGGTGTGGCGGAAGGGGGCAAGGAAAATTTCTGATTCGGAGGCAATTTTCGAAAGCGGTTCCCGCCTCGGCTACCATTCGAAATTCGGGTGGCGGAACGGGGAACCCGTTTCGAAGGAGTTTTTCAGTTTCAAACCGGGAAGCAGGCCTGGATACCGGGTCCGTGAACACCTTCGATCAAAATCCCTTCGACGTCGGCGGTTTTGGAGGGGCCGGTAACCCAAACGATGTTGGGATCGTTGGGAAGGTTTTGAATGGCCTGAACCACCGAGGGGAGCAGCCTTGATTTCTCGACGATGGCGATGTGTATCCATGGCCCCAATGCTCCGAGGCGATCCGGGGTATCACTGTCCTGAAGGACCAGGGTTCCGGTTTCCGCGATGGCGTAGCCCGCCCGGGTGACCCCGAAATCGTAATCATCGACCGCATCCCGGTCGAAGGTTTCCCGCAACTCCACGCCTTCCGGGAGCCAGGGAGAGATGAATTTCTGAAGGTCCTGGGGGCAGAAACCGAGTTTCGCGTTTTCTCGCTCAAGAAGAGCCTTCAGATCCTCTCCGTTTTCTAAAAAGTCCCCATTTACCGCCTCAAAGTTCCGGCGGAAATCGGCCCAGTCTCCGGCGCCGCGACGGGGACGGGAGATAAAGTCGTCCAGTGGAAGATCGGGGAGGCCGACTGGCTCTTCTTTCTTGGCAACTGCGGCGCGGACTGCCGCAAAAATTCGCTCACGATCGCTCATGCGACCTCCTTCTTTCGATTTTTCGCCCAGGCACGAAATTTCCCTCCCCTCCACGGGGGGAGGGTGCGATCGCGGGTCCATCGCCCCAATGGACCGAAAGGAATTCGCTCATAGGGCATGAGATTCAGCATGTTTGCGGATCGGATGGAGGCCCGCCAGAGCGCTGGCGACTGGGCCACCCATGCCCAGATCCCCATTGGGGGGGTGTTTGCCGCTGCCTGGGAGGCGTGTTCGCGCTTTCCCCGGTCCCTGAGTTTAAGGAGAAGATCGGGGATCGGAATATCGACGGGGCAGACCTCGTTGCAAGCACCACAAAGGCTGGATGCCTTGGGCAGATCAGCAAGCTCCGGAAATCCCTCCGCTCCCGCCAGCAACGGACTCAAAACTGCTCCGAGGGGTCCTGGATAGACGCTCCGATAGGCGTGCCCGGAGGCCTGACGGTAGACCGGACAGACATTCATGCAGGCACCACAGCGGATACAGCGAAGGATCTCACGGCAGTTCGACTCCAGGACTTCTGTCCGTCGATTGTTGACGAAAACCACGTGAAACTCCTCCGGCCCCGAGTTGGCTCCCCCACCCTTTGGACCTGAAATAAACTCTGTGTACACGGTGAGTGCCTGCCCCGTGGCCGACCGCGCCAGGAGGTTCAGCATTAGGGACAGGTCGATGTCTCTGGGAACAATTTTCTCGATGCCGACCAGGGCGATGTGTACCCGGGCCCCGGCCAAGCCGAAACGAGAGTTGCCTTCGTTGGTCACGATACAGATCCGTCCGGATTCGGCGGATACGAAATTTGCGCCAGTAATGGTTGCCTCGGCCTGCAAATACTTTTTCCGCATGAATTGGCGGGCGCGTCGGGTAATGATTTCCGGATCGTCGTTGTATTCTCCCAGGCCGTTTTTCTCAAAGGTTTGCGCTATCTCCGATCGATTTTTGTGGATGATCGGCTTCACGACATGGCTGGGGTGATCGCCATCGAGCTGAAGGATAAACTCGCCCAGATCGGTTTCGACCAGGTCATAGTTATTCTCGGCGAGATATTCGTTCAGGCCGACCTCCTCGCTGACCATGCTCTTCGACTTGGTCACGGTCGATGCCGAGGACTGCTTGAGAATGGAGTGGACTTGCTCGCAGGCGGCTTTCGTATCCCATGCGTAGTGGACCACTGCTCCATTCGACTTTAGTGCGGACTCCGTCTTTTCGAGATATTCATCCAGGTGATCGAGGGCGTGTTGCTTTACCTCGCCGGCGAGCTTCCGCAGCTGGTTCGCATCCGGAAAATCCTCGAACAACACTTTCTCGCGCTTATCGGTCCCGGCGGCACTGCCCGTTCGCACGGATGTGCGGACGTTGGGATCGATTTCGGAGGCGTAGCGGTCAATGATCTGCGAGGACATAAGCCAAAGAGGATTGAGCCATTGTGTCGCGAAGCAACTCTATGGCGTGTTTTGCGGGAAGTTTTCGCCCGGACTTTTCGGCGAGTCCACGAAGGTGCATCAGACAGCTCATATCGCCGGAGACCAAAAGGTCGGGGGTGGTTTCCAGGATGGATTCGATTTTTAGGTTGCCCATATTCCGGGAAATATTGGGAAAAGAGACGGAGAAGGTTCCCCCGAAACCACAGCATTGGCCGGGTTCGGCAAAGTCGAGAATCTCCAGCCCCTCAATTGATCCAAGCAGGGCGCGAATTGCTTCCGGCGTTCCGGTTCCCCGGGTATGGCAGGAACTGTGGATGGCAACCTTCCCCTCCCATGACCCGGTCCAGCTGGAGATTCCCAGACCCCGGTGGAGAAAATCAAAAATCTCCCAAGTCCGCCCGCCGACCTGCTCTACCAGGGCGAGATCCCGTTCGTCCGCAAAGGCCAAGGGAGCACCGTGAAACATCATCGCGGCACAGGACCCGGAAGGAACGATAATGGGGTCTTCTCCCGCGAAAACTTCCAGGGTGTGGCGAACGACCGACCGGCTGGACTTCCAATCGCCCCCGTTAAAGGCGGGCTGACCACAGCAGGTCTGCGCTTCCGGGATAACGACCTCAATGCCCAAGCCCTCCAAGACCTCAACGGACGCCTTGGCCGCCTCGTCAAAGAAGGCATCACAGAGGCAAGTCGCCATGAAGAGGACTCGCTCCGGAGGAGTGCTAAAAGAATTTCGACTCAACATAAATTTCCGCTAAGGGAATGATTTTTCACCACTGGGGCAAACTCAATGGAAGCAAAGGACTGGAATCCGGCAGCGGCGGAGCATTTCGGTCGTGGTGCTGCCGATGAGGAAGCGGCGGATGCGGGTATGCCCGTACGCCCCCATCAAAAGAAGGTCGATGTGCTTCTGCTCTACGTAGTCCGCAATCGCCTCCTCGGCAATCCCACCAAGCATTTCGGCCTGGACCTTATAACCAGCCTCCTGAAGACGGGTTTCCGCACCCTTGAGGTATGTGATGACGCCGTCCTCATCCCCCTTCTCCTCGTCAACGGCCAGGAGATGAAGCGGGAGGTCTTTTAGCCAAGAACTCCCTTCGAGAAAGGAGATGAGCTTTCGGCAGCTCGCCCCGTTGTCGAAGGCAAACGCAACCGTCTTGATGGAGCGAAACTCCCGGTTCGTGACCAGGCACGGACGGCTGCTGGCCCGAATCACCCGCTCCAGGGTGGAGCCGATGTGATCCATCGCGTGCTCTGCGGATTCTCCCCGCTTCCCCAGGAGAACCAGGTCAAAATCCTTCTCAAACTCTTCGATCGTATCGGCGAGAAGTCCTGTGGTCGTCTCAAACGACACCTCGGAATCCAAGCCCTCGGCCTTGAAAGCGTCCCGGGTAAACTCCTCGATCATCTCCGCTTTTTGTTTCTCCACCTCCTGGAGGGATGAGATCAGGCTTTGATAGGGCTGAATCCCCAAGCTGCCGCCCACGTCCATGATGGTCGGCATCTCGAATCGCCGAAGATCCGAGACGTAGAGAGCGGTCACGCTGGCGTCGGTTTTCTTTGCGACCCATGCCGCATATTTGAGGGCCTCCTGCGAATAGCTCGACCCGTCTGTGCAGAGTAGTATTCTATTTATCATTGTAATTTAAAACCGGGGGGTACGGTTACGTTCTTCGGAACCACGAGGATGCCATCACGAATAATGACACCGTCCTTGGCAAACATATCCGGGAGTCCTGCAGGGTCGAGGAAAGCCCCGTCGCCGATTCGGGCGTTCTTGTCGATAATGGCGTTGCGAATCGTGCAGTTGCGCCCCACACCTACCGGAATCTGCGCCGAACCGTTCCCCTCACCATTCTCCTCCCCGCTGAACTCGAAGGTGTCGGCCCCCATCATCACGACATTCTCCAGCCTCGCCCCCTCACGGATCATGGACCGAATCCCGATCACCGCCCGGTTGATCCAGCAATGGGAGAGAATACAACCATCCGCGAGGACTGCTCTCTCGATCGAGGCCCCATTGATCTTGGTCGCCGGCAGGAACCGCGCCCGGGAGTAGATCCGGTTCTCCTGGTCAAAGAAATTGAAGGGAGGAACGGTGTCAGTGAGGCGAAGGTTGGCCTCAAAAAAGGCGGCCACCGTGCCAATATCCTCCCAGTAATCGTCGAAAATGTAGCCGTGAAGCTTCTTTTTTCCCAAAAGATTCGGAATAATCTCCTTCCCGAAATCGGTATCCGCCGAAGCCAAAGCCTCCCGCAACACTCCGGCATTGAATAGGTAAAGTCCCATCGAAGCGAGGCAGACATCCTCTTTGTGCGGTTGCGTCAGGGTGGACTTCAACTTTTCGCTGATGACCAGACTCTCAATCAGTTTGGGATCTTCCGGCTTCTCGACAAACTCATTGATGGTGAAATCATCCGCGATCCGCATCAGACCGAAGGCCGATGCCTGCTGCTTGCTGACTGTGGTCGCGGCAACGGTAATATCCACCCCGCCCTCAATGTGGTGGCGGATCATTTTGTTAAAGTCCATCCGATAGAGCTGATCCCCGGAAAGGATGAGGAAGAGATCCGAATCCCGGGCACCAAAGTGCATCAGATTCTGCCGCACCGCATCGGCCGTGCCCTGATACCAGGTGTCTCCCGACTCGGTCTGCTCCGCCGAGAGGATATCCACAAAGCCGCCGCCAAAGGGATCGAATTTGTAGGATTCCTGGATGTGCCGATGAAGCGAAGCGGTGTTGAACTGGCTCAGCACGTAGATCTGATTCAAACCGGAGTTCAGGCAATTGCTGATCGGAATGTCAACCAATCGATACTTTCCCGCCAGAGGCACAGCCGGCTTGCACCGCTGCTGGGTGAGGGGCCTCAGGCGGGAACCCCGGCCCCCGCCCATGATTACACAAATTATCCTCTTCCGCATAAGATCAAAACACTACTTGAATCATCCTGAGAATTCCAGCATCATCTGCCATCTTACCCGAAAATCCTGTAAAAAATTTTCTATTCAATTCATCATCCTAAAAATACATGTGCGGAATCGTTGGTTATATCGGAAACAAAGAAGCAAGCCCCATTCTCCTGCGAGGGTTGAAACGACTCGAGTATCGGGGATACGACAGTGCAGGGCTGGCAATCCGCACCGAAAAGGGAATTGAGGAAGTTCGCCGGGTCGGGCGAGTACAGAACCTTTCCCTGGCCCTGCAAAATTCGCCTCTGTCGGGCACTGCAGGGATTAGCCATACCCGATGGGCGACGCACGGCGGGGTTTCCGAGCAAAACGCCCATCCCCATATCAGCTCCGATGGAAAGTTTTCGCTCGTCCACAACGGAGTGATCGAGAACCACACATCGATTCGCAAGTTCCTGATAGGCAAGGGATACGAGTTTCACTCCGAGACGGACTCCGAGGCACTCGTCAATCTCATCGCCTACCATTACGCCAAGGAACCGGAGGGGCCGAACGGCGAGAGCCGCTTTCTGCGCAGCGTCCGCAAGGCCCTGCTCCATGTGGAGGGAACCTACGGAATCGCGGTGATTTGCACCGACTACCCCGACGCGATGATCGGTGCCCGGCACGGCTCTCCCCTGATTATCGGACTCGGCAAAGATGAGAACTTCATCGCCAGCGATGTGGGTGCCTTGGTGGGGGCTACGCTTAACGTCATTTATCTCAACGATGGTGAACTCGTCGAACTGACCCGGAGCAACTATCAGGTCATCACCGCCGACGAGGAACAAGTAGAGGCCATCATCCATCAAGTGGACTGGGAGGTCGAAGATTCCGAACTCGGCGACTTCGATCACTACATGCTGAAGGAGATCTTTGAGCAGCCCCGCGCCCTCGAGAACGCCATGCGGGGCCGCTTTTCACAGGACAGCAGCTCCTCCAAATTTGGTGGCCTGAACATTGGCCCCCGCGAGCTTCGCCAGGTCGAGCGTATCGTTTTCTGCGGTTGCGGCACCGCCTGGCATGCCTGCCTCGTAGCCGAATATTTAATCGAAAAATACGCCCGTATCCCGGTCGAGGTCGAATACGCCTCCGAGTTCCGGTACCGCAACGCCCCGCTCGATAAGGATACGCTGATCTTCGTGGTCAGCCAATCCGGAGAGACGATCGACACGCTCGCCGCCCTGCGCGAGGCCAAGCGCAAAGGGTATCGCACCCTGGCCATCAACAACGTCGTGGGCTCCACGATCGCCCGCGAGACCGATGGGGGCATCTACCAGCACGCCGGACCCGAGATCGGAGTGGCCTCCACGAAGGCGTTTACCTCCCAGCTTGTCTTGGTCTCGATGGTCGCCCTTTACCTCGGTCGCCTGCGCGATATGAGCTTTAGTGACGGCGTAAAATTCGTGAAATCGCTGCGCGAACTACCCCGGTTGGTCGAGCAGACCCTCCTCCTGAACGACCAGATCAAGGACATCGCCTCTCGTTACGCGCAATACAACGACTGCCTTTTCCTCGGGAGGCAACTGATGTTCCCCATGGCACTGGAGGGTGCTCTCAAGCTGAAGGAAATTTCTTACGTTCACGCCGAGGGATATCCGGCGGCAGAAATGAAACATGGACCCATTGCCCTGATTTGCGAGGAGTGCCCCTCCGTCTTTATGGTCTCCGACGGGGAGATCTTTCAGAAAACCATCGCCAACATGCAGGAAGTCAAAGCCCGCAAGGGCAAGGTGATCGCGATCGCCACGGAGGACTGCGAGATCCCCGACGGCCTCGTCGACGAGCTTTTACGCGTGCCCAGTGCGGACGATTCAGCACTGCCCGTCTTGATGAGCGTTCCTCTCCAGCTGTTGAGCTACCATATCGCAGTCGCTCGTGGGTGCGATGTCGACAAGCCCCGCAATCTCGCCAAGTCGGTCACGGTGGAGTAGCGCGCCTCAATCCCCGTCCTCCGATACCCGTCGCTCGACATCCTTGAGTCTGGCCCAGAAGCTCCCCACCGCGACTTCCCCCTCGACCTGCACCGGGTAGTAGGGTTCCGCCATCGAAAACCACAGGTTGACCTCGGAGTCGTCGCTTTTCTCAAACACCCCCCCGAGTTCGCCCGTATGGGGCTGGATTTTGAAGGTCTCGAAACGCCCAGCCTTTACCTTGATCCTCTTCTTGTCCCCCACGGGTAAAGAGACGGTAACCGCCTTCTTCCCATCCGTAACGGTAAAAGAGTACGTTTCTCCGATCTTCGGAGAAGCACTCCGAAAGTAGTAAACCGCCCCCACCGGATCGAGGACCGGACCAGCGGGCAGGGCAATCGGCTCGCGTTTCTCGCCGTGATTGCTGTAAATCGCCTCCCGTTTCTCCCAATCAAACGTTACCTCGATATCGCGCCTCGTTTTGCCCTCCCGCTTCTTCTCCTTGTAGAAAAGCGTTCGGGTCAAATCTTCCGAGACCCACGTGTCAATCCGCGTCCGAACCTTGAAAAAAGCGTCCGCAAAACGATTCGTTCGCACGTGGAAGGAAAAATGCCACGCCGGTTCCCCCTGGTACTCCCCGAACTCGTGAACCTGCATCCGGGCATAGCCCACGTGGAAGACGCTCCACTTCAAATCATATCGGAGAGCCTCGCCCGGTCGAAAATCGACCTCACCGGCTTCTGAAGAGAGAAGAAACGATAACACACCCAGGATCGGGGCGACAAAAGCGGGGATTTTCATACCGTAAGCATCTCCGAAACCCAATAATCCGCAACCTCAACCAGCCTTCCTTCGGAAAACCTTTTCCAAACGCCCGATTCGCCACGCAGTGCCAACTCCGGCACTAAGGGCCTGTAAGAAAATAACGGTAGCAATCGGAATGGCTCTTAGCTGAACAGATTCTTTCCAAGCCCCT
>CAZWFJ010000147.1:0-10957 GCA_964633135.1 uncultured Puniceicoccaceae bacterium | reverse complement strand
TATGCCCCGATTTCCGGCGGTGATGCCCCATTCGGGCCTCTGATATCGCGGGATACCCCCCTCCCACCAATTCTCGAGAGGTCCCCGCACTTCTGGTTACACCCTTGCCACGTTCCCCCCCATCATTCCTCGCCAACAAGGTGTTTGGGCATCTCTGCATCCGGCAGCCGATCAATTGAGGCACCGACAGCACGCAACTTTTCGTCCATCCGCTGATAGCCGCGGTCCAGATGGTAAACCCGTTGCACCCAGGTTTCCCCTTTGGCAACGAGTCCTGCCAGAACCAGGGCCGCACTTGCCCGCAAATCCGAAGCCATGACCGGCGCCCCGGACAACGAATCCCCCCCCTTCACAATACAGGAGGCCCCTTCAATCGCCAGATCGGCCCCCATCCTCTGCAACTCCGAAATGTGCATGAATCGATTCGGGTAGATTCGCTCCGTAAGAACACTGATGCCCGGCGTCATCGCCATGAGCGTACACATCTGGGCTTGTAGATCCGTCGGAAATCCCGGATGCGGAAGCGTGATCAGGTCGACCGGCTTGCGCTGACGAGGAGAATCAACGGACCAGACACCCTCCCGGTAGTTCATCTCCACCCCGATCTCTTCCATCTTATCCTGTAATGCTCCCAGCATTGAGGGAGGCGCACCGCAAACCTCCAAGGCCGAACCGGTCAAGGCCGCCGCAATCAGGTAAGTCCCCGTCTCAATGCGGTCATCAATGACCCGATGATCGACTCCCTTGAGTGCCTCAACCCCGCGCACCACCAGTGTCGGACTCCCCACTCCCTCAATCACCGCTCCCATCCCGCAGAGAAGAGAGCACAGATCCACGATCTCCGGCTCGCAGGCCGCACATTCAATCCGGGTCTCGCCGGGGGTTCTCACCGCAGCCATCAGGAGATTTGCAGTCCCCGTGACCGTACTGCCATAGCGTCCACCCAGAAAAACTCCGGCCCCCCGGCGGTCCTTACCATTCACCTGCAGATAACCCGCCTCGATATCAACCCGACACCCCAATTTGCGCAGTCCCTTCAAATGAAGATCGATGGGACGCGGGCCAATCACGCATCCACCGGGCAAGGAGACACGCGCTTGCCCTATGCGCCCAACCATCGCTCCCAACAGGCAAATTGAGGCCCGCATCTTACGCACCAACTCATAGGGTGCCTCCGGTCGAATCTCACGGGCGCAAATCCGCCAGACGCCCCCATCCTCGTCCCGAACCGATGCACCCACATGCTCCAGAATCTTCGCCATAAACCGAACATCACTCAGCTCCGGCACATTGCGGATCACGCACTCCTCTTCCGTTAGCAAACAAGCCGCGAAAATCGGCAACACAGAATTCTTCGCACCATTCACCTTGATGCAACCACTCAGAGGTTGCCCCCCCACTATCCGAAGCACATCCATGACAAACAACCCTCCGCTAATCAATTACCGCCCGGAGAAGATTTGCCCCCGTCAAACTCATCGTCTTCCCGCCGACTCTGCACCCTCCTTGCATCCCGCAAAGAATGCCGAGTGTAGCGCCCCGGCACCTCGCCCAAGTCCCCGGTTCTCTTGCCACTGGCCGCGTCCACGGCAGGATGAAGAAACAAAGGTTCACCCTCAGACTGCACCCCTGCTTCCTCGCCACCAGAACGACCCTGTCGACGCCGCCCCGAAGATCCCTGCCTTCGCCGCCCCGACGAAGAATCCGAAGCCGATCGCGGAGACTGCCCCCCGGTCCGAATTCGCTCCCCTTCACTCCGGCCCCGGTTCCGCCCGGAACCCCGGCGGCCAGCCCCGGAATGCGATCCCCTGCGCGAACCCGATCCCGACCGCAAGGCCCTGGGACCCTCCCTCCCACCAAGGAGAGTTCGCAAAAACCCTGCTAATCGACCCAGCAATGATCCTTTCTTCGCCGAAGACGACGACTCCCGTCCGCGCCTTCGCGATCCATTCGATCGCCCCCCTCCCGAATCCGATTTCCTCTTCCGACGCCCCCCCCGTCGGCGTTCTCCTCCCGGACGATAGGTCTGGGCCTTATTTTCATTGCGGCGAGGGCGGGGATCTTCAAATTCGGGCATATCCAATATTCATCCACCCCTTCCTCCCCTTCAACAAGAAAAATCCATGGATCCCGGCCTCCTTCCCTGTTCACTACGAATTCGAACTGATGGAGGTTGTTCCTTGTTTTTCTAACCGCGAAGCCTACAAAGGGGGGGTCGAATCCGGGGTTGTGAGCAAGCCTCGCTCGATCGCGATGTGAACCGCCTCGTTTCGACTGGAGGCGTCCAACTTTCCGAAAAGGTGTGAAACGTGTGTCTTCACAGTGGTCACCTGCATGTCGAGCTTCTCGCCGATTTCCTCGTTCGAACGCCCCTCGTAGATCAATTGGAGGACCTCGAGTTCCCGCTCGGAAACATCGACAAAGCGATCCCTGCGAAAAAACTGTTCATCGGTGTCGCAGATCGTCTTCCGCCCAGCCGCTGCATTTATCACCGCAGTCTTCAAATTCTCCAGGCAATCGGTCTTGCGGGTCCAGGCCATGGCTCCGGCCCCAAAGGCATCCCGAACGTTCTCCTCCAGGTAAAATCCGGAATAGATCACCACCGGAGGTGAAGGATTTTGGGTCATCCACTCCAATATGTTGGTGTTGCCGATTTTGAAATCGGCAACCAGGACATCGACCGAATTTTTCCGCACCTGGTTCTCCAATTCGACCAGATTGGAAACGGTCCAGGCGACGGAGATCCCCTTCACCGCTTCGAAGAAGGCGGCCAGCCCAAAAACCGCAGCGGGATGGTCATCGATGATACCGGTCACGATGGTGGAGGAGTTTTTCATGCGGGAATTATTTTCTCGAAAATAGCTTCGAAATCGACACAATTTTTTACAGAAAAAATCTACGGACAGTCATAAATGCAGCCAATTCAAGCATGCCTGCCGGAGGATTGGGACAGCCCGGAGAGGGCCAAGGGGTCATATGCCGGAGGAGGACGGCTACTGGTCGAACGAGTTCTCGATACGTGTTTTCGAGAAATATATCGATTTCCGTCCTGCGGGCGGCCCGTTCGCTTCTGGACACGATCAAGGCCAAGGCAGTTTCGTTGTCCGAGCCAGAGGGAGAACCCGCATGGAAGTCGACGAACGAATACTATGATTTCTGGTTCACCGACAAGGATCTCTCCTTGCTGGAAAAGCTTAATACGATTGCATCCTTAGCCTTGTCCAGAGCCGCGACGAGCGGTTCTCCACTCCTCCCGATGCTTGCGGATCCAGTCGAGAAGAGCCTTTTCAAAGCCAATATCGGCACCGACCTTCTCGGATTCGATCCACTTATGGCGCAGGATTTCATCCCGTTCGGCGAGGAACTCTTTGTAAAGACTTGAATGCCCAGCAAAATCAGCCATGGGCTTTCGATCTGAGGTATTACGTTGCGATCTCATTGCCGCTTTACAGAATAACTAATCGTTCCGATCATTTTTTGTCAAATTGAACTTGTCAGATATTTTTTTGGCTATTGCAGTGAACGCCTTTGAGCACTCGAGTTCGGGATCACTGACGACGATGGGCACGCCATGGTCGCAGCCTTCGCGGATACGGGGGTCGAGGGGGACTTGCCCGAGCAGGTCGGTTTCCAGAAACTGAGCCGTGCGGGCACCTCCTCCCTCTCCGAAGAGATACTGGCGCTCGCCCGTCTTTTCATCGAGAAGGTAACTCATATTCTCCGCCACTCCCACGAGCGGAACGCTCACCTTATCGAACATCATCGCGCCCCGCCGGGCGACATTCACGGCAGCCAATTGGGGTGTTGTGACGATCACGGCTCCCTCGAGAGGCACTGTCTGCACGAGGGAAAGCTGCGCATCGCCCGTCCCCGGGGGGAGATCAATGAACAGGACCTCCAACTCGCCCCAATCGACATTGCTGGCAAACTGCTGGATGGTTTTCATCACCATCGGCCCCCGCCAGATCACCGGAATATCCTCCTCGACCAGGAATCCCATGGACATCACCCGGACCCCAAAATTTTCTAAAGGCTGTATCATGCCATCCACCACCTCGGGACGGCGGTTCACCCCCATCATCAGCGGGATGGAGGGGCCGTAGATGTCACAGTCCATAATACCCACCGCATTCGCTTTACCCTGTTTGCGGAGGAGGCGATCCAAGGCGCAGGCGAGATTTGCGGTAAAGGTGGACTTCCCCACGCCCCCCTTGCCACTGGCGACCGCGATCGCGAAACGCACTTTTTGCATGGGACTCCCGGCTTGGGCCGACTCCTCCTCCTGCTCGGGACTCTTCTTGGATTTGACCGCGACGACGACCTCGACCCGTTCCACGCCCTCAATCGCCGAAAGAGCCGCCTCGGCCTCCGCCTTCAGCCGCGAGGGCACTTCCGGGTCTGAACTTGTCAGCGCAATCGAAACGGCGACTTCCCCGTCCGAGACTGAAATCCCCTTAATGATTCCGAAAGAAACTATATCCCGGGTAAATCCCGGGTAAGACACTCTCGAAAGCGCCTCGCGAACCACATCTTCCGTTACTTCAGACACAACCCCCATCAAAAGGAAGCTGCTCACCTTTGCAAAGGGAATCGTAATGGATTCGCAAAATTCGTCTGATTTTTTTGTAGGGGCACGCGTCCACAACTCCGATCTGCTCAACGGAGCACCGCTTCGCATCCTACTCTTTGATCAGAAGTTTGTTCCGTTTGGCGTCTTCCTAAAGCTAGATGCCTCCCTCTCGGAAAGCAGCGTCCGTGGGGGCATTCGGAAAACCTCATCATAGCTAATCATTGTTGATAGGTTGACAAACCCAATCGTCGCTATTCTTACTATCCCTAATGTTCCGTGTCGCCACATTTCTGATGCTCTTCCTGGGAGGCTCTTACGCCTTCTCGGCGGGCTGTTGTGAATGTGCGCGCCCCGGAGTCGAAGAGGTGGAAGCCTCTTGCTCTGCCTGTTTTGGATCTGACACTGCCGGGACCCCAACCCAATCGGCACGCTCGGACGATACCAGCCCTGCCGCCGATGGCCTCACTCCAAAGTCTTCCTGCGAATGCTGCGAGAAAGAGGAGGCTCCCTACGACCGCTATGTGGCCATTGCCCCTGGAGATCGTATTCCCGTCGAACCCTCACTCCGGGTGTTGAAGACTCTATCCGCGCAGCCAGAATATGCACGACACCCGAAACCGATCCTGAGATTCGAAGAGTCTCACCCCCCGCCGCCAGGCGAAAAAAGATCCCTGCTACAAGTTCGCCTCCTTTGAAACGGTTGCCTGAGTCACTGCCCTGTGCGGTGAACTCTTCGTTGTTCGATTTGCTCCAACCCGGAAGCCAATCGGTAACCCGTACGCAACCCTCTCAATCCGGCGCACCATGGTGCCTTCCCAAGATCCTTTATTCTCTCCTCGACATCAAAATCAGGCCGCTTCGACGAACTCCAAACCGCCACGGCGCAACCTGAGTTGGCTGCTGCCGATCGGCCTTCTCATCGGATTTCTTATTACGGCCTGGATGATCTTCGGGCAGGAACTGCTTCCGGCCCGCGATCTCGAAGTCACGACCGTAGCGGCGATTCGGTCTCCCGCAGGCTCCTCGCCCGCAGAAAACACCAATCCCGGCTCTGACCGCTGGGACGCTGCCCCTCTTTTCCAGGCCTCCGGTTGGATTGAGTCCGACCCTTACCCGATTCGCGCTACGGCCCTCACCAACGGATTTGTCGACAAGGTGTTCGCGCTGGAGGGACAGGCCGTCCAGGAAGGTGAACTGATCGCCACCCTGGTCGACGACGATGCCCGTCTCGCGCTGGCCGCTGCCCAGGCACGACTCGAAGCCGCTGAGCACGACCTCCAGAACACCCGTCTTCGGATCGAGGCAGCGAAGAAAACCAGGGAAGCCCGCCAGGCCCAAATTGAAGCCGCCCAGGCCCGGCTCGGAGAATTGCGGGACGAATCCGAACGGCTCCAGCGAATCGGGGCGAAGGCGGTTTCGGGCGGCGAGATTCGCCGGGCCGCTCTCCGCGTAAACGCGCAGGAGGCAATCCTCGCCGCCCGCGAGGCCGAGCTGGCCGAGTGGGATGCACAAGTCGACGCCCTCAGGGCCAGCGAGAGACAGGGCATCCAAAAGGTCGAGGAAGCCAGCGTCTTGCGCGATGAAAGGCAGCTCACCCTTGATCGCACCCGGATCACCAGTCCAACGGACGGGATTATCCAACGTTTGCTCGCCGCACCCGGTCGAAAAAGAATCGTAGGGATGGACGACCCCGACTCCTCCACGATCGCAATCCTCTACCACCCGGATGCTCTCCAGGCTCGAATCGACGTTCCACTCGAACAAGCCGCCGGACTCCATGTCGGGCAACCCGTCTATGTTCGCACCAATTTTCTGCCCGATCTTCGCCTCCGCGGAGAAGTCAGCCGGATTGTCGGCGAGGCCGATCTCCAGCGCAATACCCTGCAGGCGAAAGTAGCCCTTCTTGACCCTGATCCGCGCTTGCGACCGGAAATGCTTTGTCGGGCAGAGTTTCTGCCCCCGGCAAATACGGAAGGCCAGGGGGAATCGTCCGACGAAGCCCCCCGGACCGCAAGCCAGCTTCGCTTGTTCGTCCCCGCAACATCTATCCTCGGGCGCTCCGCCCAGAGCGCCGGGGTCTGGACCGTCTCTCCTGCCGATCAGACCTTGCAGCGGAGAGAAGTCCGGCTCGGTCCCGAGGAGCGAGAGGGGTTTGTCGAAATCGTAGAAGGCCTCAAGCCAGGGCAAAGAGTTATCCTGAACCCGCCGAACGACCTCGCGGAGGGAGAACCAATCCGCCCCATACCCGTAGATTAGTTTTAAATTCAACCAGCCAATCGCCATGAACACTCAGCAAGACCCGCCTCCCCCCTTCATCTCCTGCCGAAACCTCAGCAAGACTTACCGCAAGGGAAAAAACACGGTCACCCCGCTCGAAGAACTTGACCTCGACGTCGCGCCGGGTGAATTCCTCGCCCTGATGGGACCCTCCGGTTCCGGTAAAACCACCCTGCTGAACCTGATTGCCGGAATCGACAGGCCGACCACGGGCAACCTTATCATCGGCGGAACCGATCTCACCAAGCTCCCCAGGGGAAAGCTGACCGGATGGAGGTCACGAAACTGTGGATACATATTTCAGCTCTACCACTTGATCCCGGTCCTCACCGCCTTCGAGAATGTTGAACTGCCCCTCCTGCTCTCGAAATCACTCACCCGCCAGGAGAGACGCCAGCGAGTCGAGCACGCGCTTGAGCTGGTTGGCCTCTCCGACCGCTCCCGCCACCGCCCCACCGAGCTTTCGGGTGGACAGGAGCAAAGAGTCGCCATCGCCCGGGCCATCGTGGCGGACCCCGGACTCCTGGTGGCCGATGAACCAACTGGCGACCTCGATCGCGAGTCCGCCGACTCGATCCTCCGACTCCTCCAACGATTGGCCTCGGAGTATGGTAAGACCATCGTCATGGTGACCCATGATGCACGTGCCGCCGAGGCCGCGCACCGCGCACTTCACCTCGAAAAAGGCAAGTTGATTGAAAAAGAAATGGCTCTGGCTGCCAGCGGGCCAAAGGAGGGCGAATCATGAAAATGCGGATCGCCCTGCTCGGCCTGGCCTTTAAGCAAGTGGTACGACACCGGGTCCGGAGTTCGCTCACGGTGGCCGGCGTGGCCTCCGGAATCTTTCTCTTCACCGCCGTGCAAACCATGCAGGAATCACTCGCCGAAGTCACCCGCAGCGAAAGCGAGGAGAATACACTCGTGGTCTACCGCGAGAACCGATTCTGCCCCACCACCTCCCGCTTGCCCGAGTATTACCTGCCCGAGATTCGGCGGGTCCCCGGCGTGGCCGAGGTTGTCCCAATCCAGATCGCGGTGAATAACTGCGGTGCCAGCCTCGACGTCATTACCTTTCGCGGTGTGCCACCGGAAAACCTTTTCGCCTACAATCCCGAGATCAAGGTAATCAGAGGATCGGCGGAAGACTGGAAAAACCGCTCCGATGCCGCCCTCGTCGGCGAACAGTTCGCAAAGCGGAGAGGGCTTTCTCCCGGCGATACGTTCGAGGCCGTGGGCGTACGTGTATGGGTGGCGGGAATACTTACCTCCCCCCTGCCCCAGGACAATAACGTGGCCTATGTCCACCTCCCCTTTCTCCAGCAGGCCTCCCGGGTCGGACTCGGCACCGTAACCCAGTTTAACGTCCGTGTTTCCGATCCCGAACAAATGCAGTCCGTCGCGGATCAGATCGATCAACTCTTCGCGGGCGACTCGGACCCCACCTCCACCCGCCCCGAGAAAGCCTTCTTCGCCCAGACCGCCCGCGATCTGCTCGAGATGATCGGGTTCACACGATGGATCGGACTAGGTGCCGTTTTCGCCGTGCTGGGCCTGGTCGCCAACGCCCTTCTCCTCGCCGCCAGAGGGCGGATCACCGAGAGCGCGATTTTGCAGACGATCGGCTTTTCCCGCCGGTCGGTCGGTACGATCATGGTCTGGGAGGGCGTCCTCCTCGGTGCCCTCGGAGGATTGCTGGGCAGCCTCCTCGCCACCCTGTTCTTCCGTTGGCAGAGTTTTACTCTCGGCAACGAGGGACTGACCATGGCTCTGCATCCGAGCATCCAGGCCACCGTATCCGGGATGGCAGTCGCAGTGCTGCTCGGCCTGATCGCTTCCCTTTGGCCAGCCATTGTCGCCGCCAGGCAACCCATCCTCTCCTCATTGCGCAAAACCTGACCCCCATCCGGCCCCCACCCTCGCCATTCTATTTAGAATTTCCTCAACCATGCTTCCTTTCACCTACGCCATACGCAATCTCCTCCGCGACCCCGTTCGTCTCCTCCAGAAGGTCGGCGGTGCCGCATTGGTTGTCTTTCTGATCATGGCCGCAGCCAGTTTCGACCGGGGCATGACAAACATGCTCGGCAGCTCGGGATCCCCCCGCAATATCATCCTTCTCGGAACCGGATCGGAGGATAGTGTCGAGCGCAGCCAGGTCGCCCCGCAGGTGGAGACAATGGCCGCCGCCGGAATCCGCGGTATCGCCAGCCGCCTGGATCGCCCAGCTGTTTCCGGCGAGGTCCACTACATGGGGCAGCTCGATTTTCCCGGCCACGATCCTGCACAGGCACTCCTGCGGGGCGTTACGCCCAGCGTCTTCGGCGTGCATCCCAATGTGGAGATCGTTGAGGGCCGCTTCCCCCGCACCGGGGAGGTGCTGGTCGGACGCCTCGCCCACCAAAATCTTAAAGTTCCCAAGACCGCACTAGAACCCGGAGACCCAATCTCCTTCGAGGGACAATCCTTCACCGTCTCGGGCGTCTTCTCCGCCCCCGGAACCGTAATGGAGTCCGAAATCTGGTTCGACCGAACCGACCTGATGACCCTGACCCAGCGCGAAACCCTCTCCTGCGTTGTGCTGCGGATGGAGGACGAAAATCAGTTCGGTCGCGCCGATCTCTTCACCAAGCAAAGGTTCGACCTGGAGCTGGCCGCCCTCCGCGAGTCCGATTACTATGCGGGACTCTCGCGCTTCTACGGCCCCATCCGGGCAATGGTATGGATCACCGCTCTGCTCATCGCCGCCGGAGCCGTCTTTGGCGGACTCAACATGCTTTACGCCGCCTTCGCATCTCGTATCCGCGAGATGGCGACACTTCAGGCGATCGGTTTCTCCCGGCCCGCCCTCTTCGCCAGCATCGTCCAGGAAAGCCTCGTATCGACTCTTCTTGGCACGTTGATCGCCTCCTGGCTAGCGATGGCACTCCTTAACGCAAGAACCGTCGATTTCTCATTGGGGACCTTCCAGCTTACGATCAATGGGAGCGTTGCCGCGATCGGCCTCGGAACCGGTATCGCTCTCGGGATTATGGGAGCCATCCCGCCAGCCATCCGTTGCCTGCGCGCCGCCCTCCCCTCCGCACTTCGATCATAAACAAATGGAACCACCAACCAAAACCAAACCAAACCATGAAAAACATCAGAACACAGATCACGACAAACCTCCTCCTCGGCGCACTCACACTCGGCCTGGTTGCCTGCAGCAATTCCGGGGAGGAATCCAAGGCGACGGACAACACAGTCCCAAGTCAGACAATCGCCGGACTCTTCGTCGACGATGCCCCGCCCAATCCCATCCCCGTGGCCACCCTGCTTCAAGACACCCAGCCCGGCAATCCTGTCTCCGTGGTCGGCCAGATCGGCGGAGTCCTGAGTCCGTTTGCCGACGAATACGCCGTCTTTTTCCTCACCGACGAAGCCGTTGTTTTCTGCGACGAAATGGGCGACGATCATTGCCCCACTCCATGGGATGCGTGCTGCGAGGATCCCGACCTGCTGAAGAAAAGCCGCATCCTCGTCCAATTCACCAATGAATCCGGCGAGATCCTTCCCGTCGGCCTGAAGGGTGCTAACGACTTGACCGAACTCGACAAGATAGTCGTCTCCGGCACAGTCGAATCCGCCGATGGCGAAGGATTCATGATTGAGGGCAAGTCAATCCACCTCGCACCGCAGGAGTGAAGATTGCAGCTCCCACGAGAATAATTCAAGAAGCTTCGATGCTACGAAGAATGCCAACCCGGAGGCGTTGAAGCCATGAGCCAGTTCCGTACTGCGCGGAAGCATTGTTCCCTTCGTGGAACTCCGCTTGGTTGAGGTGCCCCCAGCAACGAAGCATTTGCTTCGAAACCGTATGACGTTATCCAAATAGTTTCTTCCGAATCCCCTTCGCCACTGCGAGTCCCTTCCAGTCGGCCCCTTCCATCGGATGCGCCTTCGGTTCTCGCTTCCCGGGCGGATCTTTACCCAACTGCTCCTTCACGAAGCTCTCGGATCCCAGGATCATCCCATCCACAAAGTACAACACCTTGCCCCGCAGCAAGACGGCCAGGGGCAGCTTCCCCTTCGCCTTCAGCACCTGCGAGGCCTCCTCCGGCGAGATCGACATCT
>CAZWFJ010000146.1:0-10981 GCA_964633135.1 uncultured Puniceicoccaceae bacterium | reverse complement strand
CGAACTAAGACCTCTCATGCTCCATTATATCAAATGAATTTCCAACACCGTTGGACGGACGGAATTAGGCCGCCTGGCTGGGCATTCTCGGGCGGGTCCCCTATTCGATGTAGAGCATCCGCCCGCAGGAATCGCAGTGGACGATTTCAAATGATTCGGCGGTGGCGGCTATTTCGTTACTGACGCGCAGGTGGCACCCGCCGCAGATTTGATCGACTAGCGGAACTACAACGGGAGGGCGTTTAATTTGCTTCCAGAGGGCGTCGTATTTCGCGAGGAGATCCGGGTCCACCTTGGCCCGAGACTCGGTGACGACAGTTTCCATGCCGGAGAGTTGATCACGGAACTTGGCCTCCTCGGAGTCGATTTTGGCCAAGGCTTTCGAGCGACTCCCCAGGAACGCTCCGACCTCGTGCTCGATTTGCTCCAGGTTTTTCTTTTCGGAATCGATTTCATCGAGGAGGAGAATTTCCTTTTCCTCAATCTCATCCACGCGGACTCGCAGAGCCTCAATCTCATGAGTGAGAGCCTGGTATTCCTCGTTCTTGCGAACCTCAAGTTGCTGATTCTTGAGTTTGCGGATCTTCTCCTCAGCTGCCTCCGCGTCGGACTCCATTCTTTCGCGCAACACCTCGGCCTCCCGCACTGTAAGGCGAGCGCGCTCGAGCCGCTGTTTTTCCTCTGCCATCTCCCGCTCCACCCGAACTCGTTCTTGCGGAAAAGACTGAAGACTGAGAACCGCCTTGCGAAGATCGAGGTCGCGCAACTGTAACGCGAGGAGAGGAAGCATCTTGTTACTGGGCATAAGACGTAAATCATCCACGAGCGGCGGTCATTCTTCCAGCCAGAATTGACGAGGGTGGAATATTTCTTTCTCGGGTTGAAATCAAGTGGGGCAAACGAGGGATAGCGCATGGATTCTGCATTCGGAGCCAAGTCCAAAATAGACAACACTGAATCACGAATCGTGCTCGACATAAGGGAATCTTCAACCAAGAATGCGATCTATGAAAAGTGGTAATCCTGAACCATCCTCCGAACTGTTCATGATCTTGGAGACCAAGCGCAACTCCGAATCCGATGCTTGCCGGATTGTATCGGAGGCCTCTTCCTGGTTGAAGGCGGAGCTAATCGGGGCCAACGTGAAGTATCAGTATGGGGCGTGCCAGGAAGAACTTTGGACTTTTTCCTGTTTCAACTTTCTTCGAGGAGGGGACGAGGAGACGCTTTCCTTCGAGCTGAAAATCGCCGAGATTCATCGCACACCTTTTGCCTTCATCGACGTTCACCCGGTGGGCAAGCCGCAGGAGAGGCGATTCCCATTTTTCGGAGAGATCGAAACGGAAGAGGGCAAGACCCGTGTCCTCCACTACATCGCGGATTTCCTGCTCAGCACGGAAACAGCACAGTAAGCCGATCCGGTTCCGATTTCGGCCCTGACCCTCTGCTGACGGATTATTGATCTGGCTCCTAGCCGCTCTGCATCTACGTGAAATTGATCTTGCAACCCTGGATCATGGCTGCCCGCCCCCGCACCCTTGGGGCTGCCGTCATTCCGGTCCTGGTCGGCTCAGGTCTGGCGGCTTCGGTTGAGGGATTCAACTGGCTGCCCGCCCTGATATGCGGAATATTTGCCCTGACCGTCCAGATCGGGACCAACTACGCCAACGATTATTACGACTGGAAGCAGGGGGCAGATACCGAGGAACGGATTGGACCGACACGCGCAGTGGCCAGCAGATTGATCGCCCCGAAGCAGATGAGAAACGTGGCCTACATGACCCTTGGGGTTGCATTTATAGTCGGGCTTTCTCTGGTCTACTGGGGAGGATTATGGCTGGTCGCCGTCGGCGTGTTCAGCATTCTAAGTGCGGTCGCCTATACGGCTCGCCCGATTGCGCTGGGCTATCGGGGCCTCGGGGATGTCTTTGTCATTGGTTTTTTTGGCTTTGTTGCCGTCAGCTTTACCACCTACGTGCAAGCCGGATATTTCCCGCTCCCCGTATGGCCGACCGGTCTCGCCATCGGACTGTTGGCGAATAATCTTCTTGTCGTCAACAACTACCGCGACCGCGAATCCGACAAAGCAGCCGGCAAGCGGACGCTCATTGTCCGGTTGGGTCCCGGCTTTGGCGAGGCAATGGTGCTCACCAGTTTGTATGTTTCCCTCTTCCTATGCCTGGGTTTCGCACTTTGCAGCGATCAATGGATCACCCTGATCGCCCTGCCCGGACTCTGGCCCATCTATCGGGTTTGGCGGCGGATGCCCTCTGCACTCCGCCGGGATGGATTTGGAAAGCTCCTTCAAAAATCGGCGACCGGACTGTTGCTTTATGGGGCGTTGCTCTCTCTCGCCTTGTTCCTCAGCTGAGTGAACGTAATCGCCCAAAAAAGTGCGCCTTTGTGTTTGAGCTGCGCGCCCTCTCCTCTAAAGATGCCCCGATGCTAACAGAAAAGCGGCCAGATTGGTTAAAGGGAAAACTTCCTTCCGGTCCCGGGTTTAACGAAGTGCGGGACAACGTGGAGAAAAACGATTTGCACACCGTGTGCAGCAGCGCCCAGTGCCCAAACATGGGCGAATGCTGGTCGCGTGGCACAGCGACTCTGATGATCCTCGGGAACATTTGCACCCGGGCCTGTACCTTTTGCGCCATCCAGACGGGTCGGCCCACCGAGCTAGACATCGGGGAACCAGCGCGGGTGGCGGAGTCTGTTCGGCGCATGAAGCTCAAGCATTGCGTGATCACTTCGGTAGCCCGCGACGATTTGAAAGACGGGGGAGCCTCCATCTGGGCGGCAACGGTTCGGGCGATCCGCAACAAAAACCCCGAAACTGCCGTTGAGATTCTCACCGCTGATTTTCGGGGACGGCAGGAGCACCTGGACATTGTACTCGACGCCGAGCCGGACATTTTCAACCACAATTTGGAAACCGTGAAGCGGCTCCAACGCCCCATCCGCAAGACCGCCCGCTATGATCGGTCACTTTGGTGCCTGCGCCATGCGGGTTCGCGGGGATTTGTGACCAAATCGGGCTTAATGCTGGGCATTGGAGAGAAAGAGGAGGAGATAAAGGAGGTCATGCAAGACATACTGGAAGCCGGTGTGAAGATCCTCACGATCGGCCAGTATTTGTCTCCTTCCCCGAAACATGCCCCCGTCGATCGATGGGTGACCCCGGAAGAATTTGAAAAGTGGAAGCAATACGGACTCGAGATCGGCTTCGACTTTGTGGAGTCCGGCCCTCTCGTCCGATCCTCCTATCATGCGGACGAGCAGTCCGCCAAGTTCAGTGCCCGTCGCCAGCAGATGGCCCGCAGCGCCTGATCCTACCGTCGGGGTCTTGTTGCAGGGGTCACCGAGGCGATCGGACCCCAACCTTCATCGTGTCCCCTCACCTGCTTTCTTCCGGTACGCACTCGGGGACTGCCCCATTTTTTGCCGGAACTGGCGGGAAAAGAAATAAATATCCTGATAGCCGAGGATATCGGCGATCTCCTGAACCGAGAGGCTGGAACCACCGAGCAAATTGGCTGCGGCCTCCATCCGGGTGCGGATCAGGAAGGCGTTGGGTGCCATGCCGAAGAGCTTGCGGAAACGTCGCGAAAAATGCTCGCGGGTAAATCCCGCCTGCCGGGCCATCTCTGCAACCGACCAAGGTCGCTCCGGATGGGACCGGATCGACTCGGCCACATTTCGCAACGGTCGGTCTCCCGGATTCTCAGCAGGGCGCTCCAACTCGTCGAACAGAAGCTCAAGCAAGCCCAGGACCACCCTCTCCTGCCGCAGCCGATCTGCAGGGCGCACGCCACCCCCCATCTCGACGAGTCGCCGCGCCAGCGGTTCGAGCAAGGCGAGAGAATTCAACCGATGCCCGTTAGGTGCCTCTGGAAAAACCTGCCCCAGTCGGCGGTTGCCTTGCCAGAACTGGAGGTGCAGGGCGAGATTGGTGATCGGCTCGCCGGGGGAATGGTGCGCCTGCACGTGATCGCCGGACTCCAGCCAAAAGAGACTGCCGGGGCGGATCGGAAGTGCCCTGTCGTTCACGCTCATTTCGCCCACCCCCTCCAGGCAGATCCAGACATTCGTATAGTCCGGCAAGACGCATCGCCAATTCCAGCGCTCTGGATTACGATGGATTTGCGGGGGATGCACCAGCGTGATCCGGTCCCCGGTATGGAAGGTCGGTTCGGGAGGCATAAAATCACAAAAGTGCAAAAAAAATTCCGGTTCGTCCATTCCAATCGACCTCCAATTTTGGTATTCTCCAAACCATGTCTGAAAAACCTCCCGTTCGTCTTGGTATTGTTGGAATTGGAAGCATGGGTTCGAACCATGCCCGCAACATCATTGCCGGAAAAATTCCCGGCATGGAATTGGCGGCGGTTTGCGACGTGAACGCCGAAGCCTTCAAGGCGTTTCCCGACTGTAAATCCTTCACTGATGCTTCGGAGATGATCCGCTCGGGCAAGATCGACGCCGTGCTCATCGCGACTCCGCACTACGGGCATACGACCATCGGGATTGAGGCGCTCAAAGCTGGCCTTCACGTCCTTGTTGAGAAGCCCATTTCGGTCCACAAAGCGGACTGTGAGCGACTCATCGCCGCCCACCAAGGGGAGGATCAGGTCTTCGCGGCCATGTTTAATCAGCGCACCGACACCCGCTACACCAAGCTGAAAGAGCTGATCGACCAGGGCGAACTCGGGAAGATCAACCGGATCAACTGGATCATCACCGACTGGTTCCGCACGCAGACCTACTATTCGTCCGGCGGCTGGCGGGCGACCTGGGCCGGGGAAGGCGGTGGCGTCCTCCTCAACCAGTGCCCCCACCAGCTCGATCTTTTGCAGTGGCTCTTCGGAATGCCCACAAAGGTCCGGGCCTTCTGCCAGATCGGTCGCTTCCACGACATTGAGGTCGAGGACGATGTGACCGCCTACCTCGAATACGCTGAGGGAGCCAATGGGGTATTCATCACGACAACCGGAGAAGCTCCCGGCACCAACCGCCTCGAAGTAGCCGCCGAGCGCGGACGCATCATCATTGAGGGAGACCGCTTCGAGTGGACCCGCAACGAAATGCCGACCAGCGAGTTTTGCCGCACCGATCCGGGCCGCTTCTCTCGCCCCGGCGTCTGGAATATTTCCGTACCAACATACGGGACCGGCGAACAACATGTCGGGATCATGAAAAATTTTGCCAATGCCATCCTCAACAAAGCCCCCCTGATCGCCCCGGCAGCCGAGGGCATTCACTCGGTGGAGTTGGCCAATGCAATGTTGCTCTCCGCCTTTGAGGATCGCACAGTTGAACTTCCGATCGACGCACCCGCCTACGAGACGCTGCTAAAAAAAAAGATCGAGACATCCACCTTCGTCAAAGAGACCCGCGAGTCCGCCGCTGAGGAGGACTTTAGCAAATCCTTTTCCCAGTAACGCCCCCGGCATCCCGCTTCCAATCCTATCATCTCAAAGCCAAACCCTATGCCAGATCTACGCGACGGAATGAACTGGGCGCCCAGTGCCCAACAACCCAAACCCGTGGTTAAACCCGGCGAATTCACCTTTGCCGCCGCCTTTTTTGACCACGGACACATCTACGGGCAAACCAGTGGCTTGAGCCAGGCTGGCGGAGTCTGTAAATGGGCATGGGATCCTGATCCGGCGCGTCTCGATCAATTCTGCCAAAAGTTTCCTGAAGTCCGCCGCGCTCGCTCCTTCGAGGAAATTCTCGACGACTCCGAGGTCCGGCTCGTCACGGCGGCAGCCGTCCCCTCCGATCGCTGGGCCGCCGGTGCCAAAGTGCTCGAGGCGGGCAAGGATTACTACACGGATAAATCTCCCTTCACCACCCTAGAGCAACTTGCCGAAGCCCGGGAGGCCGTCCGCCGGACCGGACGCAAATACTTTTGCGACTACTCCGAGCGGCTTCACACCGAAGCGGGATGGTATGCCGGAGAACTCATTCGCGAAGGTGCCATCGGGGAAGTGCTCCAGATCCTCATCCTTGCCCCGCACAATCTCGCCGCCTCCAGTCGGCCCCAGTGGTTCTTCGAGAAGGACAAATACGGAGGGATTCTCACCGACATCGGCTCCCACCAGTTTGAGCAGTTCCTGACCTACGCCGGAGCTAGCGATGGAACCGTGAACTTCGCCCGCGTCGAGAACTTTGCCAACCCCGAGCATCCCGGGCTGGAAGACTTCGGCGAGGCCTCCCTGACCCTCGACAACGGCGTCTCCTGTTACTGCAGGATGGACTGGTTCAACCCCGCCGGGCACCGGACATGGGGCGATGGGCGCACCTTCGTCCTCGGCACTACCGGCACGATCGAGGTCCGAAAATACAACGATATCACCCGCGACCCGCAGGAAAGCCAGATCGTCTATCTCGTCGACCACGAAGCCGAAAAGCGCATCCCCTGCGCCGGAAAGGTGGGCTACCCCTTCTACGGACAATTCATTCTCGACTGCCTGAACCGCACCGAGAAAGCCATGACCCAGGAACACTGCTTCAAGGCCGCCGAACTCTCCATGCAAGCCCAACAGTTCGCCGACCAGGGCGTTTACAATCCAAGGTCGAACGAAGAATAGCGAAGAACCACTCCACCACTCCACCACTCCACTACTCCACCACTCCACTACTCCACTACTCCACTACTCCACCACTCCACTGCTCCACCACTCCACCACTCCACCACTCCACCAAATCCAAAACCAAAGAAAAAACATCATGCCTGCACTAGAACAATTCGGAGTCATCCTTTTTACCCTGCGCGATCATCTCAAGACCCGCGAGGACGCCCTCGCCACTTTCCGAAAGATCGCCGATATCGGCTATAAGACCGTCCAAATCAGTGGAATGTCCCAAGACCTCTTTTCTGAGGAGGAGCTAATCGAGGAGCTGGCCAAGGTCGGCTTGCATGCCTGCGCGACCCACGAACCCGGAGACGCCATCCTCAACAAAACCGATGCCGTAATCAGTCGACTCCAGAAACTGGGGGTTCGCCTCACCGCCTACCCTTTTCCGGGTGGGATTGACTTCGCCGACCCGCAAGCGATCGCCACTTGGATCGGTCAACTTGATCGGGCGGGCCAGCAATTGGCCGAGGCCGGGATCACCCTGATGTATCACAACCATGCCCACGAGTTCTTCAAATCCGAAGGAAAGACCGTTATGGAGCGGATCTACGACCAGACCGATCCCAGGCATCTCCAGGGCGAACCGGACACTTTCTGGATCCAGGCAGGCGGACAGTCACCCCTCGCCTGGATGGAACGCCTCGCTGGACGCCTCCCGGTCCTTCACATGAAAGACTTCAAGGTAAACCCGCAAGGGGAACGCACCTTCGCCGAAATCGGCCAGGGCAATCTCGACTTTCCCGCCATTGTCCAGGCGGCTGAAAAGAGCGGTTGCCAGTATTACATCGTCGAGCAGGACTCCTGCCCCGGTGACCCCTTCGACTCGATCAAGATCAGCTTCGATTACATCTGCGAAAACCTGGTTACGGTTTAGCAGGAAAAGAATTCCCAGGGTAGCGAGGCACGAGCCACCCTGGGTTATCCCGCAATGGCACTCGGTTAAGCGATGATTCGCTATCGAAATCGGGATCGGGATCGAAATCGAGAATTATTAAGTAATTGCTTAGCAACAGGTAATAATAATCGAAACCCGATAGCGATTTCGATAGCGATTTCGATTCAGGCCTTAACCGAGTGCCACCCTGGGTTATCCCGGCCAAGACAACCCTACCCTGAAAGGGTTGCATCTGATCTTAGTTGAGACGGCGCGCGGGCCTCTGTATCTTCGGGAATTTGAACACAAGTCAACTCAAGACCTCGGTGCTCAGCTGCATGATTGAGGAGACGATTCCGAAGACGAGGAGGAAAACAAAAACGAAGACCAGCAGCAGGGCTCCTGTGGCGATGACGACGGTAAGGCGTTTCATTTGATCCTCCAATCCTGCGTGGCGGGTGCGGTAGATGCTTTCGAACCCCTGAACCAGGCTCCCGGTATTCTCACTGATCCCGAGAATATCGCCGTCCATATCGTCCAACAAAGCCTCGTTCTGCAGGGCGGAGGCAAAGGAAGCCCCATCGGCGATCTGGAAGCGGCAGTTGCGAAAGCGCAGGCGCATCTCCTCATTGCGAAACCCCTTTTCGAGAAGTTTGAGGGCATCGGTGGTCTCCACTCCGCTCCCAAGGAGGATGGCGGCGAGATTGGCAAATCGGCTGATTTCCGCATTGGCGAGGATATTCCGGACGACGGGTGTGCGGAGGAGAAAGCGATCGGTTGCCAGTTTTCCGGCTTCTGTCTTGCGCCATTGAAACAGTGCCGTGACCACTGCGACCCCGAGGACAATGATGACTGGCCCGCCGGTGAGGGAGAAGTTGGCCAGGCCCATCACGATCTTTGCGGCCAGGGACAACTCACCCCCCATGGAATCGAGCATTTGTTCCACCCGGGGCATAAGGTAGAAAAGGACGAAAATCATCACAAAGAAGACGATTCCCAGGATAAAGGCCGGATAGGCCAGGCCGGCGGCGATTTCCTTGCGCAGGGCGATCCTCGATTCGAGGAGGCCGATGATATTCTTGAGGATGGGCTTCAGGTTCCCGGTAGCCTCACCGGCCTCGATCATGGAAACGAGGGTCGGGTCGAAAAGCGAAGGCCTTTTTCGCATGGCCGCCGCCAAGGTGGACCCTTCGCTCAATTGCCGCCAAAGTTCCTCGCTCAGCGCGAACAGAGTTGGATGGGTCAACCGTTGCTGCAGGGATTTGATGGCATCACCGAGCGGCAGGCCGCTATCCACGAGCTGGTACACCTTTTCGAGAAAGGCGAGGGTCAGCTTATCCGCCTTGGACCTGGACAGCCGGAGAGAGTCGAGATTTGTCCGCTTGACGGGGCCACGGGCTGTCGCGCGATGGTTTGATTGCCCCCCCGATGATCGATTCCCGTTGGTTCCGGTCACATCGACCGGTTGCAACCCCTTTGCACGAATCTTGCGCCGGGCGTCAGCCTCATCCGAAGCGTCGATCCGTCCGGTTTCGTAGCGTCCCCCGGAGTGGAGGGCACGGTATCGAAAAGTCGCCATCCCGGTTTCTACTCGGGCAGTTTATTTTCGGCGGGTTCCTCATCGGCCGCGAGATCGGCGTAGCGCATGATCTCGGGCAAACTGGTCAAGCCGTGTTTCGCGTGATTCCAGCCGCAGGTCTGGAGAGTGCGCATCCCGTGCTGCATCGCCCGTTTGCGAATCTCGCGGGCGGAGGCTTGCTGATAAATCAGATCGTGGACGGACTCATCGACCCGGAGAATCTCGTACACGCCGATCCGTCCCTTGAAGCCGAGCTGGCGGCAATCCTCACAGCCGACGGGTTTTTTGATGCCGTGGGCGAATTGATCCTCGTCGGCGGGGATCCCGAGAGCCATGAGGCAGGAGCGGAGGTATTTGGGATCCGGGTCCTCACGCACCGCGCAGGACTGGCAGAGTCGGCGGACCAGACGTTGGGCGATGACCATCTCGACCGAAGAAGCGATCAAGAAAGGCTCAATCTCCATATCGATCAAGCGGGTGATGGCACCGGGGGCATCGTTGGTATGGAGGGTGGACAGAACCAAGTGCCCGGTCAAAGAGGCGCGAACCGCGATATCGGCGGTTTCCCGGTCCCGGATTTCACCGACCATGATCACATCCGGGTCCTGGCGGAGGACACTGCGAAGGGCACTGGCGAAGGTGAGGCCGATATCCTGATTGACCTGCGTCTGATTGATCTGGGGAATCTCGTATTCGATCGGGTCCTCCACCGTGATCACCCGGCGTTCCGGAGTGCCGATTCGATGCATGAAGGCACTCAGCGTGGTACTCTTACCGGATCCCGTCGGCCCGGTGATCAGGACTATCCCGTGGGGAAGATCGAGCACCTTCGAAATTGCCTGCTCGTCGGAATCGATGAAACCCAAATCGCGGATCGAGGTTGGCTGGCTCTGCTCGGCGAGCAGGCGCATACTGATGCTCTCGCCATACATGGTGGGGAGGGTGGAAACGCGGACATCGACCTCATTTCTTCCGCTCCCGTAGGTAATCCGACCGTCCTGGGGGCGGCGCTTCTCTGAAATGTTGAGCCGGGCCATGATTTTGATCCGGGAAATGATGGCACTCTGGTACGCGACGAGGTTCTTCGGCACCGAGACTGGAACCAGCCGTCCGTCGATCCGGTAACGAATCTGCAGCGACTCTTTGCGCGGCTCGAAGTGAATGTCGGTTGCCCGGTCGCGCATTGCCTGCGCCACCACCTCGTTGACAAAGCGGATGATGGCGGCGTTTTCGTCTTCCTCGTCCTCTTCTTTTTGCTGAGGGTTGTCGAGAAGAGCCTGCATGGCCGGATCGTCCAGACTCTCCGACCCGACCCCGAAGCGCTCGGTCAGGAAGCCGTTGATTTTCTCCGGGAGCACGAGGAAAAAGGCGATTTCCTTGCGGACCGTCGCATAGAGCCATTGCTGCATCGCCTCGTCCGGCGGCCAGGATGCGGCCATGCAGCAAACCCCCTCCCAATCCCGCGGGGAAAGGATAGGAACAGACTGGTAGCGCAGGACCATGCGGAGCGGAATCTCGTCGACCCGCTCCTCATCCGCTTGGAAATGGTCGAGAGTCGGGATGCCCAGACCGTTTGAAATCATGACAAGCAATTCACGCTCGTTCACGCCCACCAAATCGGAGAGCATGGACAGGCGGTTGGCTCGCGGAGCCTCCTCGACAGCCTTCACCCGCACCGGGTCCGAATTCTCCAGCAATCGACGAAGAGCAGGAACGCGGAAGGCAGTTTCCGCACCTGAAAGTCTGTCGCTGGGGTTCATAGAAAAGGTTACGGAAAATACCCTACTCTCAAATTTCTGGAATGCAAGTCTGGTCTGAGATGGATTTGGGCAACGTATGGTCGAGGGGTAAACCCTCTTCCATGAGAAGGATTTCCAAGTAAAGATT
>CAZWFJ010000145.1:0-10988 GCA_964633135.1 uncultured Puniceicoccaceae bacterium | reverse complement strand
CCACTGTGGGGCATGGCTTTCTCTGGCTTGAGCTTGTCGAAAGCAGCCTTGCCCGCGAGAATTTCATTCTGGGACACCCATCGATTCACAAGGTCGTCTTAAGCCATCCAGGTAATTCTGATTCAACCATTTGCCCAGATCCAGGTAAGCCGGGAAAGGATGGCTGTCCTTCACTTTCCATTCTGATAATCCGCACGAGAGGAAAGCAAGCCGGCCAGAAGAAAGGCGGCGCATAGCATGGAACAAATTTTCATGATCGAGGAAGTTCGAAATCGAAATCGGGATCGAAATCGAGAATTTTGAGGCTTCGCTGGAGCAGCCCGAGCAGGAATAAATCAGCGGCTTGGTGGAGAGGCTTATGGCGCGGAGGATACATCACCTGCACGATCCATTTCTTGATCCAGATCAAGAAATGAAGACGAATGGATGGTTCCTACGCGCCAATCTCTCAAGCTTGCTCTAGTATCTTGTAACAGTTTTTCTTTCGTAGTCGGACCGGCTCTGGACCTTCGTAGCCTTGGCGAAGTCGGTTGCCGTCCGATCCCTTTCGGCTCAATCATCGCTTTGGGGGCCGGGGGCCGAGGCCACCCGACTACGCTTTGATACGAAATTGATTTTGTTACAAGATACTAGTCCCTAGCAGCCCAGCTCGAGACGAACCGCACGCTCCTCAAGTATCGCCCTGTAGCCATCCTTGGCCGTATCCGACAAATAACTGCTCTCGATCAGGTCTCTAAATGCGGGAAGCGCACGCCCTAATCCGGATAGAATCGAGTCCGTCTGGCTCTCTTTCAGCCCCAACCTTTCTTTGCAGAAGTAACTCAGCCAAAGCTTTCGCGTCAGATTCTTCTTTCTACCGTTCAGAGGCAGCGCACTTTCCTCGCTGGCTTTCCCCAAAACCAAAGTCGAATTCAACAGGTCATAGGCGGGTGTCAATGAGACGACTCCGTCCCGATACCAAAGCGAGAAATTCTTCAGATGCATATCTTCGTTCCCGGTCAGGAAGCAGAAAAGCAGTCGCTGCGCCAACTTGAGCTTCTCGATCGCCGGAAAGGTGCAGAGCCTCTCGACCAGATCGACCACCTTTTCCAGGGAGCTGTTATACTTGGTATCACGACTGGCACCCATCAGCTGCGAAAAGTCCTCCACATGCACTTTTTCAGAACGCCCCACCCGGTCATAACGCTTCACAAAATAAACCCAGCTGTCGTCGACCGCCCGCAAGAGTCCATGAGCGGGAACATCGATACCCGCCACCGCAGCCATTCGCATCGTCAGTGCCTCGTTGGCGGGAACTTCCTCATACATGGGCGGGTTCGGCTTGAGAATAAACTTCCCGCCACGGTCAACCAGCTCGAACGATTGCCGACTGACCCGCAAGACTGCGGAAAGTTTGGGCTGAACGCCCGGTATCGACATTTTATCAGCACGTAAACGGGCCTGCTTGATCTGCTCTTCAGCAGAATACTCCAATGCGCGCAGGCCGGCCAGTCTGGGATGGATCGTCTTCAGGCCGGCTTCAGAATAAAGCTGCCGTCTGGGCACAGGGTCCAAGGTGATCGGACAGCTAGGCATGGTCGCCCTCCTGTTCTTCAAATGAGTGCCCGGTCGGACGCACGGTAAGGGAGCCCACCAAATCCTCGCCGACAATCATGAGTTGCGCAAAGAGATCATCGCGGTCGACTTTATGCTTACGCAGCAAAGCTTCCAACTGGAGACCTTCGGGCAGGAGTCCCTCAAACAAAGGCGGGAATGTAGGGAACTGATAGGGTTCCCTCCGTTTGGGCATGTTCAATGAAACCGCCAAGCCCGCATACGACGGCAAATAGGAGAACTCCCAGGAACCGCCGCCCTGCTCCTCCAAATACCCGGCAAGTTGACCCTGTTGATACACCTCGGCGCGGCGCCCTCTGAACGTGCCATCCTCACTCATCCAGACGCCTTTCTCTGTGCCTGCCATGCATCGACCAGCGGCCCCTTCGGTTCCAGTTCCAAATTAAGCGAGTCCAAGACTGACTTCAAATGCCGCCAGGTTGTCCTTCCGGTTCCTGCCTCGATGTCTTGCACCACGAAGCGGCTCACTCCGGACAACTTGGCGAGTTCGATTTGCGTCAGACCTGCTTTCTTTCGGTGGAAAGTTACCAGGGATCCTATATCCGAAGCATGCATGGTATTTCAGGCTTAATGAGTAAACATCACATCAGGATTCAAGAAATCTTAGATTTATCAAGAAAATTGCATGATTTTTAAGGCATTATTGCGCTTAATGTGATAAACCGGTAGAAATCCTTGAATTTCACCCAATTTCGCCCGCTATATCAGGCAAAACTGGCGCATTTTCACCCGATTGCAATCCAAACGGGTCGGATTCGACCCGTTTACAATCTGGATTATTCAGTTTCTCCCAAAGACCAAGCAGAGCGGGTATCTGCGGGGTTCAGTCATGGCAGCCTCCTTTCGCCAGGGTGCAGGTCGCCGAATCGAGGCCGAAGATCCGGCGCACTTCCGGCAAGGTGCAGAGTTCAGGATCGGACCGCAAGCGGGTCCGACTACCGTTTTCGACATCACCGCACGGCATCTTCATAGAAGTCGTCCGGGGGCAGTTTTCCTCCGGCGATGGTGAGAAAGAGGGCCGCGCCCTAAGAATCCCCGAAACGGGAATCCGGCTTCTTCTCATCCAACACCTTCGCGCACATGGCGACAGAAAAAGAGCGGGGGTGCCGGGAGCGGCAAAAGGGCGGTCGAAACGGCCTTGGACCGACGGCTGGAGGATTTTGTCATAAATCAAGACCTGAGCACTTGCTTTATCCGCTTGCCTTTGCGTCCATCCCGGTTTCCCTTCCCTATATGCTCGAAACATCGGAACGCGTTGACCGCCTTGAAGGGATGATGGCCGAGGTTGCCCATGCGCAAATGCGCACGGAAATGTCGCTGCTGGCCCTTTCGAAAGAAATGCGCGAGTTCAAAGAAGAAATGAGCGCGTTCAAGGACGAGATGCGCGCGTTCAGGGACGAGAGCGAACGCGACCGCAAACGGATGAACAAGGCTTGGGGCGATCTGGCGAACAAACTTGGCACCACGGTCGAGGACATCGTCGCCCCCAACATCCCCCGGCTCGCCCGGGATGAGTTTGACATGGAGTCACCCGTTGATCTTCTGATCCGCGGACGCAGGGTTAGCCGGGTCGGCAAAAAACGGGAAAAAGAGTATGATATTGTCTGCGCCGGGAGCGGGAAAGTCATCGTAGTTGAGGTGAAATCGACGCCGGACAAGGGGCAGATCCCCGAGTTTCTGGCTTCCCTGGAGGAATTCGGGGACTTTTATCCCGAATACGACAAACTCGAGCGAATCGGCGTTTTTGCCTCGTGGTCCCTGCCCGAACCCGTCTGCGAAGGCTTACGTGAGGCGGGACTCTACGGTTTGGCCATGGGGGATGAGACCATGGAAATCGTCGTCCGCCCGTGATTGGATGGTATCTGAGAACACCCAGGATCAGAGCCATCTCCGTTTCGGTCGCCGTGACGCTCGGTTCGCTCTCGGACGTACCGGACCCTGGCTCGCACCCCCGGCAAGTTCCTCTGCGGGCTTGCCCTTGAGTACCTGAAGGGATTTTTGATAGCTATGAAGATCGATGCAAGATCGTCGTCACGGGGTCGGCAAAGTTGAATTTCTTTCGCCATGGCGGCGACAGCCTGATGGGGCGTTAAATCCTCTCAAAGCGATCCGGCGAACAGATCATTTATGCGAATCTGGCCAAATTGGGTATCCGGCGGGAGGGAGAATTTTGTGGAAGGCCTTGCTCGAATCCGCCGAACGTCGGACCTACGGATGGGGAAAGGAAATGTGTCGATCCGTACAAATCCGTTGGATTCATTTCTACCGACGCAATCCATGAACTTTGCCCTTGCGTTCTCCGGGGGAAGTCATTGTTATTACCTCAAAACCTTTGGAGGCGAGGTTGGTTTCGATGTCCGAAGCCGGTCTTGACCTTCGCTGTATTTACGTTGGTTCCAGGATTTCCCGACAAACAGTCTTCCTTTTGTGAGGGAGAACAAAGAAGCCGGAGTGCCGGAAAAGGCCTCTGGACACGGGAGAGAAGAAATCTTTTTGGACGGGTGTGGAGCTTTGGCTTTGGGAGCACCCGGCGGACTTCGCTGCCCCACCGACCGTGGTGAGGGCTCGCGAGTAAACCCCACACAAAAACAAACAAAACGGAGAAGAAACATGATGAATACATTATTACCGGAAAGAAGCAGTTGGAGGAAAGGCCTGGCCGCCGGACTCCTGCTGCTTGCTGGAGCCTCGGCGGTTTTCGGCCAGTCGGCGGATCCCACCAAAGAGGAACTCGAGGCACAGATCGAGAAATTGACCCGGCAGCTTGAGGCGGCCAAGAAGGCGCTGAACGCGACAGAAGAGAAGCGGGTTAAGGCACGCGAGGAAGCTGCGGAAGCCGAAGAGCTTCAGGAGCAGATCGACCAGATCGTGGCGTCGCCCACGCTCGGACCCATTACCTTCGGCGGTGCCATTCGGGCCAACTACACCTACGGAGACTATCCCTCCACCGACGGGCCATCGCGGGGAAGCGACGGCGGTAATTTCTCTCTGGATACATTCCGCATCAACGCGGATCTAGCCCATGAGAACTTTGTCGGGAAGGCGGAGTACCGTTGGTATAATGGATACAATTTTTTCCACACTGCCTGGCTCGGCTATAATTTCGAGAACAACAGCCAGGTACAGGTCGGACTGAACCGGGTGCCCTTCGGTGCCGGACCTTACGGTGTGTCCCAAAGCTGGTTTTTTGACCAGTCGTATTACGTCGGTCTCTCGGACGACATGGACCTCGGAATCAAGTATCTCTTCCAACTCGGAGAAACCGAACTGGCTCTCGCCTATTACTACTCGGCCCAGCCGAATGGACTTGGATTTACGGACCACGCTGCCCGCTACGATGCCGACCTTGTTGAGAACGACAGTGGCCAGGGCTATGAGGAGCGCAATCAGGTCAACGCGCGCATCGTGCAGCCTATCGAGCTTGCGGAGGGCATCACCACCGATCTCGGTGCCTCGTTTCAAATTGGGCAGCTGATCAACCAGGGAGATGTTGACGAAGGGGATGACGGTACGGCCTACGCCTCGGCGGTCCATGCCGTGAATCAGATCGATAACTGGAAACTTGCCCTGCAGTTGACTTATTACAACTACGATATCGACGGGTCCGACCTCATCAACCGGGGTTTCTACGACTTCTATGCGGATATCGCCACAGAGGGCTGGATTCCGGCCGCCTCCCTGAGTTACTACCTCGAAACCGATGAAATCCCCTGGCTCGATTACGTGATTCCCTACGTCGAGTACAGCTCGATCGTGAAGAACGGAGAGACGGCTGACGGGACGGATTTCAAGGATAGTGAACTCATCACCCTGGGCGCTGCCTGGGCGCACAACGGTTGGTATATCTACACGGAATACGCCTATTCTAACGGAAACTCCTTCGTCGGAGGCGAACCCTTCACCAACTTCGGTGCCAATTTGGACTCCAAGTGGCAGGGGCGCTTTAACATCAACTTCGGCTACTACTTCTGATCGTTCGACGAAGTTGGCCCCCTTCGGGACGTCGGGGGTGAATCCCCGGCGTCCTTTCCCTTCCTTATCACCACTCAAATTCATGAGCGACACAACCATCGTCGAGGTCAAGAACCTCTACAAAATTTTTGGGCACGGCGCTAGGGAGCACGCCTTGCCCTTGCTCAAGGACGGCAAGTCGAAAGCGGACATCCTTGAGGAAACTGGCTGCACGGTCGGCATCGACAATGCCTCCTTCTCGGTGAAGAAGCGCGAGATCTTTGTGATCATGGGCTTGTCGGGGAGTGGCAAGTCCACTGTGGTCCGCTGCGTCAATCGCCTGATCCCGGCCACGGCAGGCCAAGTGATCGTCGACGGGCAAGACGTGATCGCTGCGAGCGGAGAGCAGCTCCGGGAGATTCGGCGCAAGAAGATGAGCATGGTCTTCCAGCGCTTTGGACTCCTGCCCCACCGAACGGTCATCGATAACGTGTCCTTTGGCCTTGAGATCCAGGGAATCGAGAAAAACGAACGATACAAAAAGGCCACAGAAGCCATTGAGCTGGTCGGTCTGCACGGCTACGCCGACAGCATGACCCAGGAGCTGAGCGGGGGAATGCAGCAGCGGGTGGGACTCGCCCGGGCATTGGCCAACGATCCGGAGATTCTCCTCATGGACGAGGCTTTCTCCGCTCTTGATCCGCTCATCCGGGTCCAGTTGCAGGACGAGCTGCTCGAACTCCAGGCCCGGCAGCACCGGACCATTCTCTTTATCACCCACGATCTGGACGAAGCACTCAAACTAGGAGACCGCATCGCGATCATGAAAGACGGTGCGGTCGTCCAAATCGGCACGCCGGAGGAGATCCTCAGCAAGCCGGCCAACGACTACGTCCGCGATTTTGTGGAGAACGTCGACCGGAGCAAGGTCATTACCGCCGGATCCGTTATGCGGAAGACCGACGTGGCCTATATCAGCCACGGACCCCACCAGGCACTTCGCCAGATGAGGAAGCTCGGGGTTGGCTCCCTCTACGTCCTTGATTCGGATCGGAAGTTTCGGGGGTTGATCAAGTTGGAGGAGGTAGCCGCGCTTGCCACCAAGGTTCCCGAGCACGAGGACGAACACCGCACCATCGAACCGGTCCTTCACAAGGAATACTACTCGACGAAGCCCGATGTTCCGATTGCTGACCTCCTTGAGGAGTCGGCCCGCAACGTGGTGCCCCTTGCCGTAATCGATGATGACGGCGTTTTCCTCGGCATAGTCACCCGACCCGCTATTCTTACCGGTATCGCCGGATAATTTACGATTATGATCACTTTACCCATAGGCGAATATTTTGAATTGTTTGTCCGCTGGCTGAAAGACTCGCTGAGCGGATTCTTTGATGTCGTCAGCGACATTCTGGGCTTTTCAATCACCGTGCTGGAGCGAACCCTGCTCCTGGATTCGGAGTATCTCTACGCATCGATTCTGTTCGGTCTCGTGCTGGCACTCATGGTCGGTTTCCTCGGGGTCCGGTGGAGGGGGCCGAAGCTCTTTCTTCCGGCCTTTCTTGGCGCTGCACTTGTCTTTGCCGGGGCGGAATTCTGGCGAGTGAAATCGCTCTCCGCTGAGGTCACCCCGAAACTCGCCGCCGAGATGAGGGAGGATTTTTCGGATCTGCGGACCGCCCTCGAGGCCGATGCTCCCGGCGATTTTTCTTCCGCCGCCCGAGTTCTCGCCGCAGTGGAGGAAGAGATTCCCGCCGTCGAAGACCGGGATTTACCGGTATATATCGCGAAGGAGGTAGCCGAGGATGGTTTGCGCGAAGTGAACCGTTTAAGGAGCCGCTATGAAGATGTCTTTGAGGCTCTCGACGAAACACGCGTCGCGGTGGCCGAGGCGGGCATCAAACTCCCCACCGATCTCGCCGAACAACTTGTTATTGAGGAAGCCCGCTTCGGTGCCCTGACCCTGATCGACCGATCCGAGCGCCTGATTGACGATTTTCGCGAGGTGAGCCAGGGCGAGACTTCGGATCTGGAAAGGCGCAGTGATTTTATTAACATCCGCACCTACGAGCGCTTGGAGGGGTTGCTTATGCTGAGCCGGAAGTATTACGAACTCACCGGGAATACGGAGCTGGCCGGGCTTTCCAAGCAGGCACTTGCCGATCTCCGCCTTTTTAACCCCGATCGGCTGCTTTGGTTTGCGCCCGCAGTGACCATTTTGCTACTCGCGATCATCGCTTATCTGGTCGTGGGTGGCGGGGTTACCGTCTTTTCCGTAGTCGGGTTTCTGCTCGTGCTTTCGATGAATCTTTGGATCCCGATGATTGAAACGCTCGCTCTCGTGCTCTCGGCGACGATCTTCGCCCTCTTGCTCGGAGTGCCGCTCGGCATCATCGCAGCCCGGTCGGAAAAGGCTGATGCGGCCATTCGCCCCGTGCTCGACTTCATGCAGACGATGCCTGCCTTCGTTTACCTGATTCCCGCTGTGATCTTCTTTGGTTTGGGCAAGGTGCCCGGAGCCATTGCAACCCTTATATTTGCGATGCCGCCGGCGGTCAGGCTGACGAGTCTCGGCATCCGCCAGGTGCCGACCGAGGTGGTCGAGGCGGCCCAGTCCTTTGGGGCGACCAGCAAACAGCTGCTTCTCAAGGCACAACTCCCCATCGCGATGCAGACGATTCTGGCCGGCGTCAATCAGACCATCATGCTCGCTCTTTCGATGGTCGTCATCGGCGGAATGATCGGGGCCGGCGGCTTGGGCCTGATCGTTCTGAGAGGCATTGACCAATTGAAACTCGGACTTGGATTCGAGGGCGGCATCGCCGTCGTCATCCTTGCCATTTATCTCGACCGGGTCACCCAGGCATTGGGGAACCCGACTTCCAAAACCAAAAAATAGAAAACACATGAACAAGAAAAACACCATCCTGTCCGTACTGGCCGCTGGCTCTGTAGCCACCGGTGCTGTCGCGGAATCCGTGAAAATCGCTTATCCCAATTGGGCCGAAGGGATCGCCATGACCAATCTGGCCGCAGTGATCCTCGAGGACGAAATGGGCTATGATGTCGAACTGACGCAGGCCGCTCCGGGCGTGATTTACGCCGCCGTTGCCGATGGAGACCAGGATCTTTTCCTCGACGCGTGGCTCCCCAACACCCATGCCGACTACTGGGAACAATACGGAGACAGCCTTGAGAATCTTGGAACCACTTTCGGCTACGGCGTGACCGGACTCGTTGTCCCGAGCTATGTCGGGATTGACAGTATCGACGAGTTGAACTCGATCGCCGAGGATCTCGACTACAAGATCACTGGCATCGGGCCGGGCGCGGGCATCACCAAGAACACCAATATCGCAATCGACGAATACGACCTTGAGCTGGTCCAGGTAAACTCGAGCGGTCCGGCGATGACTGCCGCCCTCGCCGAGGCCATTGAAAATGGCGACCCGATCGTGGTGACCGGCTGGAAGCCTCACTGGAAATTCGGACGCTTCGACCTGAAGGTTCTCGAAGATCCTCTGGGAGTCTATCCCATCGACGGTATGCGCAAGGTCGCCCGGCCTGGATTCACCTCCGATATGCCCGAAGTGGCCAACTTCCTGAAGAACTTTTCGATGACCGAGGATCAGCTCCTTTCGCTGATGCTTGCCATCGACGAGTCCGATGACGACGCCTACGATGTCGCCGCGGATTGGGTGCGCGACAACCAGCCTCTGGTTGACTCCTGGATCCCCCGCCGATAAGGTCCTCCTGCGGCGAGAGAATCAGCGCGATTTAGTCCCTTGCCAATCAAATCCTGCGCCCTGGGCGCAGGATTTTTTTTGGTGGATGAAGAGAGGTAGCATCCCGCCCTGAGGCAGATGAACGGCGCCAGCGAAGCGGTCCTTAGCCGGAGTTCCCGTTCTCGTTGCCAAGCCAGCGCTGGAGGTACTTCTCCCGCAGAAGGCGCCAGGCGACGACAAAGAAGGCGGTGAGGGGAATGGCGAGGATCATGCCCAGTATTCCTCCCAAGGCAACGCCCCAGAAGAAGATGGCGATGATAATGGTCAGCGGATGAAGGCCGGTTTTGTCACCCATGATACGCGGGGTGAGGAAGTAACCTTCGATCATCTGCACGGCGACGAAAATCGCCAGCCCGATCGCGGCGAGGACGGGTCCTCCCTCCGGCTGGAACCAGGCGATGGGCAGTACCGTCGCCAGCCCGATCATGGTTCCGAAATAGGGAATGATGTTCAACAGACCAATCAGCAGCCCCAGCGGGAACCCGAAATTGATGCCAGCCAGGGAGAATCCAATCCCAAGGAGCACACCCATAATCAAGCCGATTACGATTTGCCCCCGGAAAAACGCCTCCATGCTGTGCGCGAATTGGCTGCCCAGAAAGATCAAGTCGTCGCGCAAATCGTCCCGCATCCAGGAGAGCTGCTTCTTGATGTCGCCGGTCTTGTCGCCCTGCGCGTTCAGGAAAAAGAAAACGTAGACCGGAATGATGGCCAGCCCGGTGACAATGCTTATGAGCGACGAAGTATAGTGCCCAACCTTGGAGGCCATGGGGGCGATCTTCTCGGGCAAGGACTTGAACTGAGTCTGAATTTGCTGGCTGATCTCCTTGACCCTGGCCTCCCCCAATGCAGATTCCAGATAATCCATTACCTGGGGGAAACGGTCATTGATCGCCCCCTGGAGTCGCTCGATGATCGCGGGAAGTGCCCTGATGAAGCTGATGGTCTGCTCAATCAGAAGCGGGGCAATCAGACCCAGCACGGCCCCCATTGCGAGAATCACCAGAATGTACAAGACGATAATGCCCCCGATTCGGTTTAAAGAGGTCTTCTTTTCCAGGAAACCCACGATCGGTTGCAGCAGCATGGCCAGGATCCCGGCTACCGCCAGCGGCCAGAGGACCCCCGAAAAGGTCTGGACGAACGAACTCAACAGCCGGAAAACCCCGAAGGCCAGCGAGCCAATGACAAAGATCGACAACCCGGCCAGAGCCGTGGTGATCAACTTCCTCTGCAAAGGGCTTATCCAGAAGCCCACCTTCTCCTCTTCTTTCGCCATCAAATTTCATCGTGAGGGATTGTTCGCGCAGAGCCAAGCGCCAAAATCCCGCCCCTGCGGAGCGGTGATTCCAAATCCAAATCGGATCCTCAACGCAAGAACGGCGGACGCTCCTCACCAGAAACCAATAAAAAACGCAATTCGGAGTCTCCTCACGTCGTCTTCTACAAGGGAGGACCGAAGGAAAGCATTTTCGTAGTGGTCGACGTGAGGAGACCCTCTTCGGCGATCGAAGAAGATTTCGCCATTGCCGGGGAGTCTCCTCACGTCGCCTGCTACGCAATTCGGAGTCGCCTCACGTCGTCTGCTACAAGGGAGGACCGAAAGGAAGCATTTTCGTAGTGGTCGACGTGAGGAGACCC
>CAZWFJ010000144.1:0-11241 GCA_964633135.1 uncultured Puniceicoccaceae bacterium | reverse complement strand
TGAAAAACTTGACAAGGCTGTTTAATATTAATCTATTTTAGAGACACTACACTAGATGATCTAGCTAGAAAAACGATCCTATTTTTCCAGCATGAATCTTGTTCATCTCCTCAGAGGACTTGCCAAAAGGCAAATAGGACGAGTAAATTCAGCGATATGAAATTCTGGTCTCTTTTACTGCTCAGTCTCTTTCTCGCGAATGCTTCTCTCCTCGGCAATGGCGAAAAGGAAAGTGGGGAAAATGAGAAGACGGCGAAGCCGGAACAGGATGAGCCAGTAAAAGAGGAGCAATCTGTTACCCGGCACAGCGGAACCTTCGGGGACGAAGAGATCGACTATACGGCCACCGCCGGAACGATGGTGATCTCGACGCAGGAGAAGGATCCGAAGGCTTCGATGTTCTACGTCGCCTATACCAAGGACGCAGTCGAAGATCCCGGGACGCGTCCGATCGTATTCTGCTTCAACGGTGGCCCCGGATCGTCCGGGGTCTGGCTACACCTCGGCGGCTTTGGGCCAAAGCGGGTCCAGATGACCGAGGACGGAATGATGCCCGCTCCTCCATTTCGGCTGGCCGATAATCCCCACTCCATCCTCAAAGTAGCTGACCTCGTCTTCATTGACCCGGTCAGCACGGGCTACAGCCGGCCTGAGGATGAGGAGACGGGGACTGAATTTCATGGTTTCGAAGGCGATCTCGATTCCATGGCCGAATTCATCCGGCTCTACACGACCCGAAACGAGCGTTGGCTTTCTCCGAAATTCCTGGCCGGCGAAAGCTATGGAGCATTGCGCGCAGCCGGTCTCGCCGACACTTTGCACGACAAGTTCGGGTTCTATCTCAATGGCATCATTCTTGTCTCCGGTGTTCTCAGTTTCGACACCTTGTGGGGAGGTGATCTGGCTTTCACGACATTTCTTCCCGCACTCTCCGAGACGGCAGCCTATCATAAAAAGCTCGACGAAGACCTGCTTAATGATCCGGAGGCCCGCCGGAAGGCGGTCTCGGAATTTGCGAAAGGCGACTACGCAAGCGCCCTGCTCGCCGGAGCGAGACTCGACGAGGAAACCCGGGATGCCGTTGCCACCCAAGTGAGTCGATTCACCGGGATCGATCCCGAGACGGTAAAGATGCATGACCTGCGGATTTCCCCCAGCTTTCTGCGGAAAGAATTATTGCGAGAGGATGGGTTTATCCTGGGCCGCTTCGATTCCCGGGTGACCGGAAGGGATGGAAATCCGGCCGGGATTTCCCCGGAATACGATCCGAGTTTCGCCGCCGTTTTCGGACCGTTTTCCGCGACACTCAACGACTATGTTCGCCGCGATCTCCAGTTTGAAAGCGATCTCGTCTATGAAATTCTCAGTTCTCGCGTTCGTTCCTGGGATTATGGAGATGCCTTCGTCGGGCAGCCGATCAATGTAATATCCCAACTCTCATCGGTAATGACGGAGAACTCCTATCTCAAAGTCATGGTAAACTGTGGCTACCAGGATCTCGCGACTCCCTTCTCGGGGATTGAGCACAGTCTCGACCATCTCTCGGTCGATCCTGTTTTACTCGAGAACATCGAATTCACCTACTACGAAGGCGGACACATGATGTACACAGTCGAGAAGTCCAACGCGGAGTGGAACGCGGATGTCGCCAAATTTATTGCGGAAAATTCGGGCGAAAATAAAGACCCCTTGAAGCAAAGAGTCCGCACATGGAAGTTTCCGGAGGCGGGACCGACTCTTTGGACGCAGACGCTCGGTCGGGAGATCGGAGTCGAGAAAGTTGCTGCGGCGAGCCTCCTTCCGCCGCCGGAGCAAAACGGTAACGATCAAACCTTTCCCCTCCTTCTTTTTCTGGGCGGCGCATGGGGCGGCACGGGGCACGAGGTAAAACAGGCCGCTGCCATTGCCGGAGATGCACCCTTTTTCACTGCCGGAATCCCCCTTTTTCTCGAAGATCTCGAACCCCTCGCCGACGATGAATCGAACAAATGGACCCGCCTTTTCATCGCATCGGAAGAGGGGCCGAATATTGGGAAAAAATGGGAGCCGATGCTTGAGCGTCTTCTGGCAGAACCCGGGATCGCTGCGCACGCCCGCGCCATCGGCGGTTTCTCAAACGGTGCAAATGCCGTAGCCTCTGTCCTCAACGATCCCGCGTCCGGCCCCCGCCTGGCCGACATGTTCGATACTTTCGTCTTCGTCGAGGGCGGGAATCGTCTGCGGCCCTCTCCTTGGCTGGCCGGCAAGCGCTTTCTGCTCGTGAACGGCGAAAAAAGCACGATCGGCAGCCCCGGGGAAAAGCGAGACGAATGGTTGCGCCCGCTTGCGGATGCCCTGGAAGCAGTCGGGGCCAAAGTCGATTACAAGGTCATGCCCGGCGTCGGTCACGATTTCCCGGAAATGGAAAAGGAAGCCGTGCGAACCTGGCTGGAGTCCGGATGGCAACCTTGATCCTGGGCATGCACCCAGAAGAGGAAGACCCCTGTCCTGATCCCTCGGCGGATAGGTGGCAGGATGCGAGAACAGAAATGCAAATTTTAGCCTTGCCTGTGAAAAGTGGTTTGGCTGCCTTCCTGTGATAATTTTCGGGACACCCATAGATTCTGCTGGATAATGGGATGGAAGAGCTGATCCGGCGGCGGCGGGGTAGCTGCCTTTATCTCGCTCCTTGTTATCACAGTCTGGTGGAGTTCTACGGCGTGGCCACCCATCCCCGGCTTTGGGTCTGATATTATGGGTGTCCTATGATTTCTTCCTTTGCGGGCGGTTTAATGACCAGGGATCATGGCGGAGTTGTCTTTATCGCAGCCGTGGTCTGGGGTTTCGAGTTCGATGGTGGAGTGGCCGATTTTGAATTGCTCGAGGAGGAGGTGTTTGACGGAGGTGCGAATCCCGTGGCGCTCTGCGGCGGAAGCATTCTCGTGGATGACGAGATGACCTTCGAAGGCGCGGTGTTGTTCGTCGAGTTCCCAGACATGGACGTGGTGGACGCCCAATACTCCTTCGATCTGGTGGACTGAATCTGTTAGTTCCTCGAAGTCGAGATGATCCGGGGCGCCCTCCATGAGGATGCGGGCGGTGCGTTTCAGGAGGCCGATGCTCATGTAGAGGATATAGCCAGCGATAATGAGGGTGAGAGTGGGGTCGATCCATGCCCAGCCGTAAAAGTAGATGGCGGCTCCGCCTAGAAGTACGGCGATGGAGGCAGCGGCATCGGTGAGATTGTGGAAAAAGGCGGCCTTCACGTTCAGGCTCCCCTTTGACATTGTCCAGAGGAGCAGAGCAGTCCCGATGTCGATCACGATGGCCACGCAGGAAGCGATCATGACCCACCCCCCCATGACCGGTTCGGGGTCGAAGTAGCGGGTGAGTGCCTCGCCAAGCAGGAAAAGGCCGACAACGATCAGCGCGGTCAGCTGAATGATGGCTCCAATGAGTTCGGCTCTTCGATAGCCGAAGGTAAACTTTTGGTCGGCTCCCCGCCGGCTGATCCTGCGAGCGACAAGGGCAACTACGAGGCCGAGAGCGTCGTTGGTATTGTGGAGGGCGTCGGCCATGAGGGCAACGCTTCCAGAAAAGATCCCGGCGAGAAACTCGAATACGGAAAGGCCGAGATTGAGCACGATCGCCCACACCAGGGTCTTGTCGCTCACGTCAGCGGTCCCGTGGTCGTGATGATGGTGATGATGACCCGGTGCTCGCTGTGGATGGGAGTGATGCGGGGAAGAGGGGTGATGTGCGCTCTGTTCTCCCACCGGATTTCTCCTAAATGACGTGGCTCGGGACGTGCTGGTGAACCGGAATGAGAAACCGCCCGAGCTGGGAGGGCGGGGCGTCTTCGAGAGCCTGCAAGGGAACGGCCCGCTCAATCGGCATATCATTGATCGCCGTGCGGCGGAGGCTGGTCAGGAAGGCTCCGCAGCCGAGTTTTTGCCCCAGGTCATGTGCCACGGTGCGGACATACGTGCCCTTGCTGACATCGATCCGGAAGGATACTTCGGGGAGGTCCATTCCGAGCAGGTCGAATGACTTAATGTGTACGAACCGGGGTTCGCGCTCCACCTCTTGCCCTTTGCGAGCCATCTTGTAGAGGGGGACGCCTTTGATCTTCTTGGCGGAAAACATGGGCGGGGTCTGATACTGGTCGCCGAGGAAGGAGCGGAACAGATCTTTCATCTCCTCCTCTGTGACCGGCGGGACCTCCTTTTCCTCGATCACCTCGCCGTCGGCATCCTGCGAGTCGGTCACCTGCCCGAGACGGAAGGTGCCCTCGTAGGTTTTGGGCTGGCTCATCAAAAAATTGGAGGCCTTGGTGGCGCGCCCGACAAGAATGATCAGCAGACCAGTGGCCATGGGATCGAGCGTGCCAGCGTGGCCGACTTTTTTGATGTGATAAATACGACGCACCCGGTCGACTACATCGTGGGAGGTCAAACCTGCGGGCTTGTCGACAAACAAGAGTCCTTCGAGACGGCTGGAATCGGCTGGCATGGAAATGGTGGGATCGGGTTAGTCTTCGGCAGATGCGTTACGGAGATGCTCTTCGAGAATGGTAACGAGCGTGGGGCGGAATTCATCGATGGTGGATTCCACCCGGAAACCTGCGGCGCAGGCATGGCCGCCCCCATCGAATCGCTGGGCGATGGTATCGACGCGGTAAACGGGGTCTTTCGAGCGAAGGCTCCCTTTGATAACGCCCTTGTTTTCCTCGAGAAAGACGCCGATGCGGACTCCTTCGATTGAGCGGGCGTAATCGACGAATCCCTCGGAGTCCTCCTTCGAGGTGCCAGTGCGCTCGTATTCGCCATCCCGAATGCAACCGGTGCAGACGGTGCCATTGAGGCAGAGTTCGAGGGTGGCAAGGTAGGATTGGAGGAGCTGCATGCGGCCCAACGACTCCTGCTCGTAGAGAAGGGTTGCTACTCTCGCTGGGTTGGCTCCGAACTCGCAGAGGTGGCAGCAAATCTCAAAAGTGCGGGTGGTGGTGGAGGGAAAGCGGAACTGTCCGGTATCCGTGGCGATGCCGACGTAGAGGGCATTGGCGGAGGTCGTATCGGGTTCATGGCCGACGGCGAGGAACAGCTCGGCGAGGATCTCTGCGGTGGCGCAGGAGTGGGGCATCACCAAATTGTGTTCGGCGTATTCCGGATTGGAAATGTGATGGTCCACATTGAACAAGGTGTTCGGGAGCTTTGCGCGGAGAGCCTTGCCAATCCGGCTGGCATCGGCACAGTCCACCGTCACGGCTTCCCACCCGGCGGGGTCGAAGTCTTTCTCGTCGACCCAGGGCGTATCTGCGACAAAGCTCTCGAGATTACGGGGGACGGGGTCGGTTCGGATCATTTTGGCCTTAATCCCCTGGGAGCGGAGAAAGCGGCAGAAGGCGACCTGGGAACCGATGCAGTCCCCGTCCGGGCGAAGATGCCCGCAGACGGCAATTTTCCTGGAGCGCCAGGAAGCGAGGAGCTTTTGAAAGGTTTCCCGGTGAAACAGGGGACTTAGTGGAAGTTCGCTCATAATGGTTAAGTCAGGTCGTCCAGTTTTTCGATGAGACCGAAGCCACGCTCGAGAGAATTGTCGCGGATGAACTCGAAAAAGGGAAGATATTTCAGAATGACCTTCTTGCCCACCTTCTGGCGGATCTCGGAAGCACGCATTCGAAAAAACCGTTCGGCTTCCTTCTCGCGTTGTTCGCCCCCGAGAACGGAGTAGAATACCTTGGCCTGGCGCAAATCGGGCGAGACATCCACCTCACTGATCGTGGTGTAGACCCCCTCGGAGCGATAGTCGGTATGCAGCAGCAGGCTGATCTCGCGAAGCAGGAGCGCGTCGACTCTGATTTTGCGTTTCGGCACAAGTGATAGAGCTTGGTTGGATTCCCGGAGGGGTTTTAGAGACTCGGGCGAATCTTCTCCACCTCGTAGCATTCGATATGGTCGCCTTCCCGGTAATCGTTGAAACCGGCAATGGCCACCCCGCACTCGAATCCGGCGCGCACCTCGTTCACATCGTCCTTGAATCGCTTCAACGTTCCGACCCGGCCCTCGTGGACGAGTTCGCCCTTGCGCAGGAGGCGGGTCGTAGCATTGCGCTGGATCTTGCCCTCGGTGACCATACACCCGGCCACGAAGCTTTTGCCCAGCGGGAAAACGACCCGGACCTCGGCCACCCCGAGCTTCTTCTCGCGCAGTTCGGGTTCGAGCAGCTCGGCCATGGACTCGCGGACCAGGTCGACCAGTTGATAGATGATGCTATCCTGAAGGATGGAAACTTCGAGGTGCTTGGCGTGCCCCTGGACTCCGTTCTCCAGGCGGACATTGAAGCCGACGATCGTGGCGTTTGCCGCCGAGGCCAGCTCGACATCCTTTTTGGTGACCATGCCCACGCCCTTGCCGACGATTTTCAGCTCGATCTGATCCGAGGGAATCTCCTTCAACATTCCGGAGATGGCTTCCAGCGAGCCGTGAACATCGGCTTTCAGGATGACGTTAAAGGATACCTTGCGGGTGCTTTCGATGGCGGAGAACAGGTCGTCGAGGCTGGACCCCTTCGATCTGGCGGCGAGGCGTTCTTCCTCCTCTTTCTTCTTGCGCTCCTCCAGCACCTCTTCGGCGATTCGTTTGGCGTCGCGCTCGTGCCTGGCGGTTTCGTAGACGGCACCGGAGTCCGGCACATCGCTCCAGCCGAGCACCTTGACCGGAGTCGAGGGTCCGGCTTGCTTCACCGGCTTGCCGAGATCGTCGTGCATGGCTTTCACCTTGCAGGATGCGGTGCCGCAGACTAGGGCGTCGCCCACTTTCAGGCATCCCCGCTTGACCAGAACGGTTGCGGTCGGCCCGCGGCCTTGTTCGATCTGAGACTCAATGATCACCCCGGAACTCTTCCCGGTGGGCACTGCTTTCAGCTCCATGATTTCGGTCTGGAGCCTGATCATATCGAGCAAATGATCAATGCCCTCGCCTTTCAGCGCGGAAACAGGCACGGTGATCACCTCGCCCCCCAAATCTTCCGGCGGGATGCCCCGCTCCATCATCTGCTGTTTCACGCGGTCGATATTCGCCCCTTTGGTATCGATCTTGTTGATGGCAACGATCAGGGAGACCTGGGCCTTCTTGGCGAACTTCAGGGCCTCGTCTGTCTGTGGCTTGAAGCCGTCGTCGGCGGCGACGACCAGGATGGCGATATCGGTGGTGGATGCCCCCCGCTCGCGCATACCGGCGAAAGCGGCGTGGCCCGGAGTATCGAGGAAGGAGATCGGCTCCCCCTCGAAATCGATCTGGTACGCCCCGATGTGCTGGGTGATTCCTCCGAACTCGTCTTCAGTCACTTTGCTCTTTCGGATGGTGTCGAGCAAGGTCGTCTTCCCGTGATCGACGTGACCGAGGATGCAGACCACTGGCGGGCGTGGCTTCAGCAGGGCGGATTCGTCGACCTCCTCTTCGGCTTTCTTGCCGGGTTCGCCGGGTTCGCCCGCTCCTCCGCGGTGGCGGATCAGAAGTTCATACCCATGGGTCTCGGCGAGCTTTGCCGCGAGATCCTCCTCGATCGTCTGATTCATCGAGGCGAATATGCCGCGTTCCATCAGGTCCGAGATTAGCTTGAATGGTTTCAAGTTCAACAAGGTGGCGAAATCGCGAACGATGATGGGCGTCTTCGCCTGAATCTTCTTCCGTGCCGGGGGTGGGGTTTCTGGTGCTCCCTCGCCGGTCTTTGGCTCGACCGATTCGGTGGCCCCTCCGGTATCGGGAGTGGGCGTTGGTGGGCGGGGACCCGCTTTGCCAGGGGGCGGAGCGGGGGGCCGCGGGGCAGTCGGGGGCCGGTGGGGGGCCACGGGTGGAGGAGGAGCGGTCGGGCGCGCTGGAGGAGGTGGGGCTGCGGGCCGCGCCGCAGGCTGCGGGCCGGGCGGGGGGGGCGCGACGTCGGATGCGCTCCGGACCGGAGGTGGTTTCGGAGCCGAGCGCTGTGCCGGCGGTGGGGCGGGTGCCCGTGGTGCCTTGGGCTGGGCTCTCGGTGTGAAGGCAGGCATCTGCGGCGGCTTTGGCGCGGATTTGGCCGTCGGCTTCGCCTGGACCGGTACTGCGGGCTTCTCTACTGGAGGGGGCTTGGCGGCCTCCTTTGCCTCTGCCTTTTCGCGCTCGACCTGTTCCGGTGATCGCACGATCGGCCCCGTCGGGCGCTTGAAGGCAGGCTCGCGACCCGTTGATTCCTCCTCGGAGACGGCTGGTTCGGAAGCGGATGTTTCCTCCATTTCGGTGGCGGCGGGCACTTCGGATTCCGGGGTCGCGTACTCCTCGATCAGCGAATCGGCACTGATATTATCGATGGTGCTCGACACGCTTTTTACGGCAAAACCTCGCTCCTGCAGTAGCTTCAACAGGTCCTTGTTTTCCATACCGATCTGTTTGGCGATCTGGTGGATTCTGACACTCATTCTGTAATTGGAAGCTCCTTACTCTTCTTTCTAAAGTTTTTTTTCAGCAAAATAGGGATTCTTGATGAATTATTCGTTCTCGATGCGGGAAATGATGGCTCTGGACTCTTCCTCGCTGAAGCCCATATCGACAAGATCCTCGGTGCGGGCACCTTCGAAGGCGGCGGGGCTGGTGAAGCCCATCTCGACCAGACGCATGGCCGTCTGCGGCTGGACCCCGATCGAGTTCATCAGGTTTTTCGCGGCGATCTTCTTTTGCTCGCCGATGGTGACATTGGCATTTTCCTCGCGGCGAATGTCAAGCTTCCAGCCAAGAAGTTGTGAGGTGAGCTTGGCGTTCATGCCGCCCTTGCCGATCGTCACCGAGAGGTCGTCCTCGGCGATTTCGAAACTGATCCGGTGGTTCTTCTCGTCGATCTCGATGTTCCGCGGCACGGCGGGACTTAATGCTTCGACGAGTTGCTCCCGGATGTCTGGATAATAACGGATGATATCGATCTTCTCCCCACCGAGTTCGCGGACGATGCTCTTCACACGGGACCCGCGGGCCCCCACGCAGGCACCGACTGGGTCGACCTTCGGGTCGGTCGTGTTGACGCAAATTTTGGTTCGGTAGCCGGGTTCGCGGGCCATGCGCTCTATCACGACCGTGCCGTCGGATATCTCCGTTACTTCCAGATCGAGCAATCGACGGACGAAGCGGAGACTCGAGCGGCTGAGGATCAGGCTCGGACCCCGGTTCCCGGTCTCGATTTTCAAGAGCAGTGCCCGGATCCGGTCGCCGGGATTGAAATTCTCCCGGGGAATCCGTTCCCGGCGGGGGAGCAGAGCCTCGGTCTTGCCGAGGTCGACTATGAGATCGCTGCGATCCCGGCGGTGAATCACGCCGCTGACAATGTCGCCGATCTGGTCCTTGAAATCATCAAATACCCGCTCCCGCTCAAACTCGCGGATCTTCTGGAGAATGGCCTGTTTGGCGGTCTGGGCAGCGATCCGGCCCAGGTAAGAGGGATCGACCGGCTTCTCCACAATCTCGCCGATCCGGGCCTCGGGGTTGATCTTGCGTGCGTTTTCGATGTGAATCTCCTTCTCGGGATCGCCGACGGAGTCCGTCGCCATCAACAGAGACCACGCCTTCATGCTGCCGGTGCGCGGATCAATCTGGATCCGCAGCTCCTGCCCGGCGTGTACGCCCTTTTGTGCCGCGTTGTGGATGGAATTGGTGATCGTGGTAATCATGTCGGCACGACTGATTCCCTTTTCCTTTTCCATGTATTCTAATACGGAAAGAAGTTCGCTGCTCATGTCTGGAGAATAAAAAAAGCGGGCCGAGACCCACTTTTTCCTGATTGGTGTAAAGTGAAAAACCATGAGAATGAGCATCTCCCCGCCCGGAGTCAAGTCCCGGCTTTCGGCGGTGCGTGAAGTCGAAAAAGAAGCTGGCCAAGGATGGATGAACTCTTTTTCATTGTGGGTTTTGATGCATGCGGAGAGGAGTTCGGCTGACGCCGGAACAATTCTATTTCTTCTTCGCACCCGAAGACATGAAATTCAAAGATCTCCCATTCAGCCCTGAAATTCTCAGGGCAATCGAAGAAGTTGGCTATGAAACACCGACTCCCATTCAGGAACAAGCCATTCCCGTAATTCTTGACGGGAAGGATGTCATTGGTTCTGCCCAGACCGGTACCGGAAAGACAGCGGCTTTCGCTCTGCCGGCTCTCCAGCGGCTGGGCAAGCACGGCAAGTGTCGCTGCCTGGCGATTGGGCCGACCCGGGAGTTGGCGGCCCAGGTAGAGGAAAATTTCCGCTTGTACGGAAAGTATCTGGATTTGAGATCCACTCTTCTCCATGGTGGCGTTGGCTACGGGAAGCAAAAAAGTGATCTTTCTTCCGGGATGGATATTATCATTGCGACTCCTGGGCGCCTTCTCGACCACGTGCAGCAGGGGACTGCCTCGCTTGACGATGTCGAAATTCTCATTCTCGACGAGGTTGACCGGATGCTCGACATGGGCTTTATCGAAGACGTCCGGAAAATCATCGGAAAGTGTAAGCGGAAGGACCGCCAAACTCTTTTGTTTTCGGCCACCGTGCCGGACACGATCCAGCGGCTGGCCAAGTGGGCTCTCAAAGATCCGGTCAACATCACGATCGGCCGCAGTCTCTCGACCGCCTCAACGGTCAAGCATGAAGTATATCCGGTCAACGCCATGCAAAAGTTCGACCTGTTGGTCGCACTGCTAAACCAATTCGATGCCAAGAACACGTTGATCTTCTGTCGCATGCGTAGGGGATCGGATCGGGTCGCCCGTTGGCTGAGCGAGCGTGGCTTTAATTGCGGGGTGATCCACTCCGACCTGAACCAGATCGATCGCACCAAGGCATTGGCAAACTTCAAAAATGGCAACATTCCGATTCTTGTGGCCACCGATATCGCCTCCAGGGGGCTTGACATTGCGGATGTTACTCATGTGGTCAATTACGACGTTCCCCAGCACCCCGAGGATTACGTCCACCGAATTGGGCGCACGGGTCGGGCGATGAAGGAGGGAAATGCGGTGACTCTCCAGGCACCCGACGAAACGAGCGCGCTCATGGCGATTGAGTCTTACATCAAACGCGAAGTGCCCAAGGCGAAATTGGAGGGCTTTCCCTATCGCTACGATCCTCTGGAGGGGGTCAATTCGCGCCAGACCCGCCCACGCCGCCGAAATCGATAAGAGTCCGGGCACCGGCCAGCGTGGAACCTGACGTGCGGGGAGTGGGAGGGGCTTTCTTTGTCCTGAGCTTGTCGAAGGAATGCCCCG
>CAZWFJ010000143.1:0-11319 GCA_964633135.1 uncultured Puniceicoccaceae bacterium | reverse complement strand
CAGACCTTGTTTGGCGTGGGCGTGGAGGAGAAGGACGGGAAGATGTCGATCTCGCGCGAGGAGGCCTCGCGGGTGCTGAAGGCGAAGGGGAAGCTTCCGCTGGCCGTCTTGCTGCGGGGCAAGGTATTGTACTTTGTGGATGGGATGATCCTGGGATCGGAGAGCTTTGTGAAGGAGCAGTTGGGCAAAGACCCTCCCGGGAAGCGGGAGCCGAAGGCGCACCCCATGGAAGGGGGCGACTGGAGGGGACTCGCAGTGGCGAAGGGGATTCGAAAGAAACTGTTTGGATGAACTCTGAGCAGAGGCTCTGCGTAAGCCCAGTCCTCAGCTTCTTGCAAATTTCCCGAGTATCCAAGTGGTGAACCCATATCCGGCGGCGGTTACCAGGCAGGAAATGAGGATAGCCCACCAGAAATGGACCCCTCCGCGCAGGAGCAGCGGCAGGGCGATGAAAAACAGGAGGGAGGGAATTACGAGCCAGAGGATGCCCGATGCCAGCGCTCCAACTTTGGCGGTTTCCCCAGTATCGAGATAGAGCCAGATGATGGCGAGGAGGGAGGTGAGGGGCAGCGAGGCGATTAGTGCCCCCAAGACGCTGGACCGTTTCGCCACTTCACTGACGATGACGATAATAATTGCGGAGAGAAGAACCTTGAGGACTAGGTAGAGCATGATCGAGTGAGAGGTTTCCCCTGGGCCGCCAGCGAGTCAATTTCTTAAACGCGGATGGGTGCTTGATCGCCTGTGCAAGATCGTCGGTTCAGAGCTACGCAGTTTCTGCTGTGGTTCCCGGAAGTTGCTTCCTGCTGCGGATCCTCGCTCGCTTTTTATTCGGGGCGATGATGGGCAAGGCGCACTCCCATGTCATGGAGAGCAGGTTTCGGCTTGTTGTTCGTGTTGCGCTTCGGTTAAAATGCGAGACTCGCGAAAATACCGAAGGCGGGGTTGTCGCCGATCGACTCGCCCGTTTCGTCTTCCTCGCGGTCGATGTCTTCCAACGCGAAAGCGTAGGCGGCGTAGGCACCGATGGCGAAGCGCTCGCTGAGGGCGTATTCTGCGTCGAGGCCGATTTGGAAGTGATTAAAGCCGTCGTATTCCTCGGTGCGGTAGCCGAAATCGAGGCCCAGCAGCGCGTAGGGTGCCAAACCGAATCCTTCGGCCAGATCGAGCGGTGCGGCCAGGGCCAGTTCGACGAACGAACCCTCTGCTTCAAAAGAGTAGACAAAGTCCGCAGCGGCTTCAAGATAGTCCCCGATCGCGTAAGAGAGACCAGCTCCGGCTTCCCGGTCCTCCGACTTTTCCCCGCTCTCAAAAAAGGCGAGATAAGTGAAACCAACGTAGGCGTCGAGGCCCTCGGCGAGTTCGAATCCGAGTTCCGCAAACAGGTTCCACTCGTTGTAATCGACGTCGGTGCCGTCTGCATACCAGGTGCCGACAGCCAGCGGACCGGCCTCACCCGAGAATTCGGCGTAATACAGCCCGCCGTCGCCAAGATCGTCGCGGCCCTCGGCCAGATAAATGCTGTCCCAGCCAGCCGTGAAGGCGGCAGAGGTCTCCAGCTCATCAAGGAAGGCGAGCGGGGAACTCTTTTCCATCTCCTCCAGCTTCGCCGTTCCCTGGGCGCAGAGAACCGAAGAAAGGGACATCCATCCCGCAGTGAATGTAAGAATGAGACTGGTTATCATTTGCATCGGGGCTGAGATTCGTTCTCAGCAATGCAGGTGTCAAAGCTTTTTTGCGTACTTTTTGCATTTCCTGCTTCCGACAATGTCGACTGGGAATTCCCATCTACGCAGACTGCAGTGCCACTACACCTCCAAAGCGGTAAAATGGCGGCGAATTGATCTACCGGGTAAGCAGCCATCTCGTGGATGCGGCTGACTACGGCGTGCCCCAACAGTACCATTGTGTATTCTTCGTCGGGTTTCGAGCCGGTCTCGATACTGGAGGGGTCTTCCCCCCCATGACCCACACTCATGATGACTTGATCCGCGCCAAAAGCGTTACCCGGGAGTCGGAGACGGCTCACGACTTGGCTTCTTTGGCTCCTGAAGAGAACCAGCGAAAGAGGATCGACAAGTTGCGATCAGTCACAATGTTGAACAAAGTGTCGTATTTGAGCTGGCATTCACCTTGGAGAATCCCTGCACGAAAAATTCTGCTTTATTGCAGATAGTAGCTGTTCGGCGAGACGCTCAGTTTGCCGGCCAGGCCCTCTGTGTACATCTCGCCTGCTTTGCACTCCAAAACGACATCAAGGTTTTCGAGAAATTTGTTCGAGGAGGCGCGGGTATGCGTAATTTCCCCTTTTCGATTGCGGATCACGACCACGTAATCGTCCTTTTCGTAGCCGTAGCGGCTGCTGTAGGAGGTGAGGGCACTATCATAATCATATTCCCTGAGGGCGAATGTGTCGCCCTCGACCGAAGTCCGTTCTTTGGCGGGTAGATTCACTTTCGCGTCTGTTGCCGAGGCCACGAGGTATTGAGATGTATTGCTTTTGTCCCGGGCAATTATGACGATTCTTACCTGATTGCCCTCGAAAGTCCGGGTAAGTTCATCGTTTTCGATTACGGCCTCCGGGCTGTAAACTTGAGTCTTGTCGGTCCATCGGCTTCCGTAATAGCTCGAATATTGGTTGTTCGTATTCGATTTCCGATTCAGTTTCAGGTTGATTTTGATACGGGCATCTGCGTCGAGGAGCGTCTCATCGGCCTTTTGTTTTTCCCACCGTTCTGTTAGATAATCGCGGTCTTTCTTCGAGAATCGATCGACCGCAATGGTGAAGTACAGGCGATCCGTGCGCCGGAGTTCAACCATCAGGGTGCCGTCGTCCGACTCGCGCATGTCGATAATTTCGGCCTCAATCTGCCTTCCCTGGGTGTCGGTGAAGATTCGAGCTGCGGAGGCCGGAATCGCAGGCAGCAATAGTGCAGCAATCAGAGCAACGGGCGTGAGAATTCTGTTCCATTTATCCATCGATCCAAAAGGTTTATTCGAATTCCGGATCAGAACCCGGCCTCTGTCAAGCGCAACTGTTCAGCCGGGGATTATTTCGGAAGTTTTCTCGATGGGGTGGGGGCTGGCGGCTGCGATATGGGCCGCCTCGGCCTCGGACTTTGGCTTGTAGGGCGGCGACACGGCTCCGCCGGAGATGATGATTTTCATGCCGTCGGTAACGCTCATCTCAAGGGGGATGATATCGACGGTGGGAATCATGAGGAGGAACCCGCTGGTTGGGTTTGGTGTGGTGGGCACGAAGATATTGGAGAGGTGGACTCCGGTCCTTGCCTGTACCTCTCCTTTGGTCTCGCTGGTGCGGAAGCCGAGGACCCAGGAATTTTTGCGGGGATACTCGACGAGGACGACTTCGTGAAAGACGGCTCGTTGCTGCTGGCTGAAGGTGTCGACGATTTGTTTGACCGTGCGGTAAACGGAATTGATAAAGGGCAGGCGTCCGAGGATACGCTCGACTGTGGAGATCAGGATCCGTCCGAGGACGTAGCGGGAGAAGAATCCGAGGCCGACGATAAAGACGATCAGCACCAGAAGAGAGATGACATTGAGGATGGTGTTGAGGAGGGTGACGTTGCGGATATTGTCGTCGACGTACCAGAAAAATATTTCACTGGCAGGAACACCGATCCTGACGATGATGAAATTAACGACGATGTAGGTGACTCCCAGCGGCAGCAGGAGGACTAATCCGGTGAAAAATGCGTTGCGAAGATTTCGAAACATAAGAGGAGAATCTATTTCAGCCGGGGGCTGTCAACAGGACAGGAAAAATTCGGGCGCATCCCGATTCTGAAGGAGAAAGGCGAGGGCGTCCTTCTCGCCCTGGCGCATCCGTGCGCGATCTTCCTCCGATTGGTCGTCATATCCGGCGAGATGAAGCCAGCCGTGTGCCAAATAGAGAAGAATTTCCTGTGAGAGGGTCTGCCCGTGTCGGTTGTGCTGTGCCTCGGCTCTCTCGACGCCGACGCAGATCTCGCCCGCTTCGCCGAAATCGGGATCGCCGGGGAAGGTAATCACATCGGTTGGAGTGGGATCCCCGAGGTAAGTGCCGTGCAGTTCGCCCATCTCGCGATCGTCGAGGAAGACGATGGACAGGTCGCCCTCGGGCAAGGCAAAGTCGGGGACTGCATCGAGTTTGCGGATACATTCGGCGACGTCGCTTGCGTCGAATGAGAGCCGGTCACACTTGCTGATTATCTGAATCTCTCGCGTCATCGATGCTGTGGGGAGCCTCGTGCGGCTTGGGTGACTTGTCCTTGTCGGCTTCGGGCGGGTAGGCGATCCGCGAGTGAAGGCTGTTGAGCAGCGTCCGGGTGAAGCTTTTCTTAATGATGGCGACCTGCTGGAGGGTCAGGGGGCACTCGTCGAGTTGCCCGTCCTCGATCCGGCTCTGGAATATTCGGTCGAGCAGCTCCTCGATACTCTGGGCGTTTACCTTTTTCAGCGAGCGGCTGGCGGCCTCGATCGAGTCGGCGAAGAAGATGATCGCGCTCTCGACGAACCGGGGCCGAGGTCCGTCATAGCGATAGGTGGTTTCCTCTACGGTCTCGGCACTGAGGTCCGAGAAGAGGGGCAGCTGGCTCCGGTCGCGGCGATTGATGGCCTCCTGGTAGAAGTATTGGATCAGGGTCGTGCCGTGGTGCTGGCGGATGACGTCGACAAAGATTTTCGGAAGCTTGTATTTGCGAGCCAGCTCGACGCCTTCTTTCACATGTCGCTTAATGATGACAGCGCTCATGGAGGGCTTTTGTTCGATCATCGGATTATGGCCGGAACTCTGGTTCTCGGTGAAGTACTCCGGTTTCACGGTTTTGCCGATGTCGTGAAAGAGGGCGCAGGCCCGGCAGGCCAGGGGATTGGCACCGATCTCGGCCGCGGCGTTCTCCGAGAGGCTTGCCACCATGAGGCTATGGTGGTAGGAGCCGGGAGCTTCCTCTTGCATGCGGCGCAGCAAGGGGTGGTTGAAGTCGGTGTATTCGAGCAGGGTGATGTCGGTGGTAAAGTTAAAGAGTTTCTCCAGGAGGGGCAGGAATCCAAGAATGACGACCCCGGTCACCGAGGCGGAGATCAGGGCGGCGGCGATCTGGCGTCCGATTTGGGAGAGATCGATGCCGAGCAGCATCCCGTGCAGGAGGATGAAGGCCGAGAGGGTAACCCCGGCGAGGAAGGAGGCTCGAACGACGTTGGTGCGGAGGCGGATGTTATGGCAGAGGTAGATTCCGGCCAGGGAGGAAATCATGCCGGAGAGGAAGAGGAACGCGTTCTCCCCGAGCATGATGGCGAATACGGCGGAGATGATGAAGGCGGTCAGTGCGCCGAGAATAGGTCCGAGAAGGATGCCCACCGTAATCGGGCCGAAGGCAAGAGGAGCCGTGTAAGGCAGGACGGCCGTGATGTGGTAGTCGGCCCCGAAGAGGCCGGAATTTCCCAGGTAGAGGGCGAAGCGGAAGATGGCGAGGTTTACCAGAATGAGAAGGGCGACGGTGCCCAGTTTCCGGGGGTCATTGGCGAGCCGAGGAAACCCGATCTGGGCCACGAGCACTGCGGTGAGCAGCACCATCAGGGTGAGGAGGGTGCGCTGCTGGAAGATGGGGTCGAGGAAAAACTGGCTCGAGGCCCGGCTGGCCTGTTCCTGGCGGTATTGCACAAGTTTTTCAAACGCAAGGGAGGAAACGGGGGAACCCGGTTCGATGATGGTGGAACCCTGGCGAACTTCCACCGTAACCGGATCGACTCTCGCGGCTGCGGCGTCGCGCCGGGCGCGGGTGCGCTCCTCGTCAAATTCGAGATTGGGCCGGATGCCCTCCCCGAGAATCTCGTAGAGGGCATTGAAAAGGGTGTCGCCGATCTCCAGATTCGCCAATTCATTGCGCAGGGAGACACGGGCATCGTAGACCCGCTGGATCTCCACCCGCGAGACCTTGTCGTTGCCGGTTTGGACCGGGATGACGTTGAAGGAGCCGATTCCGAGGAAGTTTGGATCTTCCTCGGAGATGATTCCGTCGGCGTAGATTGCCTCGAGGGATTCGAGCGCTTCCTGGATGAGCCGGTTGCGCTGGGCCGGAGAGGTCTGATCGAGAAAGAGAGCGGTTTCCTCAATGGGCAGGTCCATCTCGCGGGTTTCGGAGAAGGCGGCGACGAAGTTGCGGATCGCCTTCAGGCGGGCTTCTTCGTCCAGGTCGACCAGATCCGGCTCAATCTTGGCAAAATCGAACTCGAGGGCGGAGACGGCCCGCGAAAATTCCTCGAAGGGTTCCATCTCGACCTTGTAAAATGGGGGAATGCGTTCGCGGGCGAGGGCGATTTTTCGCTCGGTCAACACCTCGCTGTCGAAAGTGAACGCGAACTCGCTCACGATCCGGTCCCGGGCGATCTGATCCCTGGCGATCTGGGGGTCGCTTTGGGTCAGGCCGGCGAAGGCGGTCAATACGATCAGGGCCGTAAAGCCGAAGAATCCCCCAAACCAGAAGACGGCGGTGCGGAGGGGGACGGGTCGTTTCTCGTGAAGGCCCGCTCCCCGTCGCCGCTGGAGCGGAGAAGGGTGTCGTTCTCTCTTGAGCTTACGGAAGATTCCCATGGTGGTGCGTATTGGTTGTGAAGGGAGGGGTGCTCCTACACGAAAGAGACGGCTTGTGGGTCGTTTTGGGTCGTTTCGTAGGCTTTTATGATTCGCTGGACCAGAGGGTGACGGACGACATCGGCTCCGTCGAACGCAAAAATCGAAATCCCTTTCACCCCGGCGAGAATCTGGACGGCCTGTTTGAGGCCGGACTTCTTGCTGCGGGGAAGATCCACCTGGGTGATGTCGCCGGTGATGACCATCTTTGAGTCGTCGCCGAGGCGGGTCAGAAACATCATCATCTGCTCCGGGGTGGTGTTCTGGGCCTCGTCGAGAATAACGAAGGAGCGGGAGAGGGTGCGTCCGCGCATGTAGGCCAGGGGGGCGATCTCGATCTGCTGGCGTTCCATCATGCGCTGGGTTTCCTCGACCCCGACCATGTCGTAAAGGGCATCGTAGAGAGGGCGGAGGTAGGGGAGGATCTTTTCCTGCAGATCTCCGGGGAGAAATCCTAGTGCCTCACCGGCCTCGACTGCGGGCCGGGTGAAAACGAGTTTCTCCGCCTCCCCCTTCTGGAAGGCGTCGAGGGCAGCGGCCATTGCCAGGTAGGTCTTGCCGGTGCCGGCCGGACCGATCCCGAAGGAGACGTCGTGGTTGCGAATGCGGGTGAGGTATTGCTTCTGGTGGACGGTTTTCGGGACGATGCTCTTGCGCTTGAGCTGGATTAGGAGGGGATTCTCGAAGAGTTCCCTTATCTCTGCGCCCTCGCCGGCGGCGACGGATTCGAGCATCTTCTCGTAATCATTCTTCCGGATCTTGAGTCCTTGGGCGCGGGCGAGGCGAAGAATCTCGAAGAACTCGCGGGCGGTCTGCACGTTGGCCTCGGAACCCTCGATCTTGAGCCAATCGTCGCGGGCGATCAGGGACACGCCGAGAGCTTCCTCGGCCTGGGCGAGGTGGCTCTCCTTGCCGCAGTAGAGCTGGCTGAGCAACCGGGGTGATTCGAATTCGAGAGTTTGGCTGTAGGTGGTGGTATCCACAATGAGTTTCAGGATTCGATCTGCGGGACGAATTGGTGAAGCCGCTCCCACATGGCCGACATGGCCTCGGGGAGCACGCGCGTGTCGGCGACGACGGGCATGAAATTGGTATCGCCCGACCAGCGGGGCACGATGTGGCAATGGAGGTGCCCGGGGATGCCGGCTCCGGCGGGAGCACCGAGGTTGTAGCCGATGTTGAAGGCATCGGGTTGCAGGGCCAGGCGGAGGAGCTTTTTGCCCTTTAGCACTGTCTGGCAGAGGTCGGTGTATTCATTGTCCTCGAGGTCCTCCAAGTCTCCGACCTCGCGGTAGGGCAGGCAGAGCAAATGGCCCGCGTTGTAGGGAAACTTGTTCATGACGATGAAACTTTTTGGGCCCTTGTAGAGGAGAAGTGCTTCTTTGGGGTTGTCCGTGGTCGGGATCTCACGGAAGGGATTACCCCGCATCTCCCCCGTCTGCGAGGGTTCCTTGATATAGGGCATCCGCCAATGGGCGTGCAGGTATTCGTAGGGCATGCTCAAAGAGTCAGGAGGTCGGTATTCCCGGGCGGTGCGGCTTTGTGCGGTGAAGGTTCAATCATGACTTTAGGGAGGAAGATGATCGAAAGGGTGCGGGGCTTCAATGCGAAAACACATCGGCAAGATCGAGTCTTGTCATCCGCCGATTTTGTGAAAAGTTTGTAGACCTTCTTTTTTAACAATATGGTTGCCACAAACCCAAGCGAGCCGGGCGAGACCGGATTTCCCTCCTACATTCGCCATACCGGCCTGCTCCTCCTGGCGATGGCGGTTTATTTGATCTTCGACCAGCAAAAGTGGTGGGCCACCCAGGAGGACTACAGCTTTGGTTATATCGTCCCCCTCTTTGTGGGCTATGTGCTCTATGATCGCTGGGGGCGGATCAAGGCCTTCCTTCGGGAGCGGAAATGGGAGGGGGAAAAGGTACCCACAGTGCCCGAGAGCGGGGCGGTCTTTACCCGGATTCTCGTCTTTCTGGCCTGGTGCGGCACCTTGGGCGGGCTGGCTCTCTTCACTCTGGGAGGATTTTTGCAGGCACTTTCCAACAATCCTCTCTTGCCGGGCGGGCAGGCTCTGGCCTATGGCTTCGCGGCGGTGTTCCTCTCGCTCGCTTTCATCGGGGCAGGCTGGGCACCTACCGCACCAGGGCAGACGGTTCCGGTTCGCTATCGGTTTCTCTTTACCGGTCTATTCGTCTTCCCGGCTGTGATTTGGATTATTTCCCTCCCGCTTCTCGATTTTGCGGAGACGAAGTTGAGCCTCTTCCTGCTCGAGAAGGTGACCGTGATCGTTTTCAATACCTTCGATATCCTCGGGATTCCGCTGGAACGGCAGGGCAACGTGCTCATCCTTGAGAAGGGTCAGGTGGGGGTCGAGGACGCCTGCTCGGGCATTCGCTCGCTGACGGCCTGCCTCTTCGCCGGGTCATTCCTGGCGGCGGTTTTCCTGAACCGCTGGTGGAAAAAGATCCTCCTCGTGGCCTGTGCGATGGTCTTTGCCTTCATCATGAACCTGTTCCGAAGCCTTTTCCTTACTTCCTGGGCGCACCTGTATGGTTCGGATGCGATCGCCGGCAAGGTCCATGATATCACAGGCTACGCGGTGCTCGGGTTTACCTGTGTTGGTCTGCTTCTGCTGCTCCCCATCTTTAATTTCCGCCTCCAGGAGGACGAATCCCCGGATGCGGACGGAGAATCGCTCTCGGATGAAGAGGGCGAATCGGGGCCAGAAACGAAGTAAGAATGAAAATATTAATGGTCGCACCGGAGGTCGCCCCTTTCGTCAAGGAGGGTGGCCTGGCTGACGTCGTGGGAGCCTTGCCCAAAGCACTGGCAGCTGCGGGGCACGATGTTCGCATCGTTTGCCCCCGTCACGGGAGTTTGCGGATCGGGGAAGACTGGACCCGGCGGCCCGGGATCCTCTACGTGCCGACAGGGGAGGGTACTCGCTACGCGTCCCTTTGGGAGACGCCCCTGGATCCGGGCCTGCCCGTTCCGCTCCATTTTGTCGAATATGACGAGTTTTTTGCCCGTGGGGAAATTTATCACGGGCCGTGGGGGGCGCATGGAGACAACGACCGGCGTTTCGCCTTCTTTGCGCGGGCCGCTCTCGAAACAGGCCATTTTCTCGACTGGATTCCAGACGTCGTCCACTGCCACGACTGGACCACCGGATTGGTGCCGGTCTTCCTGAACACCCTCTACAACACCGGGGCATGGAGCGAAACCGCCTCGGTTTTCACCATTCACAACCTCGAGCACCAGGGAAAATTTTCAGCAGAGGGGCTTTCCTTTGCGCAATTGCCGGGCTGGGTATTCCAGCAGGCGGGTCTCGAGGATTTCGGGCAGATGAACTGGATGAAGGGCGGGATTTACCACGCCAACAAGATTACCACCGTCAGCCCGACCTATGCCAGGGAGATTCGCACGCGGGAGGGGGGGTTCGGGCTTGATGGTGCCCTTCGGTTCAAGGGGGCGGATTTGGTCGGTATCCTGAACGGCATCGACCTGGACGCCTGGAACCCTTCCGCCGATCCACATCTCGAAGCGCATTTCTCGCCGGGGAATTTCGCGGGCAAGGATGCCGTAAAGGCCGGGCTGCAGAGGGAGTTTGGCCTCGAAGAGAATCCCCACCTGCCGGTCTTCGGGGTTGTTTCGCGGCTGTTTCACCAGAAGGGGCTGGACCTGCTCGCCTCGGTCGTCGAGAGGATGGCGGACAGCAACCGTATGCAGCTGGTGCTTCTCGGCTCGGGGGAAAAGTGGGAGGAGGACAGCTTTTCCCGGGCTGCGGCCCGGCATCCCGGTGCAGTCGGAGTGCATATCGGCTTCAGCGAAGCTCTGGCCCACTGCGTCATCGCCGGCTCGGACTTTTTTATCATGCCCAGCCGCTTCGAGCCCTGTGGTCTTGGCCAGCAATACGCCATGCGCTACGGCACCATCCCGGTGGTGCGACGCACCGGGGGCCTCGCCGATACCGTGGTGCCAGTCGGGGAGGAGGGGGCCACCGGTTTCCTCTTTGACGAGCCGCATCCCCATCCCTTGCTTGACCGGATCTTCGAGGCTGCCGCCCTGTGGGAGCACGCCCCCGATGAGATCCATCGCCTTCGGCTCAACGGCATGGCCCGCAATGCTTCGTGGGAGGAGTCCGCCAGGCAGTATGCTCAGGTTTATCAGTGGGCGATGCAGGCGAGGCGAGGCCTCGCAAGCCACTGATCGTGGCGTTTATTGCAGCGGGCACAAGTTCCGCCCGAAACAACTGCTTCTTCTTCGACCCTTCGACTTGGCTCAGGATGGTGAGCCGGTAGAATGCATATCGCTGATGGTGAACTAAATAAGTTTCAAGGATACCCAGCAAAAAAGATGAGCCGTTTGCGGGCCTGTGAGCGGCGGGCCTGAGTTTCGAGATCGCCAACCCGGACCCTGAATCGGAAATCCGCACGGTGTCCTGAAAATCCGCACTTCGATCCGGCGAATCGCCGTGACGATACTGGCCGTTTGGTTGGGGTATTTCTCTTGGTTCGTCCCGGACACCGGATCGAACGATAATTGCAGGAGAAAGGGAGCCGAAGCGGATTTGGGAATGCCAGTCCCGGTCAATTTAGCCAAATTCAGAGCATAGGGGTTCGAAAGACCAACGGTGTTGGAAATTCATTTGATATAATGGAGCATGAGAGGTCTTAGTTCGC
>CAZWFJ010000142.1:0-11328 GCA_964633135.1 uncultured Puniceicoccaceae bacterium | reverse complement strand
GATTTCAGACCGCTGGCGCGGCCTCAACTTTTTCCTTCTCATACCATCTCCTACATTTGAATTTCTGTAGGAGAGGCTTTATGCCTCGACCGCATTCAAAGGAAGCGCCGGTCGCGGGTGGACCACATACCTCCGTCGGGCAGGACGCCGATCCAATCCTGGCGGTCGGCACTCCAGAACCAGAGATCGTCCGTGCCGGTCGCCTCCCAGATCCAGCCGAAGCGTTCGGTGAAGGTCCAACTGCCGAATTCACCGAGGACCACCGGGCCGAGGGTCGGACTTTCCACCCATCCGTCCCGCCATTGGAGGACCCCCAGCAAGTCTCCGGCCCACGCCCAGGAATCGTTGGGGGAGCTGTCGATGAATCCGATCCATCGATAGCTGTTGAACCCGTAGCCGCCGGGAGGTGCCTCGACTGCGCCGATGTTGGCCTGCGCGCCAGGGCGGGCAACCTCGCCGATTGCGGTGCCCAGGGGGTTCGTCCCGTCAAAGGCACTCTCCGCAATCGGTTGTGGCAGGGAGGAGGACGAGGCAGCGTCTCCCGTTCCGGGCGAGGCGTTGACGACCAGATAACGGATCGGATCGAGCGGGTCCCCTCCTGCCTGGATCAGATCCCCGAGGAAGACCGGCGTGCCCCCCAGGGCACCGGTTCCGTTGCCCGGGCGGGGCGGATCGGTCGACCAGTCTGCCACCGTATAAAAATTCCCATACCAATCGATAACCCGCTCCCGGAATTCGGGCAGGGTCAGAGGTCCGGCGGCAAAAAGGTTGTGGCGGACGTCATGGTCGAGGGCGGTCATCCAGACCCAGAACTGCGCCCGGCGGTTGTTGTAGAGAAGATTGTTGATCACTGTAATCCGGTCGGATGGTCCCGCCCCGCCCGCGATGAGCAGGCCCGCGTTGTCCGTGAAATGGGGACCGTAGCCGTTCCCGACGATGGTGTTGTGGACGACGGCGGAATCGCTGGATCGATTCACGCTGATCCCGGCACCCTGGTTGTCGTGGACAACATTCCCGGCGATGTAGGTTCGGGGCGAGTCGAGATCCGCGAGGATGCCGTTGCCGTCGCCAAACCAGTCTCCTCCCACAGTTCCGGCGGTACCGTTGGTCTGCCCGGTCACGACATTGCGCAGGATTTGGTTGCCCGGACCCACATGGATGGTCGAGATCCCGCTGCCGCCGCCAACGAGCCAGCCGCAATCGGAGATGCGGTTGCCGTCGAAGAGATTCGGCGCGCCGCCGTCGAGCGTCGCGCTCGAACCGGCCCAGAAGATCCCGTTGATGCCGCATGCGGCGATCGTGTTTCCCCGGATGGTGGAGTGGGTGGTGCGGAATCCGATGACGCCGTATTTCGAGGCGAGGCGGATCTCGTTCCCCTCGACGAGGATGGCGCGGCTGTCGATGAGGGAGACGCCGTTGCCCCGTTCTCCCCCCTGCGAGGGGGTCTTGAGGTAGGCGGGATTGGAGCTGCGGTCATCGTTGGTGCCGGGAAAGCGGTATCCCTCGATGCGGTTGTTCTCGATCCGAATGCGGGGGTTCCGGGGGTCGCCGCCATCGCACTGGTTGACCAGGATCGCAGAGGCGTCGTTGCCGGGGGAGAGGGCCGAGCGGCTGCTCCGGTTGTCGTCGAGCTGAAAGACATTGCCGGCGATCCGGATCGATCCGGCGGGCGTCTGGCCAAAGAGTTGGATCGCCGATTGGGTAACGCCCGAGCTGGCGAAATTATCGGCAAAGGTTGAATTATCGATGCGGATATCGGAATTGTTCCCCGACAAGGAAACGATCTCAGTCCAACGGTTTGCCCGAAAGGCGCATTCCGTCACCGTCACTCCGTTGGCACCGCTGATTTGCAAGGCCCAGATTCCGGAAATGTTCTCGAAAACGGAATCCTCGATGCGCACCGTCGAGCTGCCGAAAGCCACCCGGACCGCTCCCCGAAAGGTCAGCCCCCGTACGGTCGCACCGTCCACATCAATGATATCCAGGGTCGGATCGTTGGTCGGGGAGTTCAGAACGGCGACCGCCCCGTCGGCACTCCGCAAGGTCACGGGCTGGGCTGCGTTGCCGGCACCAGACGGCCAATTCACCCGCTCCGCATAGGTCCCGGCGGCGAGGATCACCGTGTCGCCGGGCTGGGCCTCCTGGAGGCCACGCTGAACGGTTTGGAAGGGCGCGGCGGCGGTGCCGGGATTTCCGTCGTTCCCGCCCGGGCCGACGTGCCATTCGGCAGCCCACAGAGGGGCCGTAAATACGAGAAGAAGAAGGTAAGGAAGAGAAAAGTGGACTTTCATGAGAATTTGCGAGTTGGAATTCATGGAGGACGATGGACAGCGGAAAAGCTTTTAGCCAGTTTTTTATTCCTGGATCTCGGAAGTTGGCGTTTCGTAGTGGTCGACGTGAGGAGACCCCTCTCTTTCGTAGTGGTCGACGTGAGGAGACCCTTCGGTGGGCGGAGAGGTTTCATCATTGCCCGGGGAGTCTCCTCACGTCGCCTGCTACGCCGGGGAGTCTCCTTACGTCGCCTGCTACGGGAAAGAGCGAAAGCGAAGCCTTTTCGTAGTGGTCGACGTGAGGAGACCCGCCCGGTGGTTCGGAGAGGTCTCGCCATTGCCGGGGAGTCTCCTTACGTCGCCTGCTACGGGAAAGATCGAAAAATTTCATTCTGGGACACCGATTTCATTCTGGGACACCGATTTCATTCTGGGACACCGATTGATTCACGGGGTCATCCTGAGCCATCCAGATAATTCTGATTCAACGATTTGCCAAGATCCAGGTGATAGGTGATCAACCAATACTCAAAGGCTGCCAAGTGGTAAACATTGCCCTCTTCGTCGGTAAATTGCCCTCGGCGGAGTTTTTCGGGGTGGGCCGCCAGATGATCGAAAAAGTCCGTTAGTTTTTGTCGCTGCCGACCGCCCCGCACCTGTAAAAGGCGCTCGACTACTTGGTGCGTGGCAGACCAGTGGTAGGGACTCATGAGCCGTCATCCGCAGTCCGCTCAAAGGCGCTGTTCGAGAACCGCCGCGTAGGTTCCCGGGCGGACGGAACATGGAATTTTGCGGATTTCGACGTAGTCGGGTTGCTTCAGCGCCCGACCCCAGGGGTCCGGAACTCACCGCAAACGGCAGGGCGCTGAAGCAACCCTGCTACGGATGAGGAAAGGGAATGGGTTGATCCGGGGCAAAACCGTTGGATTCATTCCTACCGATCCAGGGTTGGCGGCGCACCCGCCGCAGGGCATCGCTTTCAGCCCTGGATCGCCCGCCTTCCGGTTGGGGTGAAAGTCGCTTTGCGGGTCGGTAAAGGCAACGACGCCCTCTGGGTAGAGGCGGGCGATTTTCGACAGGTTGTAGATCCAGTGAGGCCCGAGCGAAAGGGCGTTGGCAACGAGGCTGGCGGTGGTGAAGGGTCCGGGTTTCATGGGATGGAATAGCACTAGCTGAAGTAATCCTCCGGTCAATCACCTAATCCTAATCCTAATCCTAATCCTAATCCTAATCCTAATCGTAATCGTAATCGTAATCATAATCGACGCGCCTGCTACTAGTATCTTGTAACACCATAAATTTCGCATTAGAGCGTAGTCGGGTAGCCTTGGCCCCCTACCTCTTGCGCCAGCTCATCAAGCCAACGAGAGTCGGGCGACAGAGCCAATCCGACTGCCGAAAGGCAGGGTAGCCCATGCTTTTAAGCTTGGGCTTTGGTCGGAGGGAGGGTTGCGGAGGCGTCCCGCAGTTCCTTTTCCGCCCGCTTCCGTTCCGTGATGTCGCGGACGAAGGCGGCGGCGCAATCCCGATCCTCTCCCGGAACGAAGATGATGGTTTCGTCGGTCGGAAAGCGTTCGCCATTGGCCCGCAAGTGGGTTTTCCAGATTCTCTTCCGACACAGACAAGAGGAAAGCGTGGAGGATTGGCTTCTTCAAGAGTTTCCGATTGCCAGTCGCCGGTTTCCGCCCTGGTCTGGCTCGCTTCAGCGATTAAACCTTCGAGCCTTTTGGCCGCGCTCTCAGCAGTCATGAGCCAATTAAGACGCAAGGGCTTGCTCTCGGAAGGTAACAAATTTAAAACTGGCTATGGAGGTCAAGAGCAACCCACCCACGTGGGGCATGGCTTCAGCCATGCCTGGGAACTGCGGTGCGGCTGACTTCCGGCCAAACACAACCGGGTGGCGGTGTTCGCCTTCACGACTTCCCTGGCTGCTCTTCTTTCTTTTTCAACATCTTCTTTAACTTTGGCCGATCGGCTGCATTCACGATGTACCCCACGCAGGAGGGTGAGCCGCAACGGCAGGGATGATCCAGCGCGTTTTCAAGAGCGTAGCCATAGTCAAAGGTCAACTCCTCCCCCGGCTCAATCGTCCGCAGAGCCACAAACCAGATGTGACCGCGGTAGTTTACCGCTTCGCAGTTCGGCTCGCAACTGTGGTTGGCGAAGCGGGCCACGTTGCCCGGCTTGTTTCCGTCCAGGTCATACTTTTTGTTCAGCTCGAAGATGTAGACCTGGCCCGAGCGGTTCTTCCGCCCCCGTGCCTCCTGGCTCAAAGCCCGGCGTTCCGACTCGGCCTTCGTAATCTTCTCGCCTTCGTATTCGATAATATAATCCCCCTCCTCAATCCGTGTCCGGGCATAGAGGCCACGATTGTGAATCGAAGAGCGGCGTACCACGTAGGGACGCGTTTCGGTAGTCATTGGCTGAACTCTTTCGAAAAACGAATTTAGGTAGGTACGAACTTCGCTCCCGGTTCTTTGAGGAAGAAAATTTATCAAATATATACCTGCTACTCTAGATCAGCACTCCAATTTCTTACCAGCACAAACCCTTTATCAGGATCAGGGACGCTGTAAATGACAACGGGGGAACGAACATCATTTTTGCTTATGGAAATGTCCTCTTCGGGAATAATCCCGTCTCGGTCTCTATCGACTACGATGTGGATCGTGTCATTTCCAAAGGTGTCGTAAATGGGGGGATTATTTTTGATGTCGAAGTCGGTAGTTGTTGAGTCGGGTGAGAGCAGTTCAGATTCGCTAAAGCTGTAAAAACTCATTCCCCGTCTGTTGGCTGGCTCTCCCTCGTATCCGCTAATATCCTCGCCAGTGAGCCAGTGAAAAAATTTTGCTCTATCCCCTTCATTACTTAGATCAGTTTTGCCACTTTCGGGATCAGCTGCCGGGTAGTATCCGTATTCCTGGCGAAAGTTCTCCAATGCGGTAGCCCATTGGCTGAACATGGTCTTGGTTTTTGTCTTATTGGCACTCTCCCGCACAGAGCCTACCACAGGAATGATGATGCCAGCCAGGATGCCGATGATGGCGATGACCGTTAAAAGTTCGATGAGGGTAAAACCGGTTGTTTTCTTTTTCATGGTACTTTTCTTATAAATTTCAGGGGTAGATGTTGTCGGCATTGTCGTCTTCTTTGTCGTCTATAATGCCATCCTCGGGCGGAACCATTTCTTCATCGGGACCCATCGAGAAAAGCACAAAGCCGAAGCGATTCCGTTTCCAAGCTTTATCGGTCCTGTATTCGTAGTAATATTCGTTGCCCCAGGGGTCCAGCAACACTTGCCCGCTATTGGGTTCTCCAAATTCATCCTCATCGTCGAATTCCTGCACATCGAATTTCGAGGGATCGATAAAGGATCGGCGCTCCGAAAGCTCTTCCTCTTCCAATTCACCGGTTTCCGCATCTCTGGTCCACTTGAGGCGATTCGCCAATGCACTGAGTAATTCCTCTGGTTCATCGGTGGGTGGATACATCCCATACTGGACCCGGTACGATTCCAGCGCCGCCGACAATGCGGCCAGCTCCGCAGCGGCCCGCGTGCGCGCCTGGCGTTCGGCAACGCCGGTGGCGATCCCGAAGGAGATGGCAGCAAGAATCCCGATCACCGCAATTACGGTAAGGAGTTCGACAAGGGTAAACGCGCTATTCTTACGCATCCTTTCAAAGATGGGGGATTTTTAGCTTTGCGCAATCGAAATCTCGGGATCGCCACAACTAGGCCATGGTATTTTTTTTGGACTCATTGTTCGAAGTTTCGATCAGATGCAACCCTTTCAGGGTAGGGCTGTTTTGGCCGGGATAACCCAGGGTGGCTCGTGCCTCGCTACCCTGGGAATTCGATAAAAATACCCTTACGCGTCGCTGGGAATTCGCCGAAATTCTTTGACAATCTCCCGTAAATGAGACTCGATCTTATCATGAAATGGGCAAAAACCTCTCTCTTATTGCTGTCGTCTGCTGCGTTCTTTGCCGAAGCGGCGGAGGTCAATGTCTACACGGCCCGGCACTATCCGGGGGATAACGAGCTTTACGAGAGGTTCACGGAGGAGACGGGGATCGAGGTCAATGTAGTGGACGGGAAGGGGGATGCCCTTCTTGAGCGCATCAAGGCGGAGGGGGAAAATTCGCCGGCGGACGTATTCATCACAGTGGATGCGGGTCGGCTATGGGCGGCCGAGCAGGCGGGCGTTTTTGCCCCCGTCGAGTCTGAGGTTTTGATGGAGTCGGTTCCGGCCGAGTTCCGCGACCCGGACAACCACTGGTTTGGGATCACCAAGCGGGCGCGACTGCTATTCTACTCGCGGGATCGGGTGGATCCAGCGGATCTCTCCACCTATCAGGCCCTTGTTGATCCGGAGTGGAAGGACCGGATTTTGATTCGCAGCTCCTCGAACGTCTACAATCAATCGCTGCTCGGGATGATCATTGCCGAGGAAGGGGCCGACGCTGCCGAGGAGTGGGCGGAGGGAATGGTCGAAAATTTCGCCCGCAAGCCACAGTCGAACGACACGGGGCAAATTCGGGCCGTGGCCGCAGGCCTGGGCGATGTCGCGATTGCAAACCATTACTATTACGTTCGCCTCATGCTGTCGGATGATCCGGCGGACCGCGAGGTGGTCGAAGAGGTGGGCGTTTTCTTTCCAAACCAGGGGCAAGGCGGCACCCACGTGAACATTAGCGGCGCGGGCATGGTTAAGGGAGCACCCAATCCGGAATCAGCCGTGCGGTTTCTGGAGTTTTTGACCTCGGCGGAGGCGCAAGAGATACTCGCCCGGGGAAATGCCGAGTTTCCGGTGAATCCAGAGGCCGCTGTGCCGGAGGTTTTGGAAACGTTTGTTTTCGAGGAGAACGAGACGCCCTCCTCGGTGATTGGCGATAACAACCCGGAGGCTATCCGGATTTTTGACCGGGCAGGCTGGCGCTGATCCGCTGGCGGTCGGCCAGTTGCCCCAGGGGGAATCCCTTTCCAGTGGAGAAAGATGCCGCAGGAATCGCCGAGTCGCCGGGTGCCGAAGCCAGGCCGACGGAGAGCCAGGCGGCCCGCGTTTCCGGCCCCTGGACAAAGCGGCTCCTGCTAACGGGGGGCTGTTTGCTGGCTCTGGCGATCGCCTCGCCGGTATTGGTCATCGTAGCCAGCCCCTTTCTGGGCGGTGATGGCACGTGGACCCACCTGCGGGAAACCGTCCTCGGCCTGTACGTTCGCAACAGTGTCTTGCTGGCAACCGGATCGGGCATCGGGGCGGGCGTGATCGGCCTCGTTGCGGCCTGGCTGATCACCATGTACCAGTTTCCGGGGCGGCGGGTACTGGAGTGGTTGCTGCTGCTCCCCCTGGCGATGCCCACCTACCTCATTGCCTACGCGTACACGGATTTTCTTGATTTCAGCGGACCGGTCCAGGGGTGGATCCGCGATTGGACGGGGCTGGGTGCCCGCGAATACTGGTTCCCGGCCATCCGTTCTCTCGGCGGGGCGATCGTGCTCTTTTCGTTTGTCCTTTATCCGTATGTGTATCTGCTCTGCAGGGCCTCCTTTCTCGAGCAATCCGTCTGCATGCTGGACGCTTCGCGGACGATGGGGCAATCGCGTTTCCAAACCTTTCGCCGCGTGGCCATTCCGCTGGCCCGCCCGGCCCTCGCGGCTGGCATCGCTCTGGTGGCCATGGAGGCCCTTGCCGATTACGGGGCCGTCGACTACTTCGCGGTCGACACCTTTACCACCGGCATCTACCGGACCTGGTTCAACCTCGGATCGCCAGTAGCCGCCGCCCAGCTCTCGGCCAGCCTCCTGGGGGTGATCGTGCTGGTCGTCCTCCTCGAGCGGCTGAGTCGCGGGCGCAGGAGATTCTTTCACACCACCAACCGACGGCAGCGCCTTCCGCGCTGGTCTCTGACGGCTCCCAAACAGTTGCTGGCCTTTGCACTCTGCTTCCTTCCGGTTCTGATCGGCTTTGGGGTGCCGATGGGGATTCTGGTCGAGGCGGCCATGAAAGTCGGATTCCTGTCGTCGATTGCCGACTCCCTGCAATGGGCCTGGCACAGTATCGTACTCGCGCTCTCCACGGCGTTGCTGGCCGTCGGGTTTGCCCTGGTCATCTCTTACAACGTCCGGCTTGCCCCGGGCATCCTCTCCCGTGGGGCGGCCCGGATTGCCTCGCTCGGCTATGCGATCCCCGGCTCTGTGATCGCGGTGGGCGTGCTGCTCATCCTCGGCTGGGCCGACCGGGGTAGTACTTACTTCTTCACCCACGGATTTCTGCTCAGCGGTACCCTGGGTGCGCTCCTTTTCGCCTATGTCACCCGGTTTCTCACCCTTGCCGTAGGGACGGTGGAGTCCGGGCTTACCCGCATCCCTCCCGCGTTCGATCAGGCCGGGCGCACCCTGGGGGCGGGGCCAGTGTCGATTCTCCGGCGGATTCATTTCCCCCTGTTGCGGGCGAGCACCCTGGCGGCCGCGCTTCTGGTCTTTGTCGAGGTCCTCAAGGAGCTGCCCGCGACCCTGATCATCCGTCCGTTCAACTTCGACACCCTGGCGGTGCATATTTACCAGCAGGCATCGGATGAGCGATTTGCGGAGGCGGCCGCGCCAGCACTGATGATCGTGCTCGTGGGACTCGCTCCCGTTCTCATCCTCAGCCGCATGATGTCGGGTTCGCGGGGCAATCGGGTTGACTCCACCGAGCAGGCTCCTTGACTTGCCTGCAAGGGGTCCAGCCCAGACTTCCGAGATTCAGATGCACGATTCCAATCCACCGGCTCTTCGATTTGAGAAAATTTCCCATCGCTATGGCAAAACCCGCAGCGTGCGCGATATCTCGTTTCGTATTCTCCCGGGCGAGATCGTTTGCCTGCTCGGTCCATCCGGTTGCGGGAAGACGACCTTGCTGCGGTTGGCCAGTGGGCTGGAGGCTCCCGAGGACGGGGAGATCCACATCGAAGGCCGCCGGGTGGCCAACGGATCGCGAATCGTTCCTCCGGAAAAGCGGCCCATCTCGATGGTTTTCCAGGACTATGCCCTCTTTCCCCATCTCAATGTACTCCAGAACGTCGTCTTCGGCCTCAAACGGGTCAGCCCGAAGGAACGCTATAAGCGGGCAGCCGAAGTCCTCGATCGGGTCGGCTTGGCCGCGGCTCGGGACCGCTTCCCCCATACCCTGAGCGGTGGTCAGCAGCAGCGGGTCGCCCTCGCCCGGGCCATTGCCCTGCGTCCCTCCGTGATGTTGATGGATGAGCCGTTCTCCAACCTCGACATCAATCTTCGATTCGCCGTTCGCGAGGAAACCCGCCAAATTCTTCATGCCGAGAAAGCGGCCACGCTTCTTGTTACCCACGACGGTGAGGAGGCCGCCCAACTTGCCGACCGGATCGTGCTTCTGGAAGACGGGTGCATCGTGCAGGAGGATTCTCCCGAGGATTTCTATTTTCGACCGGCCACACCCTTTACAGCCCGATTCTTCGGGGAGACCGCCACTCTCCCGGGCATTGTCGAAGGGGGTGCGCTGCAGAGCGTATTAGGAACGTGGAAACAGAAACCGGGATGCCCGGACGGCCCGGTCGAGGTGGTGGTGCGTGATCAGGCCTTTCTCTTCCGTGAGCCGATGGACGATCTTGATGCGCACGTTCGGATCCAGGTCAAGATCCGCGAATCCCGGGTCATGGGAGGTCGACGGGTCACCGAATTTGAACCCCTGCTGCCCGACTGCGAGGGAAGTAGCTTCCGGGCCTTTCACCGGATGACCACCCGCATTCAGCCCGACGAAATTCGTCCCTGCTGGATTGATACGAGGCTTGCCTTCGTCTTCCTGCCGTCGTCCGGCTAAAATCGCTGCTATCAAACACCCCGAGGGTCTTTAGACAGCCTGTGTATTTTTACGCCTTCCATGCCAATACCTCTTGGGGCGTCCATCCCGCCTTGCGCAAATGTCGTATTGCCACAGAGCGGGCCGTTTTCGAAAGCCTTTTCCCGTGCGCATCGCAGACAAGGCCCACATGCCGGAACCTGGGGGGCGGTGCTTCGAGCGCTCGGTAGATCAGGATTTGGCGGGCCGTTGAGAGCAACAAATCTTCCCCCCGAACGACCTCCGTGATCCTCATGTCCCTGTCGTCCGAAACCACGGCGAGTTCATAGGAGGGCTCGCCCGATTTTCTCCACACCAGAAAATCCCCGAAATCCTCGCCTGCCACAAAGGACTGCATTCCCTTCTCCCCGTCGCGGAACTCGATCACCTCTCCGTCGGGCACCCGAAACCGCCAATTGATCAGCGGGTCCGGATCGGCTGCGTCGCACACTCTTGTTTTCCCGCGCAGGTCCGGGGGAAACAGCCATCCTCCGTCCTGTTCCCGACCGGGGTTCCGCTCCAAAATTTCCTTTCGCGAATAATCCGCAGGATAGACCCATCCACTGCGGACAAGGTGCCGCCATATTTCTCGATGCCGCTCACTCTGGCGGTAGGGTCCGAAGGTCCCGCCTTTGGACCCGCCCTCATCCCAATCCAGACCCAATCAGGCAAGGTCTTCGAGAGCGGCCTCCTCGAATTCCGGCCGACAGCGTTCCCGATCAATATCTTCGACCCGGAACACCAGGACGCCGTTCTCCTGGCGGACCCTTGACCAGGCCGCGAAAAACGTCCGCGCATGGCCTGCGTGTAGATAGCCCGAGGGCGTGGGAGCCAATCGTCCCCGATAGGTGCCGGAAACTTCCATCAGCTTCGGATGCCGCAGAATGCCGGCGGGCGCAAGGGCAATCCAGCCAGTACCCTTCGGGTTCCACGGTGTTTTCATTTACTGGCTGCATAGCCTTAGAAAACTGGGTTCAACAGCTTCGCTTATGACAAACAGTAAGATTGCGCGAAATATTCCGACAGCTTATAGCCAAACAAATTTACCTCACGAGAAAATCCATCGATCGTATACTAAAGTTTAGGACTGTCCTATAATTACGGTGCCTGTCGTCCGAAACCACGGCGAGTTCATAAGGACGGCTCCCCTGATTTTCTCCACACCAGAAAATCCCCGAAATCCTCGCCTGCCACAAAGGACTGCA
>CAZWFJ010000141.1:0-11483 GCA_964633135.1 uncultured Puniceicoccaceae bacterium | reverse complement strand
GAGGATTTTGCCTTTCTCGTAATCGTAATCGTAATCGTAATCGTAATCGTAATCGTAATCGTAATCGGATTTCAGGGGGCGAACATTGAACATCGAACATTGAACGTCCAATTTTGAATCGCAGAAGGGACCTCCGTAGCGGAACGGGGAACCCGTTTCGAAAGCGGTTCCCGCTTCCGCTACTGGGGTTTAACCAGAAGTGCGGGGACCACTCGAGAATTCGTGGGAGGGGGGGTATCCCGCGATATCAGAGGCCCGAATGGGGCATCCCCGCCGGAAATCGGGGCATAAAGCCCCTCCCACTCCCCGCCGGAAGTCGGGGCATAAAGCCCCTCCCACTCCCCGCACTTGTGGTTACACCCACCTGGCAGAAGGGGGCGAGTTTCTGCTCGCCTCGCCGTAAGCTTTCGGGTTACAAAAATTTTTAATTATGGGTAAAAAAGTCGCTCTTCTCACAGGAATCACCGGACAGGACGGATCTTATCTTGCGGAATTATTGCTCGAAAAGGGGTATGAAGTTCACGGGATGGTTCGTCGCTCGAGTTCGTTCAACACGGGTCGGATTGACCACCTCTTCAATGATCCGAAGATCCACGGTGAGACGCTCTTCCTGCACCACGGCGATTTGACCGATTCGAGTAATCTGAATCGGCTTTTGGAAAAGATCCAGCCGGAGGAGATTTACAATCTCGGGGCGCAGAGCCACGTGAAGGTCTCCTTCGAGGTGCCGGAGTATACGGCGGAGGTGGACGCGATCGGGACCCTCCGGTTTCTGGATGCGATCAAGGAGACTGGCTTGAGTACGCGCTTTTACCAGGCCTCAACCAGTGAGCTTTATGGAAAGGTGCAGGAGGTGCCGCAGACCGAGAAGACTCCCTTCTATCCGCGTTCCCCCTACGGGGTGGCCAAGCTCTACGGGTTCTGGATCATCGTGAATTACCGCGAGTCCTATGGATTGCATGCGTGCAATGGGATTCTCTTTAATCACGAATCGCCGCGGCGGGGGGAGACCTTTGTGACACGCAAGATCACCCGGGCGGCGGCACGGATTGCACACGGGTTGCAGGACGTTCTCAAGTTGGGAAACATGGACGCCAAGCGTGACTGGGGTTATGCTCCCGAGTATGTGGAGGGGATGTGGCGGATTCTCCAGCACGATGAGCCGGAGGATTTTGTTCTGGCGACAAACGAGACCCGGACGGTTCGCGAATTCGTGAACGAGGCCTTAGGGGAATTGGGCATCACTCTTGAATGGGAGGGCGAGGGCGTCGATGAGGTGGGAATCGACCGGAAAAGCGGAACGAAGCGAGTCGTTGTCGACCCGAGCTATTTCCGCCCTGCCGAGGTCGATCTCCTCATCGGCGATCCGGCGAAGGCCAAGGAGAAGCTGGGTTGGGAACCGAAGACAAAATTTGCCGAGCTGGCGCGGCTCATGGCGCGCGCAGATTATGACAAGGTCGCCCGCAGGGGGTATTGAGGCGCAATCGATGGAAGCAGAATCCAAAATTTTTGTCGCTGGCCATCGTGGGATGGTCGGGGGAGCTGTGGTGAGGGCCTTGCGGGCAGCGGGCTTCTCAAACCTGATCACTGTAACGCGTGCGGAGGTCGACCTGACTCGTGAGGAGCCGACCCTGGCCTTTCTGCGGGAGCAGCGCCCCGATGTGGTTGTGAACGCCGCCGCCAAGGTCGGGGGGATCTACGCGAACGACACGTACCCGGCCGAGTTCCTGCAGGAGAATCTGGCCATGGGGCTGAACCTCGTTCATGGATCCTATCAAGTGGGGGTGGGTCGCTTTCTTAATCTCGGGAGTACCTGCATCTATCCGCGCGAGGCTCCCCAGCCGATCCCGGAAGATTCGCTCCTGACCTCACCTTTGGAGAAGACCAACGAGGCCTACGCACTGGCGAAGATTGCCATATTAAAATTGTGCTCGTATTACCGAAAGCAGTACGGGGTGCTATTCCATTCGGCGATGCCGACCAACCTCTACGGGACGGGGGACAACTATCATCCCGAGAACTCCCACGTGCTACCGGGGCTTCTGCGCCGTTTTCACGAGGCCAGGGAAACGGGAGCGGCAAAGGTCACGGTATGGGGAACGGGTAAGCCATTGCGGGAGTTTCTTCACGTCGACGATTTGGCGGCTGCGGTCCTGCATCTGCTTTCGCTGGAGAACCCCCCTGACTGGGTAAACGTGGGCACTGGAGTCGATTGTTCCATCCGGGAGCTGGCGGAGACGATTGCCGAAGTCGTGGGATTTGAGGGGGAGCTTGCGTTTGACCCCACGAAGCCCGACGGCACCCCCCGCAAGCTGACCGATATTTCCCGGATTCGCGAAACCGGTTGGCAAGCCCGCATTTCGCTCAAAGAAGGGATCGAGCGAACCTACGGGGAGTTCCGTCAGGGACTGGCCGAAGGATCGGTCCGGCTTTGAGCGGCTGGATGTTGATCGATCGGTCAGTGCTTGGGTAGTCGGAGTTGGTCCCGATAGGGCAGATCTTTCCGCTGATTCAGCTCCCAGTAATACAGTCTCTCCGTGTGAGTCGCTTCACCCCGCGAGAAAAGCTCGTTTCCGACCGTTTCGGTCCAGCCCAGGATGCGGTGGGGGTAGTCGGTTTCGAAAGTGATTTCCAATGCACGGTCCAGGGCGGGGTAAAAGAGCCGATATGCGGACAAATTTCCGCCCTTGTCTTCGGTGAATGAGGCAGTCACGGCATGGGCGACTGGCTCGAGGTGGGCGAGTCGCTGGTAGAATACCTCCGGCATCGCCCGAAATTCGCCGATGGGAAGGGAGGCCGGATCGATGCGGAGTCGCAGCCACAGCTCGTCCTCGGTCCAGACATTGGGAAGGGTGAGATTCTGGTCCCCCTCCTTCTGAAAGTAGGAGCGCAGCTCAATCTCCAGGGCGTCGTTTCGCCGATTGATTTGCTGAAAGCTGAGGCCGCACCACTCGGTGGAACTCATGGCGATTTTCAGCCCGATGGGATCGGAGGATTCCTCCAGGATCGGGTGAAAAATGGAGGCCATGAGGCGATAATCGTAAATACCAGTGGTAAACGAACGAATGCGGTTCAGCTTCAGAACGGGGACGGCCTCGTCGCCGGGACCGAATTCGTGCTTCACCTGTTTATCCCGAAGAAATGGTTCGGTGACATAGATCAGAACACTGTCGCCAGAGCGGATTTCTCCGTAGCGCATTTGCGTGAGTTCGTAGCGGGTGATCTCGGCCCGGTCGAACCAGTATTCGGATGCGGTTGCCGCCTCCGTGGCTTTGAAGGGACTCTGGGCGAGTGTGGGTGCAGCGAGGAGAATCAGGAGGGGCCAAGTTTTCATACATCTACAAAGACAGTGTTTTTCGGGGAAATTGCGAACGCCCCTTCGAGTTCGGTGGTTTGGGTCTGCGCGACCTCGGCGGTACAGCGGATGCAGGCCCACACGTTTCAGTGGGAGGTTTTTCCGGACGCAGGTCGAAATATCAGCCACAGTCCGAGCGCGATCAGGGGCAGCGAGTAGAATTGGCCCCGGGTGAGGCCTGCGATGAGGGGGGCGTCGGGTTCCCGGAAGAATTCCGTGAAAAAGCGGATGAATCCGTATCCGATGAGGAACTCGGCACTTAGTCGTCCGGTCGAGAGTTGCGGGTTGCGCCAGAATCGCCATTGCAGCCAGGCGAAGAGGATCAGACCCTCGCCGAGAGCTTGATAGAGTTGGGACGGATGGCGGGGGACGATTTCACCCGTGATCGCATCGGGGGTGCTTTGGGGGAAGATCACTGCCCAGGGCACGGTTGTCGGCCGACCCCAAAGTTCGCCGTTCACAAAGTTGGCGAGGCGCCCGAAAAAAAGGCCCACTGGAGCAGTCGTGACGCAGAGGTCGGTGAGGGCCAGGAAGCGTATTCGCCGCCGACGGCCAAAGAGCCAGAGCGCGAGAGCGACTCCGATCATTCCTCCATGGCTGGCCATGCCGCCCTTCCACACTGCGAAGAGAATGAGTGGATTCTGGAGAAATTCCGGCCAGTCGTAGAGGAGCACATAGCCAATGCGACCACCCGCGATCACGCCGATCAGCAAGTAGGTGAGCAGGTCGAGTTCCTCGCCGGGCTTGAGGGGAGACCGGTCTTTGTGGCGATAGTAAATCAGAAGGCCTACCGCGGCGGCGAAGCCCAGAATATAGGCGAGGCCGTAGAACCGAATGCCCTCGATCGGAAATCCCTCCGGGAAGCGAATGAGGAAGGGGCTGAGGTCGTGTGTCCAGTGGGCGAGGGTGATCATGAAATTTCCTTCTGGTGATAAACTGCCTCATACGCACCCCCGCCGATCAACTCATCCTCTCGGTAAAAGGCAAGAATTTGTCCAAGAGCAAGGGCGCGTTGCGGATTCTTGAACTCCACTTCAATCCTGTCCGGGGAGAGGGAAATGACCCGAATCTCGCGGGCCGGATCGCGATAGCGGGGTTTGGCCGCCAGCGTCTCGCCCGTCTCCGGGGGGGCACCGATCCAATTCAGCGAACCGATAACGGCCCCCGTCTGGTACAGCAGCGGGGTTTCCGCGCGGTCGAAACCGATGACGAGCCGGTTTTTTTCCAAATCCTTGGCGACGACCACAAAAGCCTCATGGTCGGTATTCGAGGGGACGCCGATCCCGCGCCTCTGGCCGATCGTGAACCGGTGCAGTCCTTGATGGGTCCCCCGCACGTTGCCCTCCGTATCCACGATCTCGCCCGGGCTGTCGGGGATGTAGCGGCTGAGAAACTCGTCAATCCTAACCTTGCCCAGGAAGCAGATTCCCTGGCTGTCCTTCTTGCGTGCATTGGGGAGACCCAGCTCCGCCGCCTGTCTGCGCACTTCATCCTTGCGCAGATGTCCGATCGGGAAGATCACGTTTTGAAGATCCCGGGCGCGGGTCAGTGCCAGAAAATAGGATTGGTCCTTGCCCTTGTCGATTCCCTCCAAAATGCGAATGCCGCCCTCGCGCATCCGGCTCCGGCAATAGTGTCCGGTGGCGATCCTGTCGAAACCCTCCGCGTGGGCGACCTCGCGGAAGACGCCGAATTTCATCTCGCGGTTGCACATGATGTCCGGGTTGGGGGTAATCCCGCGTCTGTATCCGTCAACAAGATACGATACGACCTTCTCCCTGTAGTCGCGGACCAGGTTGACGATGCGGAACGGGATCCCGAGGTGATTGGCCGCCGCTTCAGCGTCTTCGATGTCCTCGGCGGCTGGACATTCGCCCAGGTCCTCCTCGTCGAGCCAGGTGCGGATGTAGGCACCCTCTACGAAGAGGCCTCGCTGCTTCAGGAGAGCCGCCGCCAAGGAACTGTCAACCCCGCCCGAAAGGGCGACGAGGACGCGCGGGGTGTCGTTGCGATTCGTGGCGATCAGTAGAAGCTCGGAGTCGAGATCGACGTGCTGCCGGCGGCGACCGTTTGGTCTTCCCCGTTGGCCCAGATCTCGTCATTCACGAGGAATTTGAAGACGATCCCGCTGTCGGCTTCGGTCGATTCCCACTTCCACTCGTCCGAGGAAATGTTCTCCATCGGTACGCCTTCGGTCCAGCTCAGGCCGCCTCCCTCGCCGCGGATGTAGAGCGTGTTGCCAAAGCGGGCATCGACGCGGGCGATGATGCGGGTGACGGATTTCGACGAAGGCGCGGAACTCGCGGCCTTCTTCGCGGCGACCTTTTTCACGGCGGTTTTCTTGATCGCTTTTTTAACCGCTTTCTTCGCAGCTGGCGTCTTGGTGGCGACTTTCTTGGCGGCCTTTTTCACGGCTGCTTTTTTTACGGTCTTTTTCGTGGCTTTCTTGGCTGCTGACATTGGTATAACAGGTTTAGGATTGTAGTAGTGATGTTCCGGTCAGGTTCAGCAAGAATGAATCCAAGTGATTGAAATGGGAAGAAAATTAGGAAAAAATTTGCTCCGCCGGATTGCCGTCCTGGTCGATGGTCTCGACCCGCAGAACCAGCGAATCTGCCAGAGAGGATTTGAGCAGATCCTGAATCGCTTTTCGATCGGTGTGAATCTCCTCGACGACGGTTCCTTCCTGCCGGAAAGCGACCCGGTAGGCACTCTCATTCTCGCCGAGGGGGCGAAGCTTGGGAGCGATCCTTGGACCGGATTTTCGCGTTGTCGATTGGGTCCTTTTCGCCCCTCGGCGGGCAGAGGCCACCTCAACCGGAGGAGGGGGGAGCGGAAAATCCCCGCCAAAAATCCGCTGAATCCCGGCCTCGGCCCGATGCACACGCACATAGGCCGCCTCCCGCTGGAGCAGGAGATGGTCCAATTCAATGCGCTGCTGCGTCGTTAGCCCCATGGGCGAAAACCGGGATTCGGGCGGTTAGGCGTCGGGTGACTTTTCTTCCGGTCTGGCGGGCGTTTCCCCGGCACCCTGGTCGCCGCTCGATGCAACCGATTCCTTATCAGCCGGCTTGGTTGTGGGAGTCGGCTTTGTGGGTGCCCGTTTCTTGGCTGGTTTGGGCGAGCTTCCGAACGTGGCCACCGGCAATTCCGGCTCGGGAAAGGGAAAGTCGGCCTCCTCACCGAGCAGCTCTTCGACCTTTTCCTCCAGCTCCGCGATCTTGCGGTAGGCCTCGGCCCGCTCGGCCAGGAGTACGTCGATTTGCTCGCGCGCTTCGAGGGCGGCTCGTATGGTCTCGGCGTCGGCACCGAGAATGATGTCGTTACGATCCAGTGAGATCGGTTTTGCGGTTTTCTTCGCCATAATGGTCCTTTGTTCCTGATTCGGGTTCGGTTTGTTCAAGTGATTTTGAATTGTATTGAGAAAGTGATGTCATCCCCGTGAGAATTGCCTCCAGGTCGCGCAGGCAAGTCTCCAGTGCGTTTTCGGGAAGAGGCTGTCCTGCCCTTCGGTCGGCTGCCGGATGGGCGAGTGCGAGTTTGCGTACCCGGGGGGCTGCGTCGTCGCGCAAGGTGTTGCGGGCCTCCTCGGATAATTGATGGGAGGTGGCCGCGAGTGCCCGAATGGACGGTAAATCGTGCGTAGACAGTGCCTGGGCCAGCTCCTCCCGCAGCCAGGTTGCCGGACGCCCGGCCACCGCCAGAAAGGCCAGAGCTACGGGCGAAAGCTTATCGTTCGCCAGGTAGCGCAATACCTCCTCGGGCGTTCGCTTATGGCGGGCCAGGGCCGCCGTTACGCTGGGGTGATTCATCCAGGCCAGCTCCAGGAAGAGGCTCTCGGGCATCGCCGGATTGTCCAGCAGTGCCAGGCAGGCCTCAACATCCTCGCTGGCTACCAGGAACTCGGCGACCTCCGGGGAAATCGATTGATTCCCGGCCAGTGCCACCCTCACCTGCGGATCGCGGTCCTGTGCCAGTTCGTGTTGAATCCCCGGTGCAAGGTCCTTGGACCGAGCCACGAAAACCCGGTCCTCTGCGGTGCTCGATCGACTGAGGTGGAGCAGCTCCACCTCATCCACCTTCTGCGATTCCCGCACTGCACGGCGCACCGAGGCATGAGGCGAGAAGAGCAGCGATTGCCAGGCATTCCTGGGCAGGGAGGCCCGGGTGATGAGGGCGTGCTGAATCTCTTCCCGGTCGCTGTCGGCCCAGAAGAGCAGCATGTCGTCCTCGACCCTGGATTGGCCGGCGAGTCGATACCGCACCAGTGGACTCGGATCGCCCGAAAGAGCCACGAGGAGGTCCGGGTGAAGATTCTTGTTTCCGGCCAGCTCCAGCCGAACTGAGGGGTCAGGGCCAGTCGCCAGAGCAGCCTGCGCCCGCAATTTAAGGGAGGGATTCGTCGCAAGTGCCCGCAGAACCTCCGGCTCCTCTTCTTTGAGCAGACGCTCGATGTCTCTTCCCGGCAAGTTCGGGTTTCGCGCGACGGCCTCGCGGACCTCCGCCGATTCGTGCCGGAGAAGCTGTGACAAAATGGCGGGAGGAGTCCGCGGATTGTGGGTCAGCGGTACGAGGACCTCGGGCGGATAGTCGGCGTGGTGCGCACCGATCTGTTCCAGAAGACTGCTCGGGGTCAGGGTGTAGGTCGTCAGGAATATCCAGCCTTCGACCGGAGGAGCTGACTGGCTCAGGGCCAGGAGAAGCTTGCTCGGGAGGGGATGCTTGCGGAAACTGCGGGCTGCCGCAACGGGACCCTCACGCTGGATGCGCTCCAGTAATTCGCCTGTGGTTTGCGGTGCCTGCATCTTGCATTAGCGTGGCAATTCGCCGGGGGTTATGAATATCTCCCGGGGGGAAGTGCCCACCTGTGGACCGATGTGGCCGCGGATTTCCAGTTCCTCGACCAGCGTTGCCGCACGGTTGTATCCGATTTTCAATTTCCTTTGCAGGAAACTCGTGCTCGCCTTGCCAGTCGTTGCGACGACCGCCAGGGCATCCTTGAGCAGCGGATCCGCCGCTCCGTCTTCCTCTGCGGCGCCGCCCGGGGCATCTTCGGCGATCAGCTCCACCCGGTAGCGAGGCGGTGCCTGCTCGCGAATAAAATCGGTGATCCGGTTGATCTCGTCGTCGTCGACGAAGGGACTCTGCAGTCGTCGCAGCCGGGATTGCCCCGGTGGGGTGTAGAGCATATCGCCCTTGCCCTGGAGCGTTTCGGCCCCCTTGCCGTCGAGAATCGTACGGCTGTCGATCTGCGAGGATACCTTGAAGGCCACCCGGGTCGGAAAGTTCGCCTTGATGACTCCGGTGATCACATTCACACTCGGGCGCTGGGTGGCGAGAATCGTGTGAATCCCCACTGCCCGCGACATCTGCGCCAGGCGGGCGAGCGGTGTCTCCACGTCCTCCTTGGCGGTCATCATGAGATCCGCCATTTCATCAATGACCAACACGATGTAGGGGAGGGGGGCGAATCCCTCCAGGCGGGCCTTTTCGTTGTAGCCAGCCAGATTCCGCACCCGTCGCTCGGCCATCGTCTCGTAGCGCGACTCCATTTCGCGCACCAGCCACTTCAAGGCCTGGCAGGCCTGCTTGGGATCCCCGACCACCGGGTGAATCAGGTGCGGCAAATCCTTGTACATCGCCAGCTCCACCCGTTTCGGATCGACCAGGACCAGCTCCAGCTCGCCCGGCTGGAAACGATAGAGCAGCGAGAGAATGATGTTGTTGATGCAGACCGATTTTCCGCTTCCGGTCGCGCCGGCGATCAACAGGTGCGGAGCCTTGGCCAGATCGCACAGCTGAAACTGCCCGCTGATATCCATCCCCAATGCGATCGGCAGTGTCGCGGTCGTCTTGGCCCAGGCGGTGGAGACCAGTGCCTCTTTCAGCGTGATCGTGCGGCTGCGCGGGTTCGGCACCTCGACCCCGACAAAGGGTTCTCCGGGAATGGGAGCCTGGATACGGACAGCGTTGGCCTTCATGGCGAGGGCGATGTTGTTGTCCAGGTTCGCAATGGTCTCCACCCGCACTCCGTAGCCGGGCTTTACCCGATACTGGGTCACCCGGGGACCGACCGTCGCGTCGCAGACAATCGCGTCAATGGCGAAGTTGTCGAAGGTTTCCTGCAGCGCGGCCTGCTGCTCCTCAATCTCCGCCGGCCCCATTCCCGACTCTGCGGAAGCCTCTGCTTCCCGTAAAAAATCAAATGCCGGCAACGTGTATTGACCGATGTCGCCCCGGTGATAGCCCTCAACCGGTTGAGGAGGGGGTGCGATTTCCACAGGCGATGGAATCGCCTCTACCGCCTTCGCGCTGTCGGCCTTTTCGGCCTTTTCGGCAGGTTTTTCCAGTGATTCGTCCGCCAGTGGCTCCCGCAGTGCCAGCCCAACTCGCTCCAGGCTTTCGCTCATCGCCCGGGCGTGATCCCCCTTCCGCTTCTCTCGGGTTGCGAGCTGCTCAGCGAGTTCCTCGTTCCAACCGCCGATCCGCTCCCATTCCGCCGTCCCAAAAGCCTCCCGCTCCTGGGCGGGGTCTTCAGGAGCAGCAACCTCCTCTGCCATAGGATGCTCGGTGACTGGCTCGATTTCACTGCCCGCAGCATCCCTATCCGTCACATAGCGCAAAGGCTCCTCCTCATCCTCGCGGGCAAAGGTGGAGACCCACTGCTTGAGACGATCAGCGATCTTTGACTGGTTCAGTGATCCGGTGAGTGAGCGAAACATTTAGAAATTATCCCAATGATTTTAAAGAGTCGGATTCCCACTCCAATCGCAAGGTTCTTCTGGGAGAAATCAGGAGGCGACAGCGGGTGCCGGGGATCATCCGCCTCACGGCGGGATGCTACGACTCTGCCGTAGCATCTGGGCTTCCCGGATGAATTGCCACAATCTGCCTGCGAACCACCCGCCGCAGCTTGTAACACCATAAATTTCGCATCAGAGCGTAGTCGGGTGGCCTTGGCCCCCGGCACCCAAAGCGATGATTGAGCCGAAAGGGATCGGACGGCAACCGACTTCGCCAAGGCTACGAAGGTCCAGAGCCGGTCCGACTACGAAAGAAAATGTGTTACAAGCTACTAGCCGCCTTTGACAAAATTCTCCAGGTCGGCCAGGACCTTCGAGGGGCCTTCGTATTTCCCGTTTACGTAGCTCTTGGAAAGAACCTTGCCATCCCGATCGACCACTACGAGGTTCGGGATGCCGCTCTCGGAATAGCGCGTGAGTTCACGGACTCGCTGCTTCTTGGAAAAATCCAGGGCTGGCCAGGGCATCCCCGCCTCTTTCATATACCCTTCCATGTCGTCTTCGGAGCGATCGCTACTGACGAAGATCACTTCGAAGTTCTTGTGCTTCTCGTGATAGTTTTCGTAAAACTCGACCAGGCTGGGAGTGAAGCGACGGCACGGCCCGCACCATCCGGCCGAGAAATAGATGGCGTAATACTCGGGTTGGCCGTCGCCCTCCCAATCATCCAGACCTCTCCCGTCGAACTTGACCAGGTGTTCCCGCGCGGATTTCTCAAAGGTGGTCAGCGATGCCATGGGCGTGCCGCCAGCCAGATCCGCCGAAACCGTGAATTTGCCCCGATTCGCCCGGGCGTATTCCTGATCGGACGGAATGAGGTCCTCGACCAGAATTTCGAATTCCCTGCCATCGCTCCGGCGAATCGACACATATTCCCATCCGGCCGCAGTGCGGAACCCGATCATCTCGGCGAGAATTTTTTGGCCTTTCGCATTGGTCCATTCCCGTGGCCCGTCCCCCGTGTTCGCCGACACAGAAGTGAACGCCAAAAGAATCATCAACCCCAAAGCGATAAAACCGGAAAAAGGACGATACGTTTTCATGGAGCGAGGCTGTTCGTTTTTCAGGGTTGGGTCAAGCCCCGATCAGCCCGCCGAAGCACGTGCGGACGATCTTTTATGCGACGATTCTGCGAGCATTCGGATTCCCGTTTTCAATACTGCCCGCTAATATAACCACGAGTTTTTCGCCGGAGCTTACGCAACGGTCCATTCCCTCCCGAAAACGATTCCGCAAGGTCAATTTATTTGAACCTGGTTTAGCCTGCGGGGGACAACGGTGTTGGAAATTCATTTGATATAATGGAGCATGAGAGGTCTTAGTTC
>CAZWFJ010000140.1:0-11498 GCA_964633135.1 uncultured Puniceicoccaceae bacterium | reverse complement strand
CCTCTTACTCGTAATCATACTCTTAATCGTAATCTCTATTCTTGAAATCATAAATCATTGATCATCCGTTATTTGGATTATGATTATGATTAAGAGAACGATTATGAGCTTGGACGGAAACTCCCTTAAACTAGTGCCATTCCACCATGGCCTGCGCCCCTTTGACGGGCGACTTACTGCGGCGGGTTCGGTGCTGCCCCCCATATAGCGAATAGGAAGGCCTCCACGATGATTTTCTTTTCGGGACTCTATCACACAGCTTTTGCTTCCGCTCCATACGCTTCGTGCCGCCATTGCTGGACGACGACGCAATGTTCGCTTCCGGCTGCTTGCCAAGCTTTGCCGGGTGGGAGTGATTACCCACCGGATAACTGTAGTTCTTTTCAACATTGTTATGATCTTTTCATCCATTCCTTTGGTTTTGTATTCCAGAACTCTGGGCACCATGCTCGCGCATGACTATCACGGCGCCACGCTATCGAAATCGGGATCGGGATCGTACCGAGCGGAGCGACATCAACAAATCGAGAATTATTAAGTAATTGCTTAGCAATAGGTAATAATAATCTAAACCCGATAGCGATTTCGATTTCGGCCTTAACCGAGTGCCATTGAGCAATGGGGGAAGAGATTCGTTTCCATGCAAATGCTGCGGATCATTGCGGTCGTGAGTTTGGCCCCCGGTCGAATTCCAGGATGCAGGCGAATTCACGGTCCACCCCTGGCTGGACCCGGTGGTGGAGAGGACTGGATTCGTTCACCCTCCCGCCCATGTCGTAGGTAAAACTCTCGACGGCGACGTGACGCAACCAGTAACCCGTCCGCACCGCACCCGCTCCCGAATAACCGGAGTGGAAGTGGAGGAAGTCGTCTTTGGGTGCGGGCCTGGACTGTTTCCAGCTTTTGGGAGCGTCTGCGAAGAAGACCGGGCGGATACGGGCGTCACCAGCGGGAATCTCCCCCTCCGGCGGAAGGGAAGCCCGGATTGCCGTTCCCTCGTACAACAGGGTGTTTGCCGGGAGGTCGCGGGTGTAGAATTGGTCCTCGTTATAGCAACGGAAGCGGAGTTCCCCGAGATTGTCGGGAGAGATCGGCTTGAAGTAGTAGCCCTTGAAGGGACCGAACCCGGTTCGCACGCCGTCCGCCTGGAACCACAGGCGGTCGACGTATCCCCTGGGCACCTCCAGGCGGTCGCTCTCCGCTGGTGCTGGTTCCTGACATCCGGGGAGCATCAGCCCGATCACGAGAGCAAAAAAGATGCGGCTCATCGGTTTTCGTTTACCTCCGCACACGCCACCGCCCCCAGAATTTACCGATCGCGACCACGGCGGCACCGAATGCTGCGACCAGGAGAATCACCGCCATGCCCGGCTGAACCACCCAATCGTGCAGGGTTAGCGGCCCCTGGTTAGATGGGGTGTAGAGCACGGGAATGAGGGTCTCATGGAGGTGTGCAAAAAGAGCGGTTCCGGCTAGTCCTCCGAGCAGGGCAAAGACCGCGTCCATTCGCCCCTCCCCGGCAGCCGCCCAGGTGGTGCCCGGGCAATAGCCCGTCACACCCCAGCCGATACCAAAAAGAATGCCAGCCAGCCCCGTCGCCACAATGCTCAACGGCAGGGGATTGGTCGTGCCCACGCCGAAGGCCTGGAGGCCCAACAGGCCGAGAGCGGAGAAGATGACCGCCGTCAGCATGAACTGGGGGATCTGCGGTTCGATCATCAGGTGGGCGCGCGCCATCTTGTCGGGATTGGTCGCTCCCACCCGCTGGATGACGAAGCCGAAGGCGATGCCTGAGAGAAGTCCCAGCCAGACGATATTCATGATCCTTCCTCCTTCGTGGGACTCTCCCCGGCTGCGGGTTCAAGGATTTTGCCGTACACGAGGCGGGCACTGGCCATGGCGAGTATGAAAATGAGCACACCGAAGAACAATCCACTGAGCGCGAGCTGGGTGGAACCGGAGATGAACAATCCCAGCGTGCATCCTCCGGCCAGGCGCGAAGCGAAGAGAATCAGAAAACCACCGAGAAAGGTTGCCCCGTAGCGCTTCATGCGGCTTGGACCGAACCGCTTGACCCAGATTTCCGGGACATCCTCAATCTTCCGCTTCAGCGTTCGTCCTCCGATGAAGCCTCCGATGCCCATGCCCAGAACGAAAGCAAACAACCAGGAACCGATGCCCCCGATCGAGCGGTAGTGCTCCTTCGCCTCTGCATAATCCGGCACGGTGTTCTGCCAGAACCCCTTCAGCAGGCTGACAAAGCCGCTCGAAGAAGCGGGGGGGCCGTGGGTGGCGAAGATGAAAACAATGATCCCTGCCAGAGCGATCGCCGCCGGGAACCAGGGCCAGTAGTTGGATTCCTTGCCTCTCATCACTCAACCTCCGCAGGATACGTAGCCAGAGGGCGCGCTGCCGTCCGTCTTCGCTGGTTGTGCGCCAGAAGTTCCTGATTCCGGCTTCTTGCTGACCGTGTCGCCACCCTCGCCTCCGGTGCCGGGCAGCGCGTCGCTGGCAGGGAGATTTTCTTCGAGTTCCGTAGGGAAGAAGTTCTGCGAGCTTCCCCATTGGTTCCACGACCCCTCGTATTCGATCACATCGTCGAATCCCATCAGCCGCAGGATGAAATAGCTAAAGGAACTACGGCGTCCAGAATGGCAGTAGACCACCACAGCCTTGTCCGGATCAATCCCCCGGTAAAGTTTCTGAAGCTCGTCGTAGGGCTTGATGCGCTTGGTCTCCTCGTCGATCCAGGCGGAACTGTAGGGCACGTTATAGGCGGTGGGAATATGCCCCAGCTTGAGTGGATTACCCGACAAGTCCTTATTCCCGACCTCGCCCAGGTACTCCTCACGCGAGCGGACATCAATGATCTGATAATAGGGATCCCCCAAACGATTCTCGATGTAGTTCCCATCCGCCCATAATCGGGGGTGGATTTCCCCCGGATCTGCCTGGTAGAGCACCGGTTCGGGTTCGGCGGGATTGGAGACAACGTCGCCCGTCTCCCGCCAGGCGTCGATTCCCCCCTCGAGGATTTTGATCTTTTGGTGTCCGAGCATTTCCAACACCCAGAAAACGTAGGAGGCTGTGGCACCTCCGTCCCTCTCCACCGAATCGTACAGCACCACGGTATCGGAGGGCTGGATCCCGTGTGTTCCGAGGATGTTCTGCGCCTCCTCAATTCCGACAAAAACACTGCCGACATGCAGGGCTGCATTGTTGTGCCGGAAAGACCGCCAGGGCAGACGGACGGCTCCGGGAATGAGTTCGCCGTCGAAATACTCGTCGGTTCGCACATCGACCATCACCATTTCCGGATCATCGAGGTGTTCCTGCAGCCAGTCCACCGTGGCAATCAGATCGGCGTTGGGCCAAGCGGCTTCCCGGGACTTCTGCTCCTGGCCCGCAACGCTTAGTGACCAGCAGACGCCCAAAAACAGCAGGACGCTGATTACGACGTGCCTCATCAGCCTTTCATTTTTCATCTTTTGATCCTTTCGCGACTTGATTTGATTCTCTCCCATCGAAGGCCTTACGGATGCGTTCCTGGGCTGTTTTCCTGGAAATGGGTTCCGTTCCTGTCAATCGCCCCCGTTGCCCAGCCTCGTTGGTTCAGTTCGAATCTCCACCCACAAGTACCGTGCCAAATTCCCAGCTCTCCGTCTCCATGCGGGTCGAGAGGCAAGAGACCTGCGTGAAATACTGCATTTTGAACGATGCTGATGAATACGTTCTGCATCCTGCAATGAAATTTTCGTCCGCGATCCTTCAAACATCGCAGAAGCCTCGAGTCATCCGCCTCACGGCGGATGCTACACGACCCCTGTCATCCGCCTCACGGCGCGATGCTACAGGAACCCTGTCATCCGCCTCACGGCGCGATGCTACACGAACCCTGTCATCCGCCTCATGGCGGATGCTACGGACTTGCGGGGGCGGCCTACCCCAGCTCGAAGCAGCCGGCTTCCATCACCTTGGTCCATGCGGCCACGAAGTCTTTGGCGAACTTCTCCTTGTTGTCGTCCTGAGCGTAGAACTCCGAGTAAGCGCGGAGAATAGAGTTGGACCCGAAGACCAGGTCAACTCGGGTGGCCGTCCACTTCACGTCTCCGCTCTTGTGCTCACGGATTTCGTAGCCGTTCTCACAGACCGGATTCCATGTGTAGGCCATGTCGGTCAGGCTGACGAAGAAGTCGTTGGTCAAGGCACCGGGCCGATGGGTCAGGACACCAAAGGGCGTACCTCCGTAGTTGGCATCGAGGACCCGCAGGCCGCCGATCAGGACGGTCATCTCCGGCGCGGTCAGGCCGAGCAACTGGGCGTGGTCAAGCAGAAGTTCCTCCGGCTTCACGGCGTAATTCTTCGGCTGGTAGTTGCGGAAGCCATCGGAGACCGGCTCCAGCGGTTCGAATGAATCGACATCGGTCTGCTCCTGAGTGGCATCACCGCGGCCGGGGGAAAACGGCACATCAATCTTCCATCCAGCGGCCTGGATGGCTTTCTCCAGCCCGACATTGCCGGCCAGCACGATGGTGTCGGCGATGCTGGCACCGGCTTCTCTGGCCATCGGCAGCAGTTTGCTCAGGACACGGTTGAGCCGGTCGGGCTCGTTCGCTTCCCAGGTTTTCTGAGGCGCGAGGCGGATGCGGGCACCGTTCGTGCCACCTCGCATATCCGAGCCGCGGAAAGTGCGGGCACTGTCCCATGCGGTCGCAACGAGTTCGGTCATGCTGAGATCGCTCTGGGCGATTCTGGCTTTGAGCGCAACGACATCATAATCCCTCGAACCCGCTGGCACGGGGTCCTGCCAGATCAATTCTTCGTCCGGCACTTCCGGCCCGATGTAGCGTGCCTTCGGACCCATATCGCGGTGGGTGAGCTTGAACCAGGCTCGGGCGAAGGCGTCGCGGAAAAGGGCCGGATCCTTCGCATAGCGCTCGGATATTTCCCGATAAGTCGGGTCCATCTTCATCGCCATGTCCGCATCCGTCATGATGGGATTGTAGCGAGTCTCGCCGTCCTCGACATCCACCGGTTTCTTTTCTTCCGGGAGGTTCACTGGCTCCCACTGCCAGGCACCGGCAGGACTTTTCTTCAGCTCCCACTCGTAGTTGAGCAGGAGGTCGAAATAGCCGTCGTCAAACTGGGTTGGATGCGTGGTCCATGCGCCTTCGATACCGCTGGTCACGGTATCGCGCCCGACACCACGGGTCTTGTGGTTGTTCCAGCCAAGTCCCTGTTCCTGCAAGTCAGCACCCTCCGGCTCCGGCCCGAGGTCCTCGGCGCGACCGTTACCGTGGCATTTGCCCACGGTGTGACCGCCGGCAGTGAGGGCAACCGTTTCTTCGTCGTTCATCGCCATGCGGGCAAAGGTTTCGCGCACCTGGGCTGCGGTCTTGAGCGGATCGGGGTTGCCGTTCACACCCTCGGGGTTGACGTAGATCAAGCCCATCTGAACAGCAGCAAGCGGGTTCTCCATCGTCTCTGGGGCATCCACCTCGCTGTAGCGTTCGTCGCTGGGTGCAAGCCATTCGGTTTCCGCCCCCCAGTAGGTATCTTTTTCCGGATGCCAGATATCGGCGCGGCCATAGCCAAAGCCAAACGTCTTCAAGCCCATCGACTCGTAAGCAACATTGCCTGCGAGGATGATCAGGTCGGCCCAGCTGAGCTTGTTGCCATACTTTTTCTTGATCGGCCAAAGCAGGCGGCGGGCCTTGTCGAGGTTGGCATTGTCGGGCCAGGAATTCAGCGGCGCAAAGCGCTGATTGCCGGTGCCCGCACCCCCACGGCCATCACCGATCCGATAGGAACCGGCTGCGTGCCAGGCCATCCGGATCATAAGACCGCCGTAGTGGCCCCAGTCGGCTGGCCACCAATCCTGGCTATCGGTCATCAGGGCCGTGAGGTCCCTCTTGACCGCTTCGAAGTCAAGCGTCTTCACTTCCTTCTGATAGTCGAAGTCTCCGCCCAAGGGGTTCGTCTTCGTATCGTGCTGGTGCAAAATATCTAGATTCAGGGATTTCGGCCACCAATGCATCGTCTTCTGCTCCATTGAGGTGTTGCCGCCATGCATCACCGGGCATTTGGCCCCACCGCTCCTGTCGCCATGAGGAACCGGGCACTTGCCGCTGCTCTTGTTGCTTTCGTTTGTGTCGTATGCGTCCATAGTATTTCGATCTCGGTTTATTCGGGGGGTTGGCAATCGGGGCACAGGCCCCAGTAAATCACTTCGGCTTCGTCAATCTGGTATCCATGATCATCGATCGGATGCAGGCAGGGTGCTTTGCCCTTGGCACAGGAGACGTCAATCGTCCTACCGCACTCGCGGCAGATCAGGTGATGATGATTATCCGTTCGCGTCTCGTAACGGGCCGAGGAACCGGCTGGTTGAATACGTCGGATGAGTCCGTGCTCTGTTAAAAGGCCAAGCGAATCGTAGACCGCTTGCCGGGAAACCGTGCCAATTTCAGAACGTACCGCTTCCGCAATTTCATCGGCCGAGCCGTGTGATAAGGCGTTCACGCAGCGATAAACAGAGGCCCGCTGGGCCGTAACCTGTAAACCCGCCTCCTTGAGAAGGGTTGCTGCGTCTGTTTTTCCTTTTCCGAACACGATGAAATGAGCAAAAGGCAATTTTGGACTGTGTCAAGAATTTTACTCTATCAAGGAGTCCAGTATCGATGAGAAATATCCGGCTCAGCGAGTTGCCATTTCAGTGGGGGATGCGGTATCTTCCCGGCAGTCCTTTGGCAGCGTGCGTGCGGACTTTCCTCCTTGTTATGGCTAAAGATTACCTTCTCGCTCTCGATCAGGGAACCACCTCCTCCCGGGCAATCCTCTTCGACCGCTCCGGCTCGATCAAGGCCGTGGCACAGCGGGAATTCCCCCAGTACTATCCCGAGCAGGCCTGGGTCGAACATGATCCGAGTGAGATTTGGTCCTCGCAAAGTGCGGTCATGGCCGAGGTGCTGGCAAAGGCCGATGTGTCGGCTCGCCGAATTGAGGCCATTGGTATTACCAACCAGCGCGAGACGGTAGTGGTCTGGGATCGCAAGACGGGTCAACCCATCCATCGGGCCATCGTTTGGCAAGACCGCCGAACCGCCGATATGACCGGACTCCTCCAAAGCGGAGGCCACGGGCAAATGATTCGAGAAAAGACAGGCCTTCTGCCGGATCCCTATTTTTCAGGGTCGAAGGTCCGGTGGATCCTGGATCATGTAGAAGGAGCCCGCGAGAAGGCAGAGTCCGGTGATCTCGCCCTGGGCACGATTGATACCTGGCTGGTCTGGAAGCTGACGGAGGGTGCGGTCCACGTAACCGATGCAACCAATGCCTGCCGCACCATGCTGATGAACATCCACACCGGAGACTGGGACGACGAGCTGCTTTCCCTGTTGGAGATTCCGCGATCCATGCTGCCTGAGATTCGCAGCTGTAGCGAAGTTTATGGCGAATGTGCGCTCTCGGCCGCCGCCGGGGTGCCGATCGCAGGAATGGCGGGGGACCAGCACGCCGCCCTTTTCGGGCAGGCCTGCTTTGAGAAGGGCATGGCGAAAAATACCTACGGCACGGGCAGTTTCGTCCTGATGCATACAGGAGAGGAGGCAGTCCTTTCAAGAAATAACCTTCTGACAACGATTGCCTGGAGGATTGGGGATAGGACCGAGTACGCCCTCGAAGGGAGCATCTTTATCAGCGGGGCCGTGGTTCAGTGGTTGCGGGACGGCATGGGCTTGTTCCGAACCGCCCCGATGATCGAGGCCCTGGCGGAGAGTGTTCCCGATACGAACGGCGTTTACTTTGTTCCCGCTTTTGCAGGGTTGGGCGCGCCCTATTGGGACCCTCATGCCAGAGGATTGATTGTCGGCCTGACCCGAGGCTCCACCGATGCGCACATAGCCCGGGCCGCTTTGGAGGCGATCGCCTTTCAATCGTGCGACGTGCTGGAGGCAATGGCCAAGGATTCGGGAATGAAACTCAAAGAACTCCGGGTCGATGGCGGCGCCTCCAAGAACGATCTTTTGATGCAGATTCAGGCCGACTATCTCCAGGACCGGGTCGTTCGCCCCAAGGTGACCGAGACGACGGCATTGGGGGCCGCCTGTCTGGCAGGACTGGCAACCGGATTCTATCGCGACCACGACGAAATCGCAGATCAGTGGGAAGAGGAAAAGGTCTTCGAACCCGAACGAAAACCGGGGGACATTCAGGAGAATCGCAAGAGATGGCAACGAGCCGTCCGACTCTCGCAACAATGGCACGAGGAGGCTTCCGAATGAATGGTGAGAGACCCGATTTATGAAAAGAGAAAAAGCATTGGAAAGAATCGCCGATCCGTCGGCGAAGTGGGATTTTGTCATCATCGGCGGGGGCGCAACCGGGCTGGGGGCTGCCGTCGACGCAGCCTCCCGCGGTTATCGACCCCTGCTGCTGGAGCAGCATGATTTCACCAAAGGAACCTCAAGCCGAAGCACAAAGCTGGTGCATGGCGGAGTAAGATACCTCAAACAGGGAAACATCTCCCTCGTCCTGGAAGCACTCAAGGAGAGAGGCTTGCTCTGCGCAAACGCGCCTCATCTCGCCCATGATATGGCCTTTGTCATCCCTATCTATAACTGGATCGATACCCCCTTCTACGGCATCGGACTCAAAGTCTATGACAAAATGGCAGGAAAGCTGGGACTGGGGCACTCCAAAATCCTTTCGGTCGAGGAAACCCTGAAACGAGTGCCCACGGTGGAAACCGATGGCTTGATCAATGGGGTGGTCTACCACGATGCCCAGTTCGATGACAGCCGACTCGGTATCAACCTGGCGGAGACAGCGGTCGAACAGGGAGGCACGGTGGCTAACTACATGAAGGTGGTGGGCCTTTTGAAGAAGGACGATGTCGTCTGCGGTGTCCGGGTCCGTGACCAGGAGAACGGAAATGAATACGAGGTCGAAGGAGGTGCCGTCATCAATGCGACCGGGGTCTTTGTCGATCAGGTTCTTCACATGGACAACCCGGAGGCCAAGCCGATCGTCTCCCCCAGCCAGGGCATTCACATGGTGTTGCCAAAGTCTTTCCTGCCGGGGAACACCGCCGTCATGGTCCCAAAAACGAAGGACGGGCGGGTTCTCTTCGCCGTACCGTGGCACGACTCCGTGGTGGTGGGAACCACCGATACACCCGTGGAGGAAATCAGCCTCGAACCCCGCCCGTTACGCGAGGAGATTGAGTTCGTTTTCTCGCACGCCCAACACTACCTGAAGAAGGATCCTGAGCCGTCTGATGTGAGGAGCTTCTTTGCGGGGCTGCGCCCACTGATCAAGTCGGGCGGGAATGGAAATACGGCAGCCCTTTCGCGGGACCATTCGATTCTGGTCTCCCAGTCAGGTCTCATCACCATCGCCGGAGGGAAGTGGACCACCTACCGCAAGATGGCCCAGGACGTTATTGACCAGGCCGAAACGGTGGCTAGCTACGACACCAGGCCCTGCAACAGCCATCACTTGCAGGTCCACGGATGGACCCAGCAAAATCCCCGGAAGTTTCCGCATCTTTCCTTCTACGGAACCGACGCAGAGCACATTGAGAATTTGGTCGTCGAGGATTCATCCCTGGGAGATCTCCTGCACGACGACCTACCCTACCTCAAGGCCGAGGTTATCTGGGCGACACGCCATGAGATGGCGCGCTCGGTAGAGGATGTGCTCGCCCGCCGGACGAGGTCTCTTCTCCTCGGAGCCAGTGCCAGTATGGAAGCAGCCCCCGAGGTCGCGCAACTCATGGCAAACGAGCTGGGGCGTGACAAAGCTTGGCAAACCGGCCAGGTCCAGGCTTACAACGAATTGGCTAAGGGCTATTTAATGCCCGAGGGGTTCTAAACAGGAGGTCCCGCTCCGCCAGGCACGAAAGGACTCCCCCCCAGGCACTGCATCCCGCATCCCGCAAATTTTGCTCTACGCGGAAGAAGTCTCGGAATCGTCGGCAGTCAGGGATTGTTCAAGACGATCGGGGTCAAGTTCCTTTTTCGTCTTCAGCCCGAGATCCCTCATGCGCTCAATCGTGCGGACTGCATTGCCCCGGCCTTCAACCAGCTTGTTTACGGCACTGTCGTGTGCGATCCGCGCCTGTTCAAGTCGTTTGCCAACCTCATCAAGATCCTGGGTGAACCCAACGAACTTATCGTAAAGCTCGCCGCCGAGACGAGCGATCTCCAGAGCGTTGCGGTTTTGTTTCTCCTGCCGCCAAATTGAGGCGACCGTCTTCAGGGTGGCCAGAAGAGTAGTCGGAGTGACCAAAACTACCTTCTTCGAGAATGCAAAATCAAACAGAGAGGGATCTTCGCGGAGAGCTTCGATAAAAGCAGGTTCAATTGGCACGAAAAGAAGAACGATCTCTGGCGACCGGAGGCTGGATATCGAGTCGTAGCTCTTGGAGGAGAGGCCTTCGATGTGGGATCGAAGCGAGGTGAGATGGTCCTTGAGCGCGGATCGTCGCTCGTCGTCATCGGTACTCCCACTGACCCGGAGGTAAGCCGTCAGCGAGACCTTCGCATCAATGATCAAGTGTTTCTCCTCGGGAAGATACACAATCACATCAGGCTGGAGGCGGCTTCCCTCACTCGTGTGGCTCTCCTGCACGCGGTATTCCACCCCTTTCTGCAGTCCGGAGGATTCGAGGACTTTCTCCAGTATGAATTCGCCCCACATCCCCTGGGTCTTCTGCCCCTGGAGAGCACGCGTCAGGTTCCTGGCCTCCTCGCTCATGCTGACACTCGTTTGACGAAGATTTTCGAGCTGGGCCTTCAATTCGCTCTGGTGGCTGATCCCTTGATCCTGCAACTGTCGAACCGACTTGTTGAAATCTATCAACTTCTGGCTTACCGGCTGGAGTATCTGGCCGATCTTTTCCTCCTGGAGGGCTGTGATCTTTCGGGAATTGTCGTGCAGAATCCGGTTCGCAAGGTTTTCAAACTCCCGGGTCAGTCGGACGTTCTCCTCCTCGCGCCGCGATTGATATTCCTCCATACGGCGGCGGGCATTCTCCAGATCCGCCTCAAGAGAAGAGCATTTTTGACTCAGATCCAGAATCCTTTGCTGCCCTGCCTCCCTCTCCTCTTCGAGGATTTTCTGGCGCTGTTGCCGATCCTCAAGTCTGGCCTCTGCACGCACTGCCGCTTCTTTCCATCGAGTCAGATCCTCCTCAGCCGATCCCGGAACCGATCTCCGCCCCAACTCCCGGCCCACAAAGAAAAGGATGATCGAGGCGACCGCCAGCACCAGAGTGACGAGAATAACGAAAATTGGCTCCATAGTCCCTCATAGTGATGAGCAGTCTCATCCCCATGGCGAACCCAAATTCAATCATAAATTCAAAACAGGTTCCCCGTTCCGCGACGGCGGATAAGTCCCTCCATCCCCCCCAATTTCGAAACAGATATACGCCACAGCCTTCAACGGTGTTGGAAATTCATTTGATATAATGGAGCATGAGAGGTCTTAGTTCG
>CAZWFJ010000139.1:2391-11783 GCA_964633135.1 uncultured Puniceicoccaceae bacterium | reverse complement strand
TTTTATTGAACCCCGTGTTTGCAGGCTTTCCGCCATCTAAATAAAAATACCGTGCATAAACCTCGGGAACGCTGGAGAAACTGTTGACATAACTGAAGGACTCTGCCCCGGACTGGCTGACGGGATTGTCGGGGTTGTCGGGGGTGACCTTCTGGAACGTTCGCCATGCCTGCTCGGCCCGGCCCAGAAGACAATCGGCCACACCTTTGAAGCCCGCCGCGTGATTGTAACAACCGCCATTTTCATTCGACCCGGGCATACTCTCCGACATGCGGCCCACGCGGGGGTCAAATCGTGCATACGGCGGCTTGAAGATCCGGTAGCCGATATCATCCTCAAGCATTTCGTCCACCTTGGCCATGATGGCAAGGGCGCGATCCTCATCGGCCACCCCACTGAGGACGGCCCAGCTCTGCGGATTGAGGTAGATCTGCCCAAACTCAGCTTCCTTGCCAGAGCACTGGCCGATCAGGAAATCCGCCCGACCGGTTTGGCCCGGAGCCAGCTCCAGCTTGACCTGCAAGATCCCGGCGCAGTCTGGACCGTAGCCGGGACGCCCATCGCAATCCCAGCCCCAGAGAATCCGAGGCGCCGAGACCGAATAGTCGAGTCGGGTAAAATGGTCGCGGTAGCCGTTGCCATTGAAGAAATTTTCCAGGGCGATGTGATAGCCTTTGAAACGGTCGTTCGGCAGGTCCTTGTGGCGATTCGACACCAAGACCCCGCCAATCTCCGGCAAAACGTGTGCAGAATTCTCCTTCCAGAGTCCGCGCCCCTCGCTGTCTTTGCCCGTCAGCTGGAACATGGCATAGGCGAAAACGGAGACCTTCCGCAGACGATCGCTCTCATTGGTCACCCATACGCTCGTGGCCTCAACCGGAAGATGGCGAGGCACGAAGACGCGCTGGCGGGCCAGAAGTCCCTCGTGGCGCGACTCCATCACGGTCTTTTCACAGTGAAACTCGATGTTGCGGTCCTTCACATCAGTGGGCGCAGGCAGTCCGCTCGGGCAGAAGGTCGCATTCGTCTCGTCATCCCGAACGTAGTGGTACTTTTGGTCGTAGCCCACAAGTTCGCAGGTCGTGCCATCGGCATCGCGTGTCCAAACAGGGCCGTCGTTGCAGTGAGCAACTTCGGCATACATCTCAGTACCCTCGTTGTCGATCGCAGTGCAGTGGAGGTTCCACCACTTCATTGGCGGCTCAGCTGTGAGCCGGAAACAGCGGGCGTTTTCGTCGAATTGACCGTATTGGGAGAAGCTGGGTTTATTGTTCATTAACCGAAGTATCCTAGGTGAAAAGGCAGAGGGAAGAAAAGCTTTGATTGCCGCAGATCCTCAAAAATGGATGCCCCCCGGTGCCCAATGGCACTCGGTTAAGGCCTGAATCGAAATCGCTATCGAAATCGCTATCGGGTTTCGATTATTATTACCTGTTGCTAAGCAATTACTTAATAATTCTCGATTTCGATCCCGATCCCGATTTCGATAGCGAATCATCGCTTAACCGAGTGCCATTGCCCCCCGGTGCCCACCCTCATGAATCAACCTCGATCGCGGCTGGTCGGCATTGAGCCGCCCGAATGCGGTCTGGATCGAACTTCGGTCTTCGATCAAACGTGAGCAAGCCGTTCTTTTCCTGAAAAACATCCGTCAACTGCGTGATGCAATAGCCGAAGCAACCTGGGTGATCCAGAAAGACCGAACACTGGCCCGCAAAACGCTCAATATAAGCGTCCCTGCTCTGCGGTGCCTTCCCATAGCCCCAGTCCTCACTCGTCGCGTGTTCTTCGTCCTCGATCCACTTCATCCCGCCCAGCTCACTGATGAAAAACGGCTTGCCGCTCGACGATACGAGGTTGTCTCCGGCCCCCTTCGCTGTCTCCCGAAAATCTTTCAGCTCCGCATATTTGGCCGCCAGTTTTGCCGGGTCCTGCTCGTAGTCGTGATCGTCATACACGTCGCTCTCCGGGCAACGATGTACCCAGCCGGAACTGTCGAGAACGGGTCTCGACCGGTCGGCCAACCGTGTCGCCAGAACGAGAGCTCGCTGGACGGTTTCGAGCTGAGCCAGATGGACCGGATTTTGTGCCTCCTGTTCATTGAGGGGACACCAGCCCACAATGCACGGATGGGAGTAGTCCCGCTCGACCGCTTCCAGCCACTCCTCGATCCATCGGGCATCAATTGACTTCGGATCGTCCTTCTGAAACTCCGGCCCCCAGTCGGGCAACTCTCCCCAGACCAGATACCCAAGCCGATCGGCATGGTAAAGTGCGCGCTCCTCGAAAACCTTCTGGTGCAAGCGGGCACCATTAAAACCATGGGCCATACTCAGCTGAATGTCCCTCGCAAGGTCCTCATCCGAAGGAGCCGTCAGGAGGCCAGTAGGATAGTACCCCTGATCCAGAACCAACCTCTGGAAAACCGACTTCCCGTTGATCCGCACTTGGTTTCCGCGAATCGCCACCGAACGCAACCCCGCATAGGAGGTCAGCCGGTCAACTACCGTCCCGTCCCCGTCGAGCAACTCGATCTCCAAATCGTAGAGAAAAGGGCTGCCCGGCTCCCAAAGACGCACTGCCTGATCGGGAATCGCAAGCCAAAGGGTCGCCAGGGCATCTGCTACAACCGGCGCAACCGTCTCGCCCACTTGCTCCTCCCCGGCAAAAATCCGGGTTCGCACCGAACAGGACGCTAAGCAATGCCGAATCCTCTGCTCCAGCCAAAAACCGCTCTGGTCCACACTCGGCGTGATGCGCGGACGATCCAAATAAGTCGTTGGCACTGGCTCCAACCAAACCGTTTGCCAGATCCCCGTCGTTTGCACGTAGCAAACACTCGAATTGTAGTCATATCGACGCTGCTTGCCATGCGGCTTTGACAAAGCGGGATCGTCCTCGCAACGCACCGTTAAGCGATGCTCTTCCCCGGGCCGGACCCAATCCGTAACATCGAAGGAGAAACCCGTATGCCCCCCACGATGCTCGATACCGACAGGCTCCCCATCGATCCAAATTCGGGTGCCGTAATCAGCCGCCCCGAAATGCAATAGCAGCCGCTGCCCGGACCATTCCGCAGGTACGCTCAGCTGCCGCACATACCAAACGCAGGGAACCTGCTTGTCCCGCCCTATCCCCGAAAGGATTGATTCACGACAAAACGGAACCGTGATGATCTCGTCGAAAGAATCGCGATTGCACCAGCCTTCCTCAAGGCCGATCCGCTCCGGGTCCTCGGCGAAGAACCACCGGCCGTTCAGATTTAACCAATCCACACGCCGGGACTGAGGCCGGGGGTACTCCGGACGGGGTAAAACAGTTGGATTATGCATAATCTTGCACCACTCAGGGCAGGGAATAAATCTCGTAGAATCACGCAGCGGAGAAGGCCCACCTCAGTCGCCCATGCTCTCGGCCACAGCCGCATTGACCAGGGTCTGCCAAGTGGGAAAACGCTCAGCATCTGTCTCGGTCAGCTGCAATACGACGGCATGGAGTTCCGGATCAAAAAAGCTGGCCAACTCCATGAGATCCATCGCGTTCTTAGGATCGTAAAGACGGCCTGCTCGGTACTTCTCCAACCCCGCCTCAGCGCGCCGGCGGTCGAGATCAATCTTGGAATTCTTCCACTCCTCGCGGGTCTTCTCGCCCGTAGCGTAAGGCACAACGTAATCAACCGACTTCTCGATGGATCCCCCCCTCTCGTTTTCCCACGTATACAGCTCGATCCCTCCAGGACCTTCGAGCATGGCCAGCTGGATGGCTGGACGCAGGGAGCTGCTGTGATACGTCAAGGTGTCCCGACGGCGCAGGTCGTGGCTGGTGCCGTCCCCGTAAAGACTGGCCCGAACGAAACGCTTAACCCCTTCCTGCGAAACCTCGATCCACTCCGGGCGATCCAGAATCATTCCGCAAATCGCCGTAAGTCTCACGTGTTTCGTGTACCGATTGGTGAGATGCCGGGACTTCCGAACCGCCTCGGCGTGGAGTTCGCCCAGCGATTCAATAAAGCCGTCAATCTGTTCCCGCTCCGCATCCCCAAAGTCATCGCGCAGGTAATAGTAGGCTGCGAGGAGCGGAAAAAATTTGTTCTCGTTCACATCATTTCCGGTCAGTTCATACGTCGTGAACCAGGCTTGAATCCAGGCCATCAGGGTCTCCGCAGCCTCGGGATCTCCTGTTGCCTGCCAATAACGCACAAGGTCCCCCGCCTCGCCCATCTGCTTGAGCCGCTGAACGCTCGCGATGCGCCGCGGGTCGGTGTTGACCAGCCCCTCATAAAAAATGACTTTCACAGGCGTGGCGGGTTCGCCGATAACCGGGCGCGCGCGCTCCGCAATCTCCGATACCCGGGCCGCTGCTTCGGGATCGCTTGCAACCAACTCCCGGAGTTCCCAAACCGCCTCCATGGGGATCGGCACCACATCCGGAAGCGGAAATTCCCCCGGCGTCTCGCCCAAGGTGGGAGAAACAATCGCAAGCATAAATCCAAGCAGCCATATCTTTCGCATGAGAACAGAAGAGCCAAAATATCCCACCTGAGTCAAACGAAATCAAGCAGCAGAGATGTTGGATCGTTTGCCATCCCGATTACGATTACGATTATGATCCCGATTACGATTACGATTACGATTATGATTACGATTACGATCCCGATTACGATTATGATTACGATTACGATCCCGATTACGATTACGATTATGATTACGATTACGATTACGATTATGATGAAGGCTTTGCCGAAAGGCAAAAATCCTCCTCCCCGGTAGCGGAACGGGGAACCCGTTTCGACTCCCCTCCCCCAGAAAAATTCCCCTCCTGTCGCGAAGCGATAGGAGGGGGGGGACCGGCGCCAACCGGTGGGGTGGTCTCCCTCCTGCGGTGCGATGTTGGATGTTGAACGTTTACTGTTGAACGTTCGCCATCCCAATCCCGATTACGATTACGATTACGATTATGATTATGATTACGATTAAGGCTTTGCCGAAAGGCAAAAATCCTCCTCCCCGGTAGCGGAACGGGGAACCCGTTTCGACTCCCCTCCCCCAGAAAAATTCCCCTCCTGTCGCGAAGCGATAGGAGGGGGGGACCGGCGCCAGCCGGTGGGGTGGTCTCCCTCCTGCGCTGCGATGTTGGATGTTGAACGTTTACTGTTGAACGTTTGCCATCCCGATTACGATTACGATTACGGTTACGATTATGATTATGATGAAGGCTTTGCCGAAAGGCAAAAATCCTCCTCCCCGGTAGCGGAACGGGGAACCCGTTTCGACTCCCCTCCCCCAGAAAAATTCCCCTCCTGTCGCGAAGCGATAGGAGGGGGGGACCGGCGCCAGCCGGTGGGGCAAAGGACACCGGGCTACGCTTTGAAGCCAAATTTATTGTGTTACAAGATACTAAAGAGCTTGTGAGGGGATTTTGATCACCTTGGAAAACACCTGGGAGTTTTGCTCTGCCACCTCCCACCAATCCAAATCGAGATTGTCATCATCAATAGCCTCAATCAGGCGGCGCCCTTCTGGAGTCAAAATGCGAATCATCACCTCGACGACCTGCGGATAGGCGTCGGTATCCGAGGAGCCAGAGGCAGCGTAGTTCTGGTCGGCGGAGGTGGGAAACTTTAGCTCTCGCTGCCCGTTCTCATCAACAGTGTAGAGTCTCACACCAAAATCGATGACATTGTCGGCTATGATCTGCTGGGGCAATTCCTCCAGCGCTGGATTCGGCCGCTGCAGTCCGTTGAATTCGGTGACCGGATCCCCATCGTCATTGCGAAAAGTATACCGCGCCTGATTATAGGCGGCACTGGTCAGATCATATCCCCAATCAAAGGTTACCTGAGCGGGGATCTGCGTCCGGTAAAGCATGTAGCTGCTCACACTCGATCCTGGGACGACCGGATTGTAGTCAATCCGATATCCGATTGCACGCACGCCGGAAGCAGAATCTCCGGTCAAGGTCGGAGCCGAAGTGAAAAATTTCAGCCAAAGTCCTCCTTGTCCGAAGCGATAATCCTCGATCGGAGGAAGGACCGTAGAATCAGCACCGGGAATCTCGATTTTGTCGGGAGAATGAACCTCAATTTCGTCTGGCGAATCCTTGCCCGCATCCGGCAATTGCCCAACCTGCTCCACCACGAACATAAAATCATCGCTGTTGCGCAGGACCATGCTCTCCAATTCGGCAGAAAGCTGCTCCATAACCAACCCTGCCTGACTCTGCGCGGCCAGGGAGCCGCTACTGCGGTTGTAGGCGGTGAGGAGATTGTTCACCATGGTAATCATGAGTCCGACAATAATTGCCGTGACTCCTGAGGCCACCAGCAGTTCGACGAGGGTAAAGCCTTTCGTGTGTTGTTTTTTCATCAGAAGGGTTCTCCGACTACGATGGCGGTGACATACTCAAAATCGCGGCGGTTCTCCGGGGCCACCAGTTCGAAATCCTCATCATCCGGTCCGGTCCTAACGTGGTAGGGCCAGGAAATTTTCACCCTGAAGGCAATATGGGCATCCGGGGGATCTGTCTTGTAGGAGAGAGTTTCGCCCCCATCTACGGGTGCGGCCAAGAAGACCTCCACCAGAAAATATCGTTCTGCAAGAGGAATTGGGGGTGCGTCGTCCTGGCCAATCGAAACCAGGGATCCATCCTCGGTGCCGTATAGATCGATTGGAGTGGTCGTGTTGATCGATTCGCTAACCGTTCCTTCTCCATCGTTGATCTTAACAAAATCGTCGAAGCCCAAGCGATTCAACTCCTCCCGAATGGGACCGGGGAGACTGTTGGCGACTCTGGTATCCTGGAGGTCGCGCACCTGTTGGGCAATGGGTCCGAGAAGGCCGATGACGGCGACAATCGTCAGGGCGAACACGCCAATGGCCAAGATGACTTCAATGAGCGAAAAGCCCGACTCCCGGGATTTTGGGGATGAGATGGTCATGGAAAATTACGAATAAAAGGTTTTTGGGGATACGGGTTATCTATTTTTTTTTGGAAAAGCTTCCGTTCCGTTCAAGAGGACGAACGAACCATACTGGCGAACGATTGCTCCGCGGGTAGCTTTCGGGTTATCGAACAGCACACCGGTTCCGTCTGAACGAGGCTGACCCGTTGAAACCGATACTATTGGACTGCCCCCCGGAGAAGCGGTCTGCGGAACGGTTCCATTAGGCCGAAACTCAACATAGTAGTACGGCTCATCCGTGTTCGAGATGTATTCAAAATTCTCGGTGGAATTGCTTGAGAAACGCGACTCAACATCTGGATTCCATGGTATCTCCGACTCCGGGACAATCTCAGCGCCCGGTGGAACGAAGAAAACCCCGTTCGGCAACGAAATTCCATCCGTTGCCGGACGCCAATCGGGATCCGTTTCCGGATCATTGTCTCCATCCTCATTCGCATCATAAACGATCCCAGCGAACCGCAAATACCGATCTGGATTGTCCGGGTTATTATTAATAATGAGGCGTGCGTGCGACCGCTCCAGCAGGGCCACCCCACGGGTCTGAGTCAGGAGCGAAGCCAGCTGTGCCTGCGCCCCCTCGACCGCTACCGTTGGATTTCCTGGGCGGAGGGCGGTGGCGAACACCCCGACAAACAGGGCCATGACGCCGAGGACGACGAGTAGCTCCACCAAGGTGAAGGCGGATCGGGACGGTTTGCGGGGAAAAGCCATAACTTAAAGCAATGAACAGCACGGTAGACGCTTTCTGCGCATCTGACAAGTGGAAAGCGGAGGCTCCCGGGATGGCTAATTTAAGCGATGTACAAGATCATTTGCGGATTAGCAGATACTGGGTTCGAACCCCTCCACCGGCTGGCGCCGGTCCCCCTCCCCTGCAAGCAGGGGAGGAGCTTTAGGTACTCACAAGACCTCGCCAATCGCGGCTGCAATCTGATTCCGGAAAGTGCTGAAGACCTTGTCGCAAAAATCGCCCAGGCATCCCTGCTCCTGCCCGATCAGCTCAGACAGATCGATCCCGAGGGCGACGCGCTCGGCACTGTCGGCGGCATGGGAATCGGAAAACGTCGCATTGGCGAGATGCCGGCCCTCGACGGCCAGATCGTACCGCTTGCCACCGGTGATCTGCGAGACGAAGACCCCGTTGAGGGCGGAGATCAGGTTCGGGTGGTGATCAAGAGTCTCGACTACTTTAAAAACGTCTGGCAGCCAATCGAGTCCCCGCCACACCTCGCAGCCCAGCAACCGCTGTGGGCGAAGATCCTCTGGAATCCGCCGCAGGGCCTCCAGCACCCCGGACAATACCCCCAAATGGGTCGGGTGACGATCGAAGGGGTTATGTGTATACACCACCTCCGGCTGCGTGCCTCGCAAAATTTTCTCCAGATCATCCACCAGTGGGGAGCGCAGTGAAGCAGCCTTCGCCACTGAACTCGGGTGTGCCAACTGAATGACCATGCCGTACCGTCCGATCGCTGCCGCCGCCCGCTGCTCCTGAACCCGCACGCCCTTCAGTCGCTCATCCGGAAAGCCGACGTAGGGGCCGCTCCGAACACTTCCGGCCCCATCCGTGCAGGTCACCCCACCGAACCAGCGATCCTCCCGCATAAAGCACTGCAGAATGCCACCCGGAGCCATGAACTCAAGATCGTCCGCGTGCGCACCGATCCCCAAATGAGTGGTCCGCGAGCAAGCCGACGCCGGATCAAGCCCGTCCGGGACGAACAACTCAGCCTCGTTGCGACTCAAATTCATCCCCGCTGCGATTGGGAAGAAGAGGTTCCCCCAAATAGTGGATTCCAGGCCATTGCTATATCCCTGCCACAGTTCCGAGAGGGCGACAAGCGTACAGGCTTCAGAAAAATTTAAAAAAAAGTGCTTGACCGGCAGCGCAAAAGGTGAATATTTGATCACCTACTATACTTTTCACCCTCTCTCAACCCAAAGAACACGAACCAAGGAATAGTAATGAACCAGACAGTAATGAGTGGAAACCTGACGGCGGACATTGAGGTAAAGGAGGTCGGAGACGACCATCTCTCGAAGTTCACCCTGGCCTGCAACCAGGGGGAACGGTCCGTCTTCCTTCCGATCGAGGCATGGAACATGGACCATCTCGCCGAGTACCTGGGCAAGGGTTCCCGCGTCCTTGTCTCCGGAAGTCTCCGCCAGGATCAGTGGGAGAGCAAATCGGGCGAGCGCCGCTCCCGACTCGTCTTGCGGGCCTTTCAGATGGAGTTCCTGGACTCTCGGCGGAGCAAGGCAAAGATCGAGGATGCCCCGCGCCGCCACGGGCGGGCCACTAGATCCGCAGCGTAGACTTCGAGCCAAAAGCGCCGTTCGAAAGCGGTTCCCGCTTCCGCTACCCCATCTCCGGCGCCGTTCGAAAGCGGTTCCCGCTTCCGCTACCCCATCTCCGGCGCCGTTCGAA
>CAZWFJ010000139.1:0-2291 GCA_964633135.1 uncultured Puniceicoccaceae bacterium | reverse complement strand
AGCGGTTCCCGCTTCCGCTACCCTATCTCCGGTAGCGGAACGGGGAACCCGTTTCGAAGGGGCGGTCGGGATCCCCTGGATCGTGCCGTTCGAAAGCGGTCCCCGCTTCCGCTACCCCATCTCCAGTAGCGGAACGGGGAACCCGTTTCGAAAGGGACCCTATCTCCGGTAGCGGAACGGGGAACCCGTTTCGAAAGGGGGGGCACTGATTTCCTTGCTTCTCTCAAGTTTCGGGGAAGAATCAAGGACATGGATCGGAACGCGGAGAGGCAAGTAGATTTAGTTGTCGTAGGAGGCGGTGTCAGCGGGCTGGCAGCAGCCTGGACGGCGGGAGCTGCGGGCACCGAGACGGTTTTGCTCGAGAGTGCTGCCCGTTTTGGGGGGAGCGTAAGCACCCATCGGGATGGAGACTACTGCGTGGAGGGAGGGCCGCACACCCTCTTGGTGAACGACGAGGAGCTGGAGACATTCTTGCGCGATGCTGGTCTTTGGGAGCCGGCAATCGAATCGCGCTCGGCTGCGGCGAAGCGATTTGTGGTGCGGGGCGGTCGACCCGTCGCCCTCCCTTCGTCATTGGGAAGTTTTCTGGCCAATCCATTTCTATCGATTCCGGGAAAGGTTCGGATGCTCCTTGAACCTTTTTACCATGGAAAGAAGCCGGAGGGCGAGGAGCCAATCGGGCCGTGGGTCGGGCGTCATTTTGGGCGGGAGGTCCGCGAGGGTTTGGCGGACCCCTTTATCTCGGGGATCTATGCCGGAGATCCGGACCGGATTAGCCTGCAGGCGGCTTTTCCACTCCTGGCCGGGATTGCCGAGCTTCACCCCTCCCTCTTCCGCGCCTTTTTGCGGCAGAGAAAGCGAAATAAGGAATCCGGGAAGAAACGCTATCCACGCCGAATGATGTCCTTCCCGGATGGTCTGGGTCAAATGATCGGCCACCTGGTGCGAAAGGGTCGCTTTGATGCATTGTCGGGGGTGCGGGTTCAATCCATAGAGCGAGAGACCGGTGGCTGGCGCGTTCGCTATCGGGTCGGCTCGGAGGACGACGGGAGGACTTTGCGCTGCACCGCTCTGTTGGTAGCGGTCCCCCCCTCAGCTTTGGCCGAAATGCCGTTCGGGAAAGAGATCCGCAAAGAGCTGGCCGGATTCTCGGCGGTCGAATCCCCACCGGTGACCACATTATCCGTAGCCTTTAAACGGACGGAGGTGCAACACGCGCTGGATGGATTCGGGATGCTTTGCCCCGCCCGTGAGCGGCGGGATGTTTTGGGGATTTTATTCGACAGCGCCCTGTTCCCCCGCAGAGCACCCGAGGATGAAGTGCTGCTCTCGGCTTTTCTCGGCGGGATGCGTGCTCCCGAAATCGCCCGGTGCGACACGGGGAAAGCATTGAACTTGGTCAAAAAGGAGTGCCGCGCCTTGCTCGGAGCGACAGGTGAGCCGACCTATTGGAAATCTACCTTCTGGCCGCGGGCCATCCCGCAATACAATCTGGGGTACAGTGAGATCGCCGATAGGCTTGATCGCCTGGAAGAAGAAAATGAGGGACTCGCCTTTGCCGGGAACTCCCGGGACGGTGTGGCACTGGGAGCCTGCATTCTTTCCGGGGTTCGCCGAGCGCGAGAACTCCTGAAACGTCAGGCCTGATCGGAGAGCGCGGTCGAAACGGGTTCCCCGTTCCGCTACGGGACATGCGGCCGAAACGGGTTCCCCGCTCCGCTCCGATACGGGACTTGTTCCGGGTTGTTTCGGCGGTGCTTTTTCGGGGAGTTGGGCGACGAAGTGCCTTGCTATGAAGGCCAGGCTTGAAGTTGGTCACCACAAAGCGGAGATTCTCTCCTTTGTCGAGCACCTCCACCTTGCCCACCACCCGGCGTTTGCGACTCCAGCTGTCCACCGTGCGGTAGTCGAACTCGACGAACCCTCTCACCGGCAAATCTAGCGAACCCTCTTCGAGTTCGCCCTTGAGGGCTGCTCCTCTACAAACTTCGCCCATCCCGCGTGCGATTGAACCAGAACGAATAACGCTGCTTCAAAGTCTTCATAAACCACGAAACATCGTGATGCTTCTTTTCTCTCCCAGTGAAACAAAACACCCCAGTCGCCATTCGGCTTAAGTCGTGACAGAAAATAAGATCATTTGAAAGGTTACGTCGATTCGCTGCCACCATCAGGTTCATTCTAAAAAAACACTTTACCCGTAAAAAGAATTTTAGGACTGTCCTCTATTATGACGGCCAACGGTGTTGGAAAGACTCAGAAAAAAATTGCGCCAGACCGGCCAACAACGG
>CAZWFJ010000138.1:0-11849 GCA_964633135.1 uncultured Puniceicoccaceae bacterium | reverse complement strand
CGAAGCAACAATGCCGCTCACCGATGTGTACCACTTCGATTTCAAAGCCACGGGAACCGAGAGACACATGCAACTGACTGGCACGGACGGGCAAAGAATCCGCGAGAACCTAGAGATGCTGCTGGATCGCGGAGCTAAGGTCATTCTTCGTTGCCCAATGGTACCTCGGGTGAATGACCAGCCGGAACACCTGCAGTCCATTGCTGCGCTTGGAGCAGAACACCCCGATCTGAAAATTGAAATCCTCCCCTACCACAATCTGGGCTCAGGCAAAGCCGAACGCTTTTGCCTGCCCAAGCACTCATTCCAAGCCCCCACCCAGACGCAGATCGATCACTGGACTACCCAACTAGAACATTACGGCTGCCCCACACATCAATTAACGATCCCCAAAGCCTGACCCTTAACAATATCTCTGAACCTTAACAATATCAGCAAAATCATGAACCAGACTACTCGACTCACAAAAACCCAAGTGGATGCGTTTCAAAACGAAGGCTACCTCATCCTTGAAGAGCCGCTTTTCCCTGAAGAACAATTTCAAGCCCTTAGTGCCAAATTTGACGGCGATGTGCGTCTGCAACCCAAGTGGGAAAACCAGCTCCGCCTTTACCCCGCCCGCGGAAGCGACAAGGCCGGCAACAACCTGGCCGACCCCACCCGCGCTTACCCCGAACTCGCCGAAGGCAACCGCACCGGCCGCAAGGTACATTAACGAGAACAAGATTACATCCACTTAACTGCTCTTTTTAACCACATTCCGATTATGAAAATACGACAAGGCCCACTCTTCCTTTTGCCCCTCACTGTGCTCTTCTGCGCAAACTTGTCTGCGGTCGAATACCTTTGGGAGCAACCCCAGGCGACTGTCCTGCCGCAAGGTGATCTCGCATGGAATCCAGAACCCTTTGCCTACGAAGCAGCCGGGGACATCCGCTACATTGACTATGCCAACGGGGACGACGCGAACGCGGGCACCCGCCAGTTACCATGGAAACACCACCCATGGGATCCAAACGCCACCGGGCAGGCCAAAGCGGGCAAAGCCGACACCTACGTCTTCAAGGGCGGCGTCATCTACCGCGGGCATCTGGTCGTGCCCGATGGCACTTCGGGCTCTGAAGGTCAACCCATCCGTTTGACCCGCGATCCCGACTGGGGCGACGGCCCGGCCTGGATCTACGGATCCGAGACCGTCTCTGAATGGTCGCCGGGTTCGCCGCACCCTAATATCCCAAGTGCCGAAAAGGTCTGGACCGCCAAACTGGACTATGCCCCACGAGCACTATGGATGGTAGAGAGAGACGGAGAAACCACCCGCATCCCCCTTGCGCGCACCCCAAACTGGGAAGTGTCGGATCCACGCGACCCACTGAGCGAATGGTGGGTATGGGAGAACCCGCAATGGTGGAAGCATGGCAACGAAACCCGCGCCAAGGGGGTGAAACACGGGCTGTATGGCATCGATACCGAGAATCTGACAGAGGATGCCGACTATTATGAAGGGGCCACCGTTCGCACGGAGTGGGGCATTGTGATGAGCAATCCCATGCCCAGTGTGGTCGAGCGCTTCTATCCGGAGGACAAGGCAATAGGCTTCGGCACACCGTTTCTCGGACCGGGGCGCATCATCCGGGGGCAACGTTACTTTCTGGAGGACAAGCCCCACTATCTCGATCAAGCGGGAGAGTATTTTTTCGAAAAACAAGGCCAGGGCGGCACTCTTCATCTGCGCTTGCCAGGAGACATCGATCCGCGGCAGGTCACCATCGAAGCACCTCGTCACATCAACCTCATTGATGCCGACAGCGCAAATCATTTGCAAGTGAGCGGCCTCGGCTTTCGGTTCTGCAACTACCGATGGAATCACGCCGACTTTAAGTTCATGCACGAAGACATGCTCGGCGCGGCTGTGCGCGTGCTCGGCGGGGGCGAGAATATCGAGGTTTCGAATTGCACTTTTGAACACGTCAACCGTGCTGTGCGAATCGAAGGCAACGCCCCGGATCAGGACTTGGATCGAATCGTCATCAGCGACAATGACATCCGCTATTGCGATCAAGCGGGAATCACCGTTCGCAACCATGCTCCGCGCCAAGGTGAGACGGAGGCGGATTTCGGTCGCCTGATCAACCTTCATATTCTGCGCAACCGCCTGCACGAGATCAATCTGCGGAACGTCCGCATGGACCACGTGCACGCCATCGACACCATGTATCCTGAACTCGCCGTTATTGCTGGCAATTTCATCAGCCGCACCTGGGGTGGCGGCATCCAGATTGTCGCCGCCAAAGGGGATGGACAGCCAATCGAAAGCCCGTTGGTCCGTCTACATGTCTTCAACAACCGCACAGAAGAGACCCTGCTGGCTGCCTGCGATTGGGGTGCAATCCGCGTCGTCCAGGGCGGCAGCGGCTACATTTACAATAACGTAGTCCGGGATCCGGGTGGGTTCTCCCACTGGCGCTACAAACCCGAAGAAAAGAAAGGCACTCCTCGCTTCGGTTTCGCCTACTATCTCGACGGAGCCTACAAGCACTACGCTTTCAACAACATCGCCTGGAGTCCCAACAACGAACTCGGCAGCAAATATGCTAATGAATCGGCTTTCCAGACCTTGATCAGCTTCGAGAACCAAGTCTTCAACAACAGCGCCTATCGCTTCGTCGATGTCACCCGGAATCAGTCGCCCCAACTCGGACGCTGGCACTACCTCGGCAACATTTATCAAGACATCAGCGGCCATGTCTTCCGCTTGGGCAACCCCCCAAAACAGGAAGATCAAAACCAGGCCGATGTGGTCACCAGCGGCAGCGACCACGACCTCGCCACGTTCGCCATCGCCAACAATGTGTTTCACGACATCCGCGGTGATTACGGGTTGTTCATCGATCAAGGCACCGTTTACGAGGATCCCGAGGCGATGCGGACCGCCATGCAAGAGCAACAGTTGCTAGCCTCCGACCTCGGCGTGGTCAGCGAAGTGCCCCCCTTGACCGACCCTGCGAATATGGACTTTCGCCCCAACCCGGCATCCGCCGCCATCGACCGAGGTGTGCGCTACTTCGTGCCTTGGGGTCTCTATGCAACGGTCGGCGAGTGGCATTTTCGACGCAGCCCTGCAAACCCCGATCAAATCACGGATCACCACTGGTTCATGCAGCAGCCCTACGGCTGGCGAGGCAACTACATCGACATGCCACGCTGGCCGCTCCAAGCGCCCTGGGCCGACACCGACAGCTATGAGGAAGGGCCACTAGAAGACTGGATTCCAAGCGCCCTAACATTTACTGGCCAACCAGCTGTCGTGCCGCAAGCCGAACTGGAAAAGGAGATTCACTACACCCCCCGGCGTAGCAAAGAATCCAAATCCATTCCCGCCTCGTCCTTCAAAACCGCCGACATGGACACCAACAGCTTCCTCGTCGAAATCGTCTTCCAGGCCACGCAGCCCGGCGGCACGCTGGTCGAGAAGGCGTCCTCCGGCCTCGGTTACCAGCTCTCGCTCGACGAGCAGTCCCGCCCGGTCTTCACCCTGGGTTCCGGCGGCCAGGTCGCACGCCTCACCGGCTCGAATCCCCTCGGCGACGGATGGCACCACCTCCTCGCCGAAGCCGACCGCGCAAACGGCGAGCTGCGCTTCTATCTCGACGGCAAGCCCGTAGCGGAAACCGCACTGGACCTACCCGCCGAGGCCTCCCTCGCCAACGATGCCCCGCTCCTCATCGGCAAGGACTTCCACGGTGCCATCGACTTCCTCCGCATCAGCCGGGGCACGCTCGCTGACGCCCACACCACGATCGAGGAACTCTACGCCTGGCAATTCGACGGGCCGTTCCTGAAGGACTTCGCCGGCAAGCCACGCAACTTCGAAACCAGCCCGGCGGGAGCACTGGATTTTTGAAAACAATGTGTCGCCGCTCCCCATCGGTTTCGGTTTCAGGGGTGATGGTGGCCTGTTCCCAACCATCACCGCTGAGGAGCGCTATTCACTTCTCTCGACGTTCCACTTGATCGAGCCAAGGACAGAGATGTCCTTGCTCCGTTGGATGGGTCCGCCTGAAGAAAAAAACTATGAGCCAAAATAAAGATACCGTGCATTGCAGTGGACCCGATTATTTAATTGCCCCCTATTCATACAATCGATTTTGTAAGAGCGAAGAAAACCATGTTAAAACATATTCCCTCAATCCTCAGCATTATGGCAATTGCTGCCGCGACTTTTCAAACAGCGCTGGCTGCTGACTCCTTCAATTGGCAGACTCCACATGCGAAGCTCTTGCCGAATGGCTCGATTGAGTGGGCACCCCTACCCTACGAGTTTGTCGCAGGTGACTCCGTGCGCTACATTGACTACGAGGCAGGCGATGATGCGGCTGACGGCCTTTCACAAGGCACGGCGTGGAAGCACCACCCCTGGGACCGCGAGGCCACCGGTAACGCAGCGGAATCCAGCGGCCCCATCACCTATATTTTCAAGGGCGGGGTCGATTACCGCGGGCAGCTTGAAGCCGACGAATCCGGCCAGCCGGGCAATCCTATCCGTCTGACCTGGGACCCGTCCTGGGGTGAAAGCCAGCCCTGGTTTATCGGTTCCGAGCGACTGCCCGCCAGCTGGGTGAAAGCCACTGAAGTTGCCGCGCCTGAGCGACTTCCCGAACCCGACAAGGTTTGGGCACTCGATCTCAAAGAGAGCGGCTTGCTCGAAAAAGCGAAGGATGGCAGCTACCGTGTCGTCTACGTTCAGCCCGACGGGCGAAGCCACTGGAACCCCCCGGGGCCCTCCTTCACCGGCCTCCACGCCGTAGCCGACGACGGTGAGAGTCGCATGTTCCACCTCGCCAGCGATCCCGATTGGCAAGCCGGTGACAAAGGCTTCGCCATGAGCCACTGGCATAGCTGGGATGGCTCCGGTAAGGCCACTCACGATGGCAAAGAAGTGAGAGGGCTCCAAGCCGAACAGCTAAAAGGCAAGCCCGCCGATTATTTTGAAGGCGGTCGCCTCTGGTCCCAGTATCCCCTCTTCATGGGCACAGCGATCTCCTCGGAAATTCCCGCCACCACAACGGACAAAAAGACGAAAGAAGAAGTTCCCTTCTACCTCCCCGAGGAAGGGATTTTCGTCAAAGGCCTGCCTGGCGGCGTGAAGAAAAACGTCCGTTACATGATCGAGAATCTGCCGCAGTATCTCGACCATGAAGGTGAGTTCTACCTCGACGCAAAAACCGGCATCCTTTACCTGCGCCTCGCAAAAAACCCCAACGATCTGCGCATTGAGCTGACAAACGATCTCGGCACCATCGCGATCAGCGGTCAGAGCCACATTGAGGTCGCCGGACTCAAGTTCTCCTTTGCCAACGGCACCACCATCGCCATCACCGAGGCGGCCACCGATATCACCGTGCGCCACTGCCTCTTCCGCGACATCACCCAAAACGCCGTGATCGCCACCCTCGGCATGTCGCGCAAGGAACCCAGCGAGGCCGTGATGACCGACATTGTCATCCGCGACAACGATCTCCGCGATATCTGGGAAACCGGCATCAGCATCAGCGATGGCTCCGGCGGCTCCCTCCATCACCCCTACGGGCGCCTGAGCCACGCCGAGATTCTGCGCAACCGCGTTCAATATGCCGGGTTCCGCCACCGGGGCAACGTTCAGAGCAATATTCCCGCGATCGAACTGCTCTACCCCGAGACCGGGGTGGTTGCCGGCAATATCGTCAATGATACATGGGGATCCGGCATCGTCGTCTTCGGCGGGAAGGAAGGGAACCTCGGCGATTATGCCATCCGTCGGACGGAGATCCCTCTCATCCGCGTTCACGTCTTCCACAATCTCACTCAGCACTGCGCCCGCGCGGTCAATGACTACGGCGGCCTCGCCCTCTGGCAGGGCGGCCCTCTCAACGCATGGTCGAACAACATCGGCAGTTCCGTCGGCCACATGCCCGGCGGCTTCTGGGGCATCCCCATGACCAACCTCAGCTACCCGCTCTACCTCGATGGTGCCTACAAGGTTTACAGTTTCAACAACCTCGTCTGGGGCGCGACTATCCAGGACGACGATGATTATCGGTCAAAGAACAGCGCCTATTTCATGGTCTTCGGCTTCCTCAACCAGTTCGCCAACAACACCGTCTATCGCCATGGCAAAGGGGTCGGGGGCAGCAGCGGAAATCGCTGCGACATCGTCGGCAACCTCTTCAGTGAGATCGCAGACGAATTCCTCGCCAACAACCGCATGGGAGACCCGTCGCTGGTCGGCGGTGGGGATGACAACGCGTCATCGGGTGTCCGGGGCGTGCCCTCGCTCGCTTTTGCCGACAATGTCTTCCAGGGCAAGGCCAAGGCCGGAACGGTCCTGAAGCAACGCATCGACCGCGATACCGGCGAGCCCACCCTCGACATCCCCAACGAGATCAGCGCCCAAACGATTTCTGAAATGCAGGCCCAAATGGCATCCTTCCCTGTGCGCTACTCCGAACTCGGGAAACAAGTCGAGGAGCGCCCCATCGTCGGCTCCGATCTCCCCTTCATCAATGATCATTCCGAGGTCGATTTCCGCCTCCGCGCCGATTCTCCCGCGATCGACGCAGGTGCGATCTATTTCGTCCCCTTCTCCCTCTACGGCACCGTCGGCGAATGGCACTTCACCCAAAACGAAGCCAATCCGGCGAATGTGGTGGATTACAGTTTCTATTTCTCCGAGGCCCACATCCACCGCATGATGTATGAGCAAGTGCCCGCCTTTGATCTCAACGTGGCCGGTGCCACCCTCAAAAGCTACGTCGATGCCCCCTCCGAAACCTGGGCACCCGGTGCCCTGCGCTTCGACGGCAAGATCCTCGCCAGCTACCCCGACGCCCGAATGCGCGAGGACTTTGTCATCCCGCAGGCACGCCTCCAGGAACGCTGGTTGAAGCAGCTGACCAACCAAAGAAACCCCGAGGACGGTGCCTGGCAGTCTATCGAGCAAAACGGCGAGCAGGTCTTTCACTTCCCCGCCGAGAAGCGCCACACTCCTGCCATCACCACCGAGAATCTCCTCATCGAGGCCATCTTTCGCACCGACGCCCAAACCGACGGCGTCATCCTCGCCAAGCATGACGGTAAGACCGGCTACCGCCTCGGCCTGGATGGTGGCGGTCGCCCGGTTTTCACGGTTTCATCCCGGGGAGATAGTTCTGCGGTTAAAGGCAACGGCTCCCTCGCCAACGGTGAATGGCGCCACCTCGTCGCCGAGATGGATCGCGCCACCGGACGGATGAGCCTCTACGTCGACGGTATCGAAATCGGCACCCTAAACAGTGAACTGCCGGCAACCGCATCGGTCGATAACCAGGCGGACCTGCTGGTCGGCAAGGGCTTCGTTGGCGACATGGACTTCCTTCGTCTTTGCAAAGGAACGCTCGACGACGCCCGCACTACGATGACCGAACTGCATGCATGGCAAACCAACGGACCGTGGAAGACCGACTTCTTCGGCAACCCCGCCAACGGCCAGCGCGATGCTGGTGCCATCGAAACGCTCTGACTCGTATCCGGGAAAAAGGCAACGCTTCCATTGCTCCCGCGACATGCCTGAATCCAAAATCCTGATTCAATACACTGATGAATATATCTATAACCTTTGCCAATGAGTGCCTGCGCCTTGAGCAGGCTGATCGTTGCATCACACTGGCCCCCGAGTTGCGCTGGGCAGATCAAGCCGGACAAGAGAAGGTCTGGCAACCGTTTGCCGGCGAAGTGACCGTAACCCGCATCAAAGGTCTCCGCTTGGAGGCTCGGCACGAGGCATTGACTTTCATTGTCGAAATCGTGGAGGAAGGTGGCTTCGCTGTGCTCGGCTCACGGATAATCCCGTCGGGGCGGGAGCCACTCTTTATCAACGGAATTCGCTGGCAGAGCGAGCGCACGGAGGGCTTTGCGGACGCGGAGTCTCTGGTGCGACGCAGTCTTCCGTATGATGTATGGGGAAGCTGCACCGTCTATCCCATGCCCGAAACTACTCCATCGGATCGGGTTGAATATTGGCGCACTGCGATTTTTGAACCCGGCAAGTCCGATCAGGCTCTGACATGGTCGGTAAAATTGCCAGCTACCTGGTTGCATCGTTTCCAATTCAGTGGTGGCGAGTGCGAGCTGGAAAGCATCGTCGAGGCCGAATTCTCGCGCGGTGCGCTGTTTGAGAACGATCCCTTTGCGCTCTGCCTGCGTGGCGATCTGGACTGCCAAATGGGTGGCCCGGCCAGTTTCCAAGTCGCCCGGCTGGCCCCCCCGGCAGGGCCGGTTCATGTTGGATGGAATTCCTGGGACCACTACCGCCTGACGGTTCAACAGGAGGACATCCTGGAGAATTTAGAGGAACTGCAAAAATATGACTGGCTGCGCGATCTGGTACGCTACGTCATTATCGATGATGGATGGGAGAATCGCGTCGGCGACTGGGAACCAAACGACAAATTCAACAAGGGGATGGACTGGATGGCCGAGCAAATCGCTCAGGCAGGCTTTCTTCCCGGCATTTGGGCTGCCCCCTTCTTCGCCGAAGCCGGAAGCCGCATTTACGACGAACACCCCGAATACTGCGTGCAACACGAAGGCATACCCTACCGGCCTTTCGCACTCGTCGGCTGCGATTCTCCATGGGGCGATCGCGCTTACCTCGATCCCACCCGACCCGAAGTAGCAGACCACATCTACCAACTGTGGCGTAAATTTTACAACTGGGGCTACCGCTACTTCAAAACGGACTTTTTGGCCAACCCGTGGAAGCTGCCCGCTAAACTTCAAGGCCCCGCCGCACCGCCCGACAAGCCCGAGCCGGATTTCTCCGGCAAACTCGACCTCTACAACCGCAAGCTCGGCCTACATCGCGGCCACCGCCGCTGCATGAGCGCGATCCGGGCCGCGATCGGCGAAGACTCCTTTTGGCTGGGCTGTGGCTCAATCTGGGGCACTGGCGCAGGCCTGATGGATGCCTCACGAGTTAGCGGAGACATCACCATTGAATGGAAGAACCTGGTCAAGTGCGGGCGCAATGCCTTCCTCAATCAACATGCGCACGGTCGCCTCTGGCTGAACGATCCGGACTTCCTTGTCATTCGCGGGCAGGATACGGGGACGCCGGAGTTGCTCGAAGACTTCAAGGTCGATCTGATCGGAAGCTCAAAACCAGCCTACAAAGAGACCTTTACGCTCGACGAAGCTCGCATGTGGGCCGCCATCATAACGCTGAGCGGCGGCATGGTCGTGCTTTCCGACCGCATCAAATGGTTGAACCACGACGGTCTGGAAATCCTCAAAACGATCGCTTCTCGCCTCTCAGGCGCGCCGGGCCAGGTCTTGTACTGGAAACGAGATTTACCGCGAGTCGTCCTGCAGGAGTCTCCCAAAGGGCGTTTGATGGGACTGTTCAACTGGGGTGAGACGGAATCTGCGCCCCTGGGCACAGACGAGGCCTCCACCCTGCCTGACTGTGCGTGGCGGGAACTATGGTCCGACAGGCGGCACGCCAACACCCGCAAACTAACCGACCTGGCCCTGGAAGCGCACAGCTCCGCCTTGCTGGAAGCGCAATAAGTCATCCCTCCATCGGGTGTAACATTAGACCCCCACTACCGTGAACACCCCCGGAACAGAGGCGTGCGAGCGCGCCCGTCGGCCCGGCCACGCACCCGACGGGCGTCGGGCAACGTAGACTGTCGTGGTCGTTCAAATCCTCGTTACCCATCGACAAGGCCCCGATGCGCTGACGCAGCAACTCCTCCACGCTGTGCTCAATCAAGTCCGGGTAGCATTCGTCGCCAAAGCATCCGGCCAAACGCCGACGGATTCTCCAAGCTCACCGAACCAACTAAAATCCAACAAAAGGTCTTCGATTTGCTCGGATTTAACCCGCAGGTTGCGCCATGTAGCCAGTAGATTACCAGTTGATATTTTATAATCCGATTACAAACAACGTTTTATTAAAAACCAAGAATCTAACTTCCGCTTAATAATGCATGAAGCACTACGACCCTACCAAGTCCTTCCCTTTCAATTCTCCCTGCCATATTATGAGGCGGAAAATTCCTTCGACTTTTCGGATGCTCGCTTTTTAAGCAATTCGACAAGGTTGTCCACCACCTGATGGCTAACACCCTTATCGCGCATTGCTCTTATAACTCGATCAGCAGCATCTGGTATGCGTTCAGCCATATCGATTACAATTCGCCTCATGGTCTGGGCCGGAAATTCGCATGTTCGAGCCAACTTATCGAAGTGGCGAGGCTGGATTTGGGTATCCTTGTAATAGCCGCCCACTTTCATGGCAAAGCGACAGTCTTTATGGCGATCAACATAGGGCAGAAAGGATGCAACATCATACAGTCGGGCCAATCGCACCTGTTGGTTCCGCCCAAGAAGCAAACTGTAATTCTTAGCGTGAGCGTCGGTGCCTAGGATGAGGTAATTAAAAGCAACCGCTTCCATGATTCTCGTTCGATCCTCGACCGGTTGACTGGAGCGATTCATCAGCTCCATCATTTTGGAGATATCTGGACCGCCCTCATTCTGGTATTTCCTCGCAGGATGGGTCCCCAGTGCTTGGCAAACGTCTTCCTGATGGACTCGGATAAGACGTCTCTGGTGCATGACTCTGTCGTAGCGCTCGACCGCAATGGCGATTTCCAGGCCGAAGTGCAGAATCTCACTCTGAGCAACAGGAAGTCCCAGCGCAGCAGCGAGGCAAAGGCAAAAGTGCTCGTTCTCGACGTGCCCATCTATATCAGGACGAGGCGGCTTGAGAATATGTGTCGTTGGCTCGCGTCCCCAGGGAACATACCATTTACTCTCACGTTTCTGCAGGGCTGTTTTAGTCTGGACTCCAGCCAGAGAAAATTGCCCCCGATCCTCCGGCTCCCGACCCATAGCCGGATATTTTCTCAATTCTTCCAAGCGTCGTTCGATGTCCCCCTCGTCAAGCGGTTCGCGTCCGCCTTTCAGAGCACGGTCGACATTTTCGGGCCTGACGAATCTCACGGCCCCGGCACAATCTTCACCCATACCTTCCAAGAGTCCGAAACAATTAGATGCGCTGACCTGAAACCGTTGCGCCCAGCGTGCTAAAACCAGTTCGTTGTCAGGCAGTAGGCCCCATAACCAGGGGCTGATCGTCTCATGACTGTATTTCCGGTCATCAAGAGGCATGGAAAGGGACAGCGGAACTGCACCCGAATCGCCAAGATATTCGCTTATATATTTAAAGCTGAGCTTTCCTCCCTTTTGCCGGACTAGATGTCCCATGGGTCTATCGTTCAGGTAGACAAGAAGGATTTGTGCCTCAATAGCCATGGTCTAGATGAGTTGGTTTATATCGGGATAATCCCCCCAAGGCGAGTTCTCGGACTCACTCGAAGCGTCTTTTAATGCCGGAATCTGTGCCGTGAGGTCGATACCTAAATAGACTGCCAGGCGGAAAACTTGGCCTATCCAGGTCTTCTGATGGCCCTGTTCCACCCGCGACAGCCATGCCTGCGTCACCCCGAATTCAGCGGCGAGCTGCCGTTGTGATTGCCCACGCTGACGACGCGCTTGAGCAATGAGATATCCCAAGTCCTGAGGGCTGCGAACTGCCTGATTTTGGCTCATGTGAGGAACTAAAAATGACATTCGCACTAATGTCAACGTGAACGATATTCATTCTGATGTCGATACTGCAGACATTCATATGGGTATCAAAAGGCATGACATTAAGATTGATGTCAGGACTCAGAAATATATACCCATATGAAAAGATCAAAATACAAGATTAAGGCCTGAATCGAAATCGCTATCGTACCGAGCGGAGCGACATCAACAAATCG